>JAISKK010000045.1 GCA_031260965.1 Desulfovibrio sp. | reverse complement strand
TGATTCTGGTTTTAAGTTCCGACCATATTATTGATCCTGCGGACGCTTTTGCCGAGTCCGTGTCTCTGGCAAGAAAAGGGGCCGAGTCCGGGCGGATAGCGATTTTTGGGGTCGAGCCTTCCCGACCGGAAACAGGTTTTGGCTACATCCGATCCGGACGGGAAATTTTTCCTGGCATCCGGGAGGTGGAGAGCTTTGTGGAAAAGCCGGATGCTGAAGGGGCCAAAGCCATGCTCAAGGACGGTGCATATTTCTGGAACAGTGGCATGTTCATGTTCAAGGCCCCAGTGTTTTGGGAAGAACTGGCCGCCCATGCCCCAAAAGTGGAGAGCGTCTGCCGCTCTGTATGGCGGGGGCGGAGGCGGGATCTGGATTTTATCCGTCTGTCTGTGGACGACTTTGCCGCCTGTCCATCTATTTCTATTGATTACGCTGTTATGGAGCATACGCGCAAGGCCTGTGTGGCACCCCTTACATCATCCTGGAGTGATATGGGTTCCTGGGAATCCTTTTATGAATCCGGGCTTAAAGATGCGACGGGCAATGTGCTCTGCGGAGACATTGTGCAGATTGACGCGAAGAACAGTTATCTGCACGCGGAACACAGGCTGGTCGCCGTTTTGGGGATCGACGGGATTGACGTTGTAGAAACTTCTGACGCCGTGCTGGTTATGCCGCGCGGGCGCAGCCAGGATGTCAGGCTTCTGCTGGAGGAATTGAAAAAACGCGGGCGGCAGGAGGCGGATGAGCATCGGTGTGTCTTTCGCCCCTGGGGTTCATATGAAAATCTTGTTGTGGGCGAGCGGTTTCAGGTCAAGCTTATTATGGTCAAGCCGGGCGGCATACTTTCCAGGCAGATGCATCACCACCGTTCCGAGCACTGGATTATGGTGCGCGGCACGGCCAAAGTTTCTCTGGACGAGGAGCAGCACATCATTAAAGAGGACGAATCCATTTATATCCCTCTGGGGTCGATACACCGGGTGGAGAATCCCGGCCGCATCCCCTTGGAGCTGATTGAAATTCAGACCGGTTCCTACCTTGGCGAAGACGACATCGTGCGCTTTGACGATGTCTACGGGCGGGTTTTTCCGAAATCTCAGGCGTAAAATGCTCCAGAGGACGCGGGATTGGCCGGTCGGCCCCGGCCAAAGAGATCAACAGTCCGGACCCTGACAGGTGTCCGACTGTTTGAAAGTTTCATAATCAGGGGACAGGCAGTTGAAGGTGCCACCGAGTTTGCCCTTAAAAGCATCCAGGGCCGGGACCTCCAGAGCCTCTTCGGAGGAACAGAGCGCCATATCCAGAGGCAGGGCCTCTATCTCGTGTTTGGCGCAATACTCAATAGATCCGCAATATTTACAGACAAAATAGGTAGCATTGCGCAGGCAGTTGCAGTTTGTCTTTACGAACTGATGCTTTTTCATTCCCTGCAAGCCTCTTATCTGGCATGAACCGCCCGCAGGGATTTGGCGTTAAATCCCTGCGGGGTGTTTGCTGTGCAACTGCTGTTATCGCACTGTGGAATCCAGTTCATTTGCCAGCATGGCCAGATCGTCCGAGGCCTGCGCGGATTTGGCGGTCTGCTGCACAGTGTTTTCCGCTATCTCCGTGACCTCGTTGACATCTTTGGTAATAAGCTCGCTGGAGACGGACTGTTCTTCAGATGCGGCGGCTATGGAGGCAATTTGCGAAGAACTTTCGCTGACCAGATTCACAATCTCGTTCAAGGCTGTTCCGGATTTTGTGGAAAGCTCCGTGGCCTTCTCCACGGCATTGGCGACATCCTGCATATTGTCGATGTTGCTGTTGGCGCCATGTTGAATATCGGTGATGGCCTTGCGTACTTCCTGGGTTGCGCCCATGGTTTTTTCCGCCAGTTTACGCACCTCGTCGGCGACCACGGCAAAACCCCGGCCGGCTTCGCCCGCCCGGGCCGCTTCGATGGCCGCGTTCAAGGCCAGAAGATTGGTTTGATCCGCTATATCGGAGATGACGTTCATAATCTGACCAATCCCTTCAGCCTGCGCGCCGAGGCTTTTAAGGCTCTCGTTCAGCGTCACGGCCAGAGCGCGGACGGAATCGATAGCCCGCATGGCCTCGTTTACGACATTGCGGCCTTCGGCGGCCATGCTCTGGCTTGCGCCGGCCTGTTCGGAAGCTGCGGAGGCGCTGCGCGATATTTCGACGACCGTTTGATTCATTTGCTCCAGGGCTTTTAAAGTTTGCTGCATGACCTTGCTCTGGTGCATGGCCGAATCCTGGATATTGCCGGTTTGCTCCTGAATCGATGTGGCGGAAGCGGTGACGCGTTTCGCGATCTCCCGGACCTTGTTGTTGACCTCGGTAGTGTGGTCAAGCTGTAGTGCGATTTTGCGCTCCTGCTCCACCATATCCGTGATGTCCGAGCAAATCTGGAAGAAACCCACTTCCACGCCGTTGCAGTCTTTGATTACATCGGACAGGCCGCGAATTTTGCGCTCTTTTCCATCTATAATCAGGGGAAAGATGTCGGACACGGAGCGGGAATGGGTACGCATGACCTCGCGCATAGGGCACATGTCCGTTCCGAAAATGTTGGCGTGCAACACGTCATTTATATGTTTACCGTACAGAAGTTCCGGTTCCGCCACCCCGGCCATGTTACAGACCTTCAGGTTGGCGAGGGTGACCTTGTAGTTGTCGTCAACGGCGAATACCGGCTCCGGAATGGCGTGCATCACGTTTTTATAGCTTTCAACACTGCAGAGCATGGTGTCCACTTTGCCGGTCAGGCGGTTGACCTGGTGGGCCAGGGAGGCCACCTCGTCTCCGCTTGAGGTGTCAATGCGATGGGAAAGTTCGGCTCTGTCGTCCACAAGGTCGCCTATGTGTTTGCTTATCCTGCTCAAGGGTTTGGTAATGAGCATGCGGGCCACGAAAATGCCTATGATGACCATGAGCAGGGAAACAACGCCGCCGAGCAGCAGGGTGCTGTGCAGGATGTGTTCGCTTATGGTGTCGATTATCGTGCGCGGCACGCCGAGAAAAAGCATGCCCGACACTTTTCCGCCGGAGTCCAGGAGGGGCTGGTAGTACACCGCGAAATCACGCCCGGACAGGGTTACATGGTCACTGGCGAAAACCTTGCCGTTGCGCAGGGTGTTTTCGAGAAGCTCCGGCAAAGTTGCTTTTGTGCCGACCATGGACTGACCCTGGGGGTCTTTCAGAGTGGAGGAGACGCGCGTGTCCTGTTTGAAAAAGGTCACCTCCGCCTGCAGGCTCTTGCTCAGCCTGCTGACCAGGTCCTGGGTGTCAAGACGCACGCCGGCGGAAATAATCCCGATCAGCTTGTTCTCCTGGTCATAGATGGGAGCGCCTCCGCGCACGGAATAGGATATTTCGTTGCCGGCCTCCACGCCGATAGTAAGGGGCGATCCCTGCAAAGAGCCTTTGATGCAGGCCACGCCGGCTATGGAGTCGCCTTTTTTCTGGGAGTGGCCGCGCAGCAGCACTGTGCCGGTCGCATCGGTAACGGTGATGAAGTCTATGCCGCTGTGTTCATCCAGATCTTTGGCGATGCGTTCAAGGCCCGTCATATCCTTGTTTTTCAGCACCTGCGCCAGATCGGCGCGTCTGGACACCTGCCAGAGCGTACTACCGACAGTATCCTTGTATCCCTCTATGGTTGCTATTACCGTTTCAGCCTTGGCGGCTATCTCGTTGCGGGATTCGAGAGTGAATTCGTGGTTCACCAGGGTATTCACCCGGTAGACCAGGGGAACGATCACGCAGACGATGCTGATAACAAGCAACAACGCCATTTTCGCAAAAATTGTCAGTTTCAAGCGTCACCTCTCATGAGGCTAAGAGTATAAGGTAAAGGGCCATCAATCAGCGGTCGCATTGGTACTGATGCAACACAAACACCGCTCCTATTTTTCCCCCGTCCGGACTGGTGTAAGCGGTGATTTGCGCGTACAGGTAGTTGGGATATTCGGCCAGTCTGCAACGCAGGCCGATGTAATATTCAGGAGATGTTGCTTCCAGTTTTTCTTCAAGGATCGCAAACAAATCTCTGCCCTCGGTATCCAAAACCATTGTCTCGGAACGCATAAAGGCCATGGGGAAGGCGACCGGTTGTTCCCGCGCGGTCTCAAGGCGCAGAACCCCCGCCAGCGCGGCATCCGGCGCTCCGGATTGGAAGGATTTGTTGCTGAAAATAATGTTTCCGGCAAAGTCGGTCACCACTATCCAGTCTTTGACGGCATCCATGGTGCAATTCATCAGGGTGAGGGCCAGGTCTTTTTCGGCCTCGGCCCTTTTTTGGCCGTTTATGTTGATCACAACGCCTTCATAACCTTGGAGAACATTGTCGGCGTCATGATAGGGAACAAGGTGCTCGGACACCCAGATGCGGTCGCAGTCTTTGCCGTAAATCTGCGCTTCCTGATTGCACAGGCTCTGCCCGGCCCGGATGGCGGTCAGAAAAGAGGCCCTTGGACCCTCGCCTCCGTATACCTGCTCGTCAACCGACACTACCGTGCGCAACAGTTCCTGGGGGGTCGCATAGCCCAGCATATGGGCAAAGGCGTTGTTACAGGCTATGTAGTATCCGTCCAGATGGCATATATAGATGCCCACTGCGGCGTTATCAAAAATATTTTTGTTCAGGGTCTGGTTTTTGATCAGGGCGCGGAACGCGGGAATATGCCTGGCGCAGATATCCAGATTAACGCGCACTTCATCATAGGACACGGGTTTTTGTATAAAGCCGAAGGCCCGGCTCTTTTGAATTTCCTTTAACTCCGCCTCATCATCGGTGGAGGATATGATGATTACGGGAATGCGCAGTTCTCGGACTATGTTGCGCGTCGAGATTACGCCGGTTACCCCGTCTTTCAAGTGCATATCCATGAAAACGAGGTCCGGGCGCAGCTCCTGCGCCGCCGCACGGGCCTTTTCACCGCTGTCGGCGATGCCGCATACCTCATGACCGGCTTGTCGGACAAATTCTTCCAGGCATAGGGCCGTGGAAGCGTCGTCTTCCACTATCAGCACATTCAGCTTATGCATGGCGGCTGTCTTTCCTGAAGGATTTTATAAAAGCGCTCATGCGGTTTGCCATAAACTAAATTCAGTTCAATGTCAATGCGCGCGGGCCGGAACATGCGCAGGTCCATTGGCTCCGGCGCGGGGAGATCTGTTCATATTCCCCGGGCGCATATGCATATGCGAACAAAGTATTTCCATCAGTCGCGGTTTTGTATATATTTTGCCGCGTCCCAGAAAATTCACCCGAACAAGGAAGCCACGCCATGCCGAAACGCCCCTATCATCTTGAAACCCTTGCCCTGCACGCTGGACAGGAAGCTGATCCGACAACCCAGGCCAGAGCCGTGCCCGTATACCGCACGACTGCTTACAAGTTCCGGAACTCCAAGCACGGAGCGGACCTTTTTGCCTTGCGTGAACTGGGAAACATTTACGCCCGCCTTATGAATCCCACCAATGATGTGCTGGAAAACCGCGTGGCCGCCCTGGACGGCGGAGCGGCCGGACTTTCCCTGGCCAGCGGCACTTCAGCCGTTTATTTTTCCATCACCAATATTTTGCGCGCCGGGGATGAACTGGTCAGCGCCGTCAACCTGTACGGCGGAACCTACACCATGTTTGACGCCATCCTTCCTCAGCAGAACATCAGTGTCCGCTTTACGCCGATCAATGATTTCGCCGCTGTGGAAAAGGCTGTTAACGATAAAACCCGCGCCATCTTTATTGAAAGCATCGGCAATCCGCTTCTGGATGTCGCGGATATCGCAGGATACGCCGCCATCGCCAAAAAATATCAGTTGCCCCTGATAGTGGATTCCACCTTTACCCCGCCCACCCTGTTGCGCCCGATCGAATACGGGGCGGACATAGTGATCCATTCCTTGAGCAAATGGATCGGCGGACATGGAGTCGGCATAGGCGGCATTGTGGTGGACGCCGGAAAATTTGACTGGAAGAATCCGAAATTTGCGCTTTATAATGAGCCGGATCGCGGCTACCACGGATTACGTTTTGCCCATGATCTCGGGGATTTGAACCCCGTGGCCTTTGCCCTGCGGTTGCGCACTGTTGGTTTGCGCAACCAGGGTCCCACCCTGGCGCCGGACGCGGCCTGGCAGTTCCTGCAAGGGGTCGAAACCTTGCCCCTGCGCATGGCCAAGCATTGTGAAAATGCACTTAAAGTTGCGGAATATTTGCAAAAACACAGCAAGGTCGCTTGGGTGCGTTATCCCGGACTGCCCGGCGATCCGAGTCAAGCCCTGGCGCAAAAATACCTGCCGGACGGGGCGGGCGGCATGGTGGTCTTCGGCGTCAAGGGCGGAGAGAGCGCGGCCATCAAACTGGTGGACAATATTGAACTCTTTAGTCTGCTGGCTAATGTCGGAGACGCCAAAAGCCTGATCATCCACCCGGCCGACACTACGCATTCGCAGTTGTCTGGTGACGCGCAGGCGGCGGGCGGTCTGCATGCCGATCTGATCCGCCTCTCTATCGGGCTTGAGCATATTGACGATATTCTGGGCGCTCTTTCGGATGCTCTGGATATAATATAATTTATAATTCGGTTAAGGATCCGGACTTAAAGCGCGAGGGGGGCGCTTTAAAACCTGGACAAGCAGAGACAAAGCCCCCGGCGTCGCGTTCGCAATGCCGGAGGCTTTGTCAGACTGGACAACATATGGTAATATACGCCGCATGCCCGCTTATCCCTGTTTTATCTATCGCGAAGGCGAACATTTCACTCTGCCCCGCGAATTGCGTTTCACCCCGCCAAATCTCTGCGAATTCGCCTTGCAAGACGACTCCGGACGGATTATCCCCCATCCCCAGGTTTTTTATGAGACGCCAAATCCCGACGAAGCCGCTTTCTTTCTCTTCCCCTGGGATATAGGCAAATTTATGGACAGCGGGAAAAGCCTGGCAGTGGAGGCGGTGATCGCCTCGCTGCCTTATCTGCGCGGACGGGAAAGACGGCATATTGTCTGTGACGACGGCGACGGCGTTGCGATTTCCCGGTCTGGCCTGTGCCTTTTCAAGATAAGTCTCAAGGAGCAGGATCGAAACGAAGCCGTCTGTTCGTGGTACAGGCTGCCGGCGCATGTGGCTGATGATACGCCTTCCTTTGACTGGGACGCCATACGGTATGATGTTTCTTTTGTGGGCAACGTCACAAACGTGACGCGCAAGGCTGTCGCCCTGGCGGTGCAGAGGACCGAAGGCTTGCGCAGCCGGATTGACTTTGACGATGCCTTTAAGGTTGAAGGGCAATATTTTTATAACAGGGCAAAAGCGGAGAGCGCCTTGCGCGGGCGCCAGGATCTGTATCGGAATATTGCCCGGATGTCCTTTGCCGTGCTGTGCCCGCCCGGCGTAGGACCGCAATCCATACGCATGTATGAGACCATGTATCTGGGCCGCATCCCGGTTATTTTCGGCGAAAACACTGTTTATCCCCTTGCCGGGAGTGTGGATTACACATCCTTCTGTTTGCGCGTCGCCTCCGGGGATTTGCTGCGCGCGGGCGAGAGGATTCGGGATTGGATTGGCTTGCAGGGCCGGGAGCGGCTTCAGGAAATCTGCGTACTGGCCTGCCGGACCTGGAACAGATACTTTACCCCGGAAAAGAAATTGCCGCTTTTGCTTGAAGAAGCCGCGCGGCTCTGGGGATTGTCCTAAGATCTGGAGATTGCCCTGAAAAGTTTCTTGAGGGCTGATTTAACCCAGGCAGTCAAGAAGCAGGGAAAGTGGATGGGCCGTGGGCAGACCCGCGCCGTGTTTCATCTGAACCCGGCAGGTTCCGCATTCGCTCAAGGCGAGTTTCGCTCCGCTGTCTTTAAGAGCCGCGAACAGCCCTGAACCCACGCGCATGGCTATTTCATACTTGCCTTTCTTGAAGCCGTAGCTGCCCGCAATGCCGCAGCATCCGGCGTCCATGTTCTCCACATGCAGGCCGGGCACATGCCCCAGAATTTCCAGGGCGGGCAATCCGGTGCCCAGAGCCCGCAGGTGACAGGGCGCGTGATAGGCAAAAACGCCTTCGGGGACGCTGCGTATTTTGCTGAGGGAGAGTCGCCCGTTCAGGATCAGGTTCAGAATGAATTCCCCGGCCTCCAAAACGATATGTCCGTTATCGGCGAGACCTTCTTCTTCCGGAAAAAGCGCGCCGTATTCGTGGCGCAGCATCAAAGCGCAGCTCGGGCAAGGGGTGATTACCAAGGCGCCTGCCTTTGCCCGGCGTTTAAGGGCCAGGCTGTTGATCCGCGCTCGTTTGCGGGCGGCGCCGATCAGTCCGCCTGTCACCAGAGGCAGACCGCAACAGACAAACTCATTGGGCACTGTGACCGTATAGCCCGCCTTTTCCAGAATCTTGATAATGTCCAGACCGACCTGCGGCTCATAGTAGCGTGTAAAGCAGCCAGGGAAAAGGACAACCCGGGCCTTGCCCGCGCGCCTTTTTTCGCGCAGACGGCGGCGTTGCGCCAGGGGGGCGAAGGAGGGCAGGGGAGCGCGCCTGTCTATCCCAACCCGCTCAAGCAGAGCGCGGATCAGTGGGTTTTTCAGACTGCTGTTCAGCATAAAGGCGGGCAGAGGCAGAGAGAGCTTGCCCAGATCGCCGCAGTATCCGGTCAGCATATCGCGCGCGGCATGCCCGTTTTTTTGGCAATAAGCCGCCCGCGCCAGCATATTGAGGTTGGCTACGGGCACCCCGGAAGGACAGGCGATTTCACAGTTTTTGCAGTTGGAGCAATATTGCAGGGCTTCGTCATCGTCAAAGCCGGCCAGACGGAAACGCTCGTAAGCGGGGCCGGTCATTTTTGGCCCGCGAAACTTGAGTGTCGCCATGGCCACAGGGCAGTGCAGGGTACAGATGGAGCAGGCTGTACAGTCGTCCGGGTTGTGGCGCGCGTCGTGTTCCATCGTCTTAAGCCCTTGCGCCCGCGAAGCGCCCGGTGCAGAGGGCGACGCCGCTGCCGGATTTTTCCGTTGCGAAATCATATCCGGCCAGGATTCTCCCGACAAAAAACACATTGTCGAGCAGACGTTCGCCGCCCGGGTCCAGGGGGTGGAGTTCCTTGTCAACAGCGACGCCCATATGCGCGAACAGATGCGGTTTTGGGCCGAAGAAAAATGTCCCGGACCACTTTTCCGTGTCTTTTGGCATGGGGATGGGCAGTTTGAAAATGTTTTCCCAAGCCTTGCCCGGCTCTGTGCTTATGCCTTTGCTGAAAAGTCCGCCCGTGGCGATGATGAAAGATTTGGCAGGATAAATGCGTTCCGTGCCCTTTTCTTCCGTCCGCAACCAGAGGCATCGCCCCTTTTCCACCCGCGCCCCGCTGATGTCGATATTGTCAAAAACCGGAACTGAGAGGGCGCGCAGGGTCTCGCGCAGCATTATCTGCAGGCGCAGGCCGGTAATGGAGGGTGGAGGGCAGATGGTTTCCAGAAGGGGAAAGCCGGTGGCATCGGACAGCTTTGCCTGTATGCCTGCCGCCCGGCGGATGCCCAGAATAGCCGGCAACAGCGCTGCCTGAGCGCCATGCGCCGCTTTCGGCAACTCCCGGCTTAACCATTCCAGTCCCTCCGGGCTGTCGGCGAAACGGGCCAGGTCAAAGGCGCTGAGGTCGCGTCCGCCCGGTTCGGCAAAGGGAGGTGGGACCGGAAGCAGTGCCGGAAGGATCTGTTTACCGGCGAAAAGTTTGGTTTCCGCAAGACCCCGCGCCAGCAGACGCGGCGAGAAATCCTTAAGTCCGGCCACCCCGATTATAGCTATGGAGCGGATATCCCGCAGGGGGGCCGGGTTCATGCCCGGACCGGCCAGCCATACAGGCTTGAGGGTTCCCGCGCTGGTGGGCAGCCAGGCGTTCCCTGTGGGACCCCCAAGCTGAAGCAGGGGACAAGAGCTTGCCGCAGAGAGGTCTTTTATAAAATCCAGGGATTCCCGGACCACTTCCGGACCAAGCAGGGCATAAGGATGGTCGGGAGCAAGACCGGCAAAGGCGGCGAAGGGGTCCCCCTGCACAGGCTTCCCCTGGGCATAGCCGAGCAGGTCAATGCCGCCGCTCCCTATGGACAAAGCGCCGGCGCCCCTGCTTAAGAGCAGGGTCTTGCGGCCGCGCCGGGCGGCCGTTATAGCGGCGATCAGACCGGAAAGCCCGGTTCCGACCACAATTACATCGTAGCCTTCCACGGGCGGAGATGACATCTCCCCGGACTCGATGTCCAAGTCCCAGGGCCAGGCAGCCGCCGGAGGCAAGGGCAGAGGATGGAAGGCATCCGGAGGGCTTGGCCGCGCCAACGGACGGTCCTCCGCGTCCGGGCGGAGGGTGGGGGCATTTACCTGGATGGGCGCGGAAAATTTTGCGGAGTCTGTCTGTCCGGGGCCGTCAATATTCAGGGAAGCCATATAAATGCCGCGTTCCAGTTCCACTTCCCGCAGTTGTTTGCCCCAGAGCAGGGCGCGGATGCCGCGCCAGCGTTCTTCGAGAAACTCACGGAGCATCTGTTGCGGCGGAAGAGGGGCAAGGATACCGGATTCGGCCAGCGCGCCGGTTGCGCGCAGGGCACAGAAACTGCCCTGGCAGGTTCCCATGCCCATGCGCGTGCGCCGGCGAATATCATTGAGGGTAGTCCAGGCGTAAAAGGCGCGTGTCTTTTGCGCCGTTTCTTCCTGTGTTTTTTCATCTGCTTCGTCTGAGGCGGCAAAATGCGGGGTTCCGATCGCCTCTTCCCCGTTTTTTTGTTCTTGATCCGGCGCGGCCAAACCCATCGCCCGCGCGTATTGTCCGGCTATGTCCGCCGCAGTCGTTTCAAATTCCGCCAGGGTAACCAGTTCGCATTCGCAGAGCAGGGTTTTTTTCCAGGGCGCGGCTTCCGCCGCGCAAAGCGTTTTTTCCAGATCCAGACCGAGGCGGGCCAGGGCCGGGTCTGAATCACCGAGCGGAAAAACGCCTTTCGCGCGGGCCAGAAGCTCTTTGGAGTGGGCGGGGATAAGCGGTTCCAAGGCGGTGCGGCAGGGGACATCTACGCCCAGGCGTTTTGCGGCCAGATCGCAGATCTTTTCCGCCATCATCCGAAAAGAGGTGAATTTTCCGCCCGTAACTGTGGCCATACCCGCGAGGCCTTCGTCCGCATGATCCAGAATCACAAAATTGCGCGTTGCCGAGCGGCCCGTCCCTTCTCCTGCGGAATAAAGCGGGCGCGTGCCCGCAAAGGCGCGCAGAATGCGGTAGGAGCGCAGTTCAGGAAAGACTTTTTCCCCTTCTTCCAGAAGACGCAGGGCCTCTTTGCTTTCAATCCTTATGTCGTTGGGGTCATCCACGGATATGGAACTGGTGCCGAAAATGGTGATACTGCCGTGGGGCACAAAGATGTCGCCGTCCGCAGATTTGCGCAGGCGGTTGACGACCCGGTCAATGAAACGGTGGTTGAAGGCCAGCAAAAGCCCGCGATCCGGAGAGATGCCGATCTCAAGCCCGGCCAGGGCCGCCACCTGTCCGGCCCAGGCCCCGGAGGCGTTGATCACGTATTCGCAGCCGATGTGGAAAGATTGTCCCGAGGCGCAATCCAGGGCCAGCACCCCGGTGACCGCGCCCTGTTCCACGCTGATGCCCTCGACTCTGGTGTAGGGATAAATTTTTCCGCCGTGCAGGCGGGCGGACATGGCGTTGTGCCGGACCATGCGAAAGCCGTCCACTGCGGAGTCCGGCACCCGGTAAGCGGCTGTTATGTCCCGGCGCAGGTTGGGCTCGAGTTTGAGCGCTTTTGCCAAAGGGACCGCAACAGCCTCAATGCCGCAATGCGCGCAGGCGGCGAGCCAGATTGCGGCGTATGCCGGGTCGTCTTCCGGGGAGAGTACGAACCAGCCTTCCGTCTCCTCAATGCAGTAAGGGGCGATGCGGCGCAATATCCTGTTTTCGGATATGCATTCGCGGGCCGCGTCCGGGTCGCTCACCACATAGCGCGCTCCGCTGTGCAAAAGACCGTGGAAACGCGCGCTCGCTCCCGCGCAAAGGTCGCCCTGCTCCAGCAGGATGCAGGGGATGCCGCGCAGGGAGAGATCCCGCGCCACCCCGGCGCCGGTAGCCCCGCCGCCGATGATGACGACGCGCGTTTCGCATGTTTTTGTATCGTCAGTCATTTACAGATCGCCGAGGTCCTTGACCACGCGCCAGGGTTGGCGCTCTTCTTTTGCGAGGTCCGCAAGACTCGCCTCGCCGCTTAAGACCAGCACGAAGTCGATGCCCGCGTTTTCCGCCAGTTTTTTGTCCGTACTCAGGCGGTCTCCGGCCATAGCCATGTGCGCGCGCGGATAGCGGTCCAGAAGAGGGGAAATGACCGCCGGGTCCGGTTTGCCGAAAATATGCTCCGGCAGTCTGCCTGTGGCTTTCTCAAAAAGGGCAATGAAACTGCCGACGTCCGGCAAAGGCCCGGCCGGATCCGGGCAGACCGGATCCGGGTGCGTGGCCAGATAGGCGACAGGCGCTTTTTGCAGCAGATGGGCGGCGCTGCATAGTTTTTCGTAAGTCAGTTCCGTATCGTAAGCGAGAATGACCGCCTGCGCGTCCTTTTCGCCGAGTTCAAGCTCCGGCATGGCTGCGGACAGGGCGCGGGCGTAATCCCGGTTGCCGACCAGATAGGCGCGGTTTATGCCGCGCGCGCGCAGATGCGTGACCAGCGGCGGCGTAGGCGAGAGGATTTGGCCGGGTTCGGCCGGGATGCGCATGGCCCGGAGTTTGTTGATATAGGTTTCCGGGCCTTTGGAGGTGTTGTTGCTCAGAAAATAGAAGTCGCAGTCCTTCCAGTGACGCAAAATGAAATCAACAGCCCCGGTAATGGGGATATTGCCGAGATATACCGTGCCGTCCAGGTCCAGAATCAGACAATGTTTGTCGAGATAGGGCATATGCGTTTACACTTTTGCTCTCCACCGTTTACATCAGGAATTTCAGGGGTATCAGCGACAATTCCGGGAAATAGACGAGCAGGAAAAGTATGGTTACCTCCATCAACATGAAGGGCAGCATCTTGCGCACCAGCTGCATGAGCTGAATATTGCCGATGCCGCATACCACATAAAGAACCGTGCCCACGGGCGGAGTGATAACCCCGATGCCCAGATTGAGGATAAAACACAGGCCGAAATGGTAAGGATCAATGCCCGCCTGCTGGATCAGGGGGTAGAAGACCGGGGCGAAGATCAGCACGTTGGGGGTCAGGTCCATGACCATGCCAGCCACGAGCAGGAAAAGCATGATGATGGTCAGCAGAATGCGCGGGGAGTCGATGAAACCGGAAAATCCCGAGGCGATGTATGTGGGTATCTGGGCCAGGGTGATGAAATAGCCCACCGCTGTGGCCGTGGTTACGATCAGCATGACCACCGCCGTTGTCCGGGCCGCTGCCGCGCTTACCCGCAAAAGATCGCGCACGGACAGTTCCCGGTAGTAGCACATGCACACGACAATGGCGAAGACGGCCGCGAAGGCCCCGCCCTCGGTGGGGGTAAATACTCCGAAACGGATGCCGCCGAGTAGCAGCAGGGGGAGCATGAAGGCCGGGCTGGCGTCTTTGAGAATGGCTATGGTCTGGGCGCGGGTAAAGGTAATGATCTCCGTGTAGCCGTCCTTGCGCACGATGAAGAACCAGACGATCATCAGCCCAAGGCCAAGAAGCAGACCGGGGACAAGACCGATCATGAAGAGCCGGGTCACGGAGAGGCTGACCGTGGCCCCGAGGATGATGAAATTGGTGCTGGGCGGGATGATCGGGCCCAGAATGGCCCCGGAGGCGATAATGCCCCCGGCCCGGCCCGGATCGTAGCCGACTTCTTTCATCATCGGCAAAAGCAGTCCGCCCAGGGCGGCGGCTTCGCCCACCGAACTGCCCATCAGCCCGGCAAAGATAATGCTGGCCATAATGGCCGCGTAGCCGAGGCCGCCCTTGACCCGGCCGATAATCAGCTGGGCCAGTTGCACCACGCGTTTGGAAAGCCCGCCCGCCGCCATTATTTCCCCGGCGAAGACAAAGAAGGGAATGGCCATCAGCGGAAAATTGTCCGCCCCGTCCAGCATGCTGTTCGGGATGGTCATTACGTCCCAGACCCCGGCCGTGAACATGAGGACCATGGAACAGAGCAGCAGCACAATGGAGATGGGGACGCCTATGATCAGGAAGAAGAAAAGGCTGCCGAAAAAATAGATGAGCTGGTCCATACCTTAGTCCTTGCCTAAAAGGTCATCCAGTTTTGGAGGCTCGGCTTTGCGAAATTCGCTTGCGGGCTTGCGCAGCAGGATGATGAAATCCCGGCTGAGTATGACCAGGGCCGCCGCCGCCATGATCGGCAGCGTGCCGTTGATGAAGGCCAGGTTGATGTTGGTGGCTACGGAATAGGTGTCCATGGTCTGTTCAAGCAGGACAATGCCGCCCCAGAGCAGAAAGGCCATGGCGATCAGGGCGATCAGGGAGGCCGCGATGTCGATGCCCTTGCGGGTTGCCCCGCCGAAAAGCCCGACAAACATGTCCACGGCGATGTGTTTTTTGCGGTAGAAGGCTTCAATGGCTCCGAAAAATGTGACGTAAATAAAGAGAAAACGCGCCCATTCCTCGCTTGGAGCAAAGCTGGACCCGAAGACATAACGCAGAAAGGCGTTGTAAAACACCAGTCCGATCATGCCCAGAAAAATGACGGCGCAAAACACCTGAAAGGCGAATTCCCCCGCAGAGTCCTTTTTTGCGGCCGGAGCGGTTTTTTCCAGTCCGGCGGACTGAACGGCGGCATCGTCGGCGCGTTGCGCGGCCGGATGCGTCTCGTCCGTATGGGCCATGTCATCCTCCTCACAGAAGCGGGAATTGCGGCGGGAGGGAAAAGATTCTTCCCTTCCCGCGCGGCGTATTCCGCCTTTTACGAAGTGTTTGATTCTTTTTCGAACTTTGCGGGCCTATTTGTATCCGGCGGCGCTGTCCAGGATTTCCTTGGCGTTGGGAACCGTCTCATCAAAGAGTTTCCAGCTTCTTTTCCCGGCCTCCAGCATAGCCGCCTTGAATTCCGGGGACGGTTCGGAAATCTTGCCGCCGCCTTCGGTGATGGTCTTGATGGCTTCTTTTTCGAGTCCGGCCAGAAGGTCCCATACATAGTCGGCGGATTCCTTGGCCGCCTGATTAAACCAGGCTTTGTCCTGCGCCGGGAGTTCGCTGTAGAACTTCTCGTTGATATACAGGGAATGGATGATGAGAATATGGCCGCTGGTGGTGATGTTCGGCGTAATCTCGTACATTTTGAGGGCTACGATGTCGGCGAAGGGGCTGTCGCCGCCGTCTATGACGCCCTGATCCAGGGCGGCGGGCACTTCCGCGAAGGGCATGGGCTGACCGCTGATGCCGCATTCCCTGGCGAAATTCACATAGAGGGGGATGTTCGGGACGCGCATTTTCAGTCCCTTCAGGTCGTTCATGCTTGTCAGCGGCTTTTTGGAGTAGAAATGCCTGAAGCCGAGCGGGAAGGCGTTCAAGGTGCGCAGGCCGGATTTTTCCGGGAAACCCCTGTTGATATACTCGAAGGTTTTGCCGTTCATGGCGCGCCGGGCGTGCTCCAGACTGTCATAAAGCATCGGGGTTTCCAGCATGGCCATGGCCGGGAAAAGGGCTGAGGTCTGGGTTCCGGTGGCGCACATCTGGATTGTGCCGCGCCGGGTGTTGGCGATATAGGCGTTTTCCTTGCCCAACTGGCTGTTCGGAAAGATTTTGACCTCGTATTTGCCGTTTGAAAGTTTGGTGAGGATCTCGCCGAACTTATACATGCCCAAGGTTTCCGGCTCGCCTTCCGGTTTCATGCCGGCAATCTGGATGGTAATGGCCGCCTGGGCCGCCGTCAGGAGGCCGAAGGACAGGATGGCAAGGGAGAGAAGAATTATACAGAAACGTTTCATGGGTTGGCACCTCCGAATAAAGTGTGCGGGAGCGGATAATGTCGTTAAAAGCTAGTATATCCCTCCCTTTTTGTCCAGCAGAGTAGGGGAGATTATTTTGTTTTTTCTGACCCTTTCCTCTGGACGTTTGTGAAATCGTTGTTACCTTTAACCGGAACAGCACGATATACTCTGGAGGAGGAACTAATATATGGGCAAAATAATCGGGATAGATCTGGGCACAACCAATTCCTGCGTCTTTGTCATGGAAGGCAAGGACGCCAAGTGTATCACCAACCCGGAGGGCGGGCGCACCACTCCGTCCATTGTCGGTTTTACGGACAAGGATCGTCTGGTCGGCGACATAGCCAAACGTCAGGCCGTGACCAATCCGGAACGCACGGTCTTCGGCATCAAACGTCTTATGGGCCGCAAGTCCGAAGCGCCGGAAATCAAGGAATGGAAGAAACACAGCCCCTACCGCATAGTCGCTGACAAAAACGGCGACGCGGCTGTCGAGATTGAGGGACGCACCTACACCGCGGCGGAAGTTTCCGCCATGATCCTGGGCAAACTCAAGGCCGATGCCGAAGCCTACCTTGGCGAAACGGTCACCGAAGCCGTAATCACCGTTCCGGCCTATTTTAACGATTCCCAGCGTCAGGCGACCAAAGACGCCGGGCGCATCGCCGGGCTGGATGTGAAGCGCATCATCAACGAGCCCACAGCCGCCTCCCTGGCCTATGGCTCGGATCGAAAGACCAACGAGAAAATCGCCGTTTTCGACTTGGGCGGCGGCACCTTCGACATATCTATTCTCGAAGTCGGCGATGGCGTGGTTGAAGTGCGCGCCACTAACGGCGACACCTTCCTGGGCGGCGAGGATTTCGACCAGCGTATTATCAACTGGCTGGTGGACGAATTCAAAAAAGAAAGCGGCGTTGACCTCTCCAAAGACCGTCTGGCCTTGCAGCGCCTTAAAGAGTCTGCGGAAAAGGCCAAGAAGGACCTTTCCACCAGCATGGAGACGGAGGTCAACCTGCCCTTTATCACTGCGGATCAGACAGGACCGAAGCATCTGCTCATGAAGATTTCCCGCGCCAAGCTTGAATCCTTGGTCCAGGACCTCGTGCAGCGCACGGTGGACCCCTGTAAGAAGGCTTTGGCCGATGCCGGAATTTCCGCGAAAGAGATCAACGAGGTGGTGCTGGTTGGCGGCATGACCAGAATGCCGCTGGTGCAGAAGAGCGTGCAGGAATTTTTCGGCAAGGAGCCGAACCGCTCCGTCAATCCGGACGAAGTTGTGGCCATGGGCGCGGCCATTCAGGGCGGCATCCTGGCCGGGGACGTGAAAGATGTCCTGCTTCTGGACGTCACCCCCCTGTCCCTGGGCATAGAAACTTTGGGCGGAGTGATGACCAGACTTATCGACCGTAATACCACCATCCCGACCCGGAAAAGCCAGATTTTCACCACGGCGGCCGACAATCAGCCTTCGGTGTCCATCCATGTGCTCCAGGGTGAGAGAAATATGGCCCCGGACAACATGACCCTCGGGCGTTTCGAGCTTACCGGCATCCCGCCCGCTCCGCGTGGCCTGCCCCAGATCGAGGTGTCTTTTGACATTGACGCCAACGGTATAGTGAATGTATCAGCCAAGGACATGGGCACGGGCAAGGAGCAGACGATCCGCATCACCGCGTCCTCCGGCCTGTCCGAGAGTGAAATACAGAGGCTGATCAAAGAGGCCGAAGCTCACGCCGATGATGATAAAAAGAAGCTGGATCTCATTGAAGTGCGTAACCATGCCGATACCTTGATCTACGCCACGGAAAAATCTTTGCATGACCTTGGCGACAAGGTTGAAGCGGCGGTGAAATCCGACATCGAGGCGGCAACGGCGGCCCTGAAAAAGGCCATGGAAGGGGATTCCGTCGAGGCTATAAAAAGCGCCATGGACACCCTTTCCAGCGTTTCGCACAAGCTGGCCGAGCAGTTGTACGCCAAAAAGGCGGAAGAGGGTGCTGGTCCCGCCGGCGGAGCCGGGGACCCAGGCGCTGACGCCGGGCCGCGTAAGTCGGATGAGGATGTTGTTGACGCTGATTTTACTGAAGTAAAGTAAAATTACCACGAGGGCGGATTTCAGATCATGGTGATCCGTTGCCCGCAGTGTGAGCATACCCGCAGCATAAGCGAGAGTAAAATCCCGCCGACTGCCGAGGTCGCGCGTTGCCCCAAATGCGGTTTGCGTTTTCGTTTTCGTTCCATGCGCGCGCGCCGGGAACCGGATAATTCGGTCCCGGCGCTGACGCTTGAGAGCCGGGATGCGGAACGGGAAAAAAGGGGCCAGGCCGGACCCGGTCGCGGTCCGTTCCCGGACTCGCGTCTTTCTTTGGGCGCGGGAGTCGTTTCCATTCCCAAAGTGCCGCTGTCAAGTTCCGCTCAGGATTCATCCCGGACTATCCCTGCGCAAAGTTCCTCTGCCTTTTCCGCGCAAGGTCGGCCCGCGGATGATTCCACTTCGCAGGGAAAAAGCGCCGACCTCTGGGAGGCGGTTGAAAATCTGGCCCTGAACAAGCGCGGGGAAGACACAGGACCAGGCGAAGAAATTAAGACTTCGGGCAGGGATGAAACGAAGCCTGCAAGCCGGGGAAAAGAGGCTTTGCGGCCTCATGCCGGGCAAGCCGCACGACTTTTGCTGTCAGAAACCCTTGCCGAGGTGAGAGCCAGCCTGGAAGATTTGCCGCAAGCTGGTGCGGGAGGAGAAGCTCAGGCCGGTCCGGAAGGACTGCCGCAAGTCGGGACGGAAATGGAAGCCCGGGCAGTTTCGTCAGGGTTGCCTCAGGCCGGACCGGACCCCGTACAAAATAAGCGGTTCTTTATTTATTCCGGGGATGGTCCGCCCCCGGAGGAGCGGGTTGAGCAGGACATGGATATGCTCAAAGACGTTCGTCAGTCCGTTCCGGTGCGGGATTTGGGTCGGCTCAAGGAATTTTCCGAGGAAGAGGGAGAAGAAGATTTTCTGTCGCTTGAGCCGGGCGTTGATGCGGAAGAGGGGGAGGGCATTCCCTGGGAGAACCCGGCTGTCTGCGGCTGGGTTGGCGGTTTTGCGGCGACCCTGCGCGGGGTGATGTTTAAGGGCTCGTCTTTTTTTGCGTCTTTCAGCAACAAGGGCTCGCTTGCGCCCGGTTATCTCTTTTTTATTTTGATGGGTTATGTGTGTATTTTGGGTTCGCTGGCCTGGAGTCTGGCCGCGGAAGCCTTTTTGCCAGGTCTTCTGCCCCTGCCTTCGGGACGGGTGGCTTTGCCCGTGCTGCTTTTGCTGGCCCCCATCGCCCTGGGGCTGATGCAACTTTTTGTGGTCGGCTGCATCCGTCTTGTTCTGCTTGCCTTTGCGCCGGAGCGGGCGGATTTTGGTCTTGTTTACAAAGTGGTCAGCTACGCGCCGGCCTCTTTTATCCTCTGTATTGTTCCCTTTGTAGGTCCTCCGCTGGCCGCCGTCTGGTTTATCGTTTCCCTGATCAGCGGCTGCCGCAACGCCCTGCGTCTTTCCTGGCCTCTCTCTCTGGGTGTTTCTCTCCCTCCCGCTCTGGTCCTGCTCGGGGTCATCGTCTGGTATTTTTTATAGGATTTGTATGAAAATTTTTTACGCATCAGCGTTCGATGAGCATATTGTCGATCAATCTTGTCGATCCTATGAAAACGGCCAGGGCGATCAGGGCTTTCGCCCCGATGACCGGAACTGGTTCCAAGCTGTCCGGGTCAACTACGACAATATAATCGGTACGCGCCAGGATCTGCGCGTCCAGCACCGCACGCATGGCCGCGCTGACAGCGGCCGCCTCGGTCACTCCGGCGGCTATCTCGTCCCCGGCTTTGGCCAGAGCCCGGCTAAGACAAAGGGCCGCCTCGCGTTCTTGCGTGTTCAGGTAGGAGTTACGCGAACTTTTAGCCAGTCCGTCCGCTTCGCGTACTATGGGGCAGCCGATGATCTCAACCCCCATGTTCAAATCCCGGACCATGCGTTTTATAACGGCAAGCTGCTGCGCGTCCTTCTGCCCGAAATAGGCCCGGTCCGCGCCCGTTATGTTGAACAGTTTGCAGACCACCGTGCAGACGCCCGTGAAGTGTCCGGGCCGGGAAGCGCCGCAGAGGCCGCCGGACAGGTTTTCCACGGACACGTTGGTCTGGAAGCCCTGCGGATACATCTGCTCCGGGCCGGGTGTGAAAACCAGGTCCACGCCTTCGTTCCGGCAGATTTCCAGATCTCTTTCAAGGTTTCTGGGATAGGCGGCCAGATCCTCGGAAGGGGAAAATTGCCTGGGGTTCACGAAAATACTCGCGATCAGGCGGTCGTTTTCCCGGCGCGCGCGGCGTATGAGGCTGATGTGACCTTCGTGCAGATAGCCCATGGTCGGGACCAGAGCGATGCTTAGTCCCTGTTTTTTCCAGGCGGCGGCGATCCGGGAGGTCTGCTCCGCGTCTGTTGCTGTGTCCGGCGTCATTTTCGGCAGCCGTCCCTGTCAATACAGTTTGTCTATAAAATCTTCCGCCGCCTCAAAACTGTGTTCCGGGGCGGGGAATACGCCCTCTTTGACTTCTTTTATATAATCCGTGAAGGCCTGACGCATCTGCGGACCCAGAGACGCATAGCGTTTGACGAATTTGGGCGTGAAATCCGTAAAGAGACCGAGCATATCCTGATAGACCAGAACCTGCGCGTCACAGGCGTTTCCCGCCCCTATGCCGATGGTGGGTATGGAGACGGATCGCGTGATCAGGGCGGCAAGTTTCGCGGGCACGCATTCCAGAACCACGGAAAAGGCCCCGGCCTGCTCGACGGCTTTGGCGGCGTCGAGAATTTTACGCGCCCCCGCTTCGTCCTTGCCCTGCACCTTGAAGCCGCCGAAACTGCGCACGGACTGGGGAGTGAGCCCGATATGGGCCATAACCGGGATGGAGGCCTGAGTTATAGCCTCGATATGCGGACAGACTTCCCGGCCGCCCTCCAGCTTTATCGCCGCGGCGCCGCCTTCCTTGACCAGACGGCCGGCGTTGGTCACGGCGTCATATACCGAAGGCTGGAAAGACATGAAGGGCATGTCCGTGACCAGCAGAGCGTTGTTTATGGCGCGCGCCACGGCCTTGGTGTGATGCAGCATGTCCTCCATGGTCACGGGCAGGGTGTCCTTGTAGCCGAGGCAGACATTGCCCAGGGAATCCCCGACGAGGATACAGTTTATTCCCGCCTCGTCCATAATTTTGGCCGTGGAATAATCATAAGCCGTAAGCACGGCCAGTTTTTCATTTTTTTCCTTGGCCTGTCTGAAAGTCATAACTGTATTTTTCATAATGTGCCCAATGGGTATTTAAGTCTTGTCCGTTGTTTTATCAATCTTTTTCCCGGTCCGCCGGCATCAGGGCAATGGCCGCGAGCGGCGGCAGGGTAAGACGCAGGCAGGGGGCGCCGCCCCAGTCGGGATAAGCGGCCTGCAAGAGACCGGGGTTGCCGACATTGCCGCCTCCGTAATAGGCGCTGTCCGTGTTCAGAATTTCTTTCCAGAGACCGCCGTCCGGACAGGGTATGGCATAGTCCCCGCGCGCCACAGGGGTGAAATTGAAGATCCAGATCAGGGGCGGGCAGGAATCGGCGCGGCGGATAAAGCTGTACACGGAGGCGTTGTAGTCCGAACAATCCAGCCAGGAAAAGCCCTCCCAACTGTGATCATATTTGTACATGGCCGGTTCGCGCCGTAAAATTGCATTCAGGTCCCGCACCAGAAGACGTATGCCGTCGTGGGCCGGGAAGTTTAGTAATTGCCAGTCCAGTTCCTTGTTGTCGCTCCATTCGTTCCATTGCCCGAATTCTCCGCCCATGAAGAGCAGCTTTTTGCCGGGATGGGCCCACATGTAAGCGTAGAGGGCGCGCAAATTCGCCTGTTGCTGCCACATGTCGCCGGGCATTTTGGATAACAGCGCCCCTTTGCCGTGCACGACCTCGTCATGGGACAGGGGCAGGAGAAAATTTTCGGAGAAGACATAGAGAAAGGAGAAGGTCAGAACATTGTGGTGGTATTTGCGGAATATCGGTTCCTGGCTGATATAGGCGAGGGTGTCGTGCATCCAGCCCATGTCCCATTTGTAGGTGAAACCGAGACCCCCGGCATAGACGGGCTTGGAAACTCCGGACCAGGAGGTGGATTCTTCCGCCAGGGTAATCGCGCCCGGGGCTTCGCTGTGCACGATGGTATTGACCTCGCGTAAAAATTCAACCGCTTCGAGGTTTTCCCGTCCTCCGTAACGGTTGGGCCGCCATTCGCCGGCCTTGCGCGAGTAATCCAGATAGAGCATGGAGGCCACGGCGTCCATGCGCAGGCCGTCAAAGTGAAATTCTTTCAGCCAGTACAGGGCATTGCTGATCAGGAAATTTTTTACTTCATGCCGGCCATAGTTGAAGATCAGCGTTCCCCAGTCCGGATGCGTCCCCAGCCGGGGGTCTTCATGCTCGTAGAGGGCTGTTCCGTCAAAACGCGCCAGTCCCCAGAAATCTTTGGGAAAATGCGCCGGAACCCAGTCCAGGATAACGCCTATGCCGGACTGATGGCAGATGTCGATCATTCCGCGCAACTCGTCCGGGGAGCCAAAACGGGCGGAAGGGGCGAAGTACATGCCCGTCTGATATCCCCAGGACTGATCCAGGGGATGCTCGGCCAGAGGCATGAATTCAATATGTGTGAAACCCAGGTCCCGAACGTAGGGAATCAGGCTTTGCGCCAGCTCTGTGTACGAATAGAAAGGATGAACGGGATCGGAGTGTCTGCGCCAGGAACCGGCGTGTACCTCATAAATGGATATGGGCTGATCCAGATGCGGGCCTTTAACTCCCCGCGCCTCCATCCAGGCCTGATCTTCCCATGCGTATTTTCCGATCTCGGTGGTGATGGAAGCCGTGCCCGGACGGTATTCGCAGGCGAAGGCGAAGGGGTCGGATTTATATACGATTTCTCCGCCGCGCCCCTTTATGCCGAGCTTGTAGAGTTTGCCCCTGTCCATGCCGGGGACGAAGGCCGCCCAGATGCCGGAACTGCCCACCGGGAAGAGATTGATCTCGTCCCAGGTCCAGTAATTGAATTCGCCCGTAAGACAGACCTGTTTCGCGTTCGGCGCCCAGACGGCGAAACGGTAGCCTTCGATATTGCCTTCCCGGTGCGGGTGAGCGCCGAGAATACGGTAAAGATCCAGATGGCGTCCTTTGCCGAAAAGATAGAGATCGAAGGGCTCGATATAGAGGGGGCGGCTTTTTTTGTGCATTATTGGTCCAGTCTCAGACGGATCTTTCGGTAAAGGTCGATGTATTCACGGCAGGATTTGTCCCAGGTAAAGGATTGGCGCATGGCGCGCCGGATCATCTCCCGGCGGCCGACCGGATTGCGGGTCCAGAACTGAACGGCCTGGCCGATGGTCTTGAGAAAGTCAAGGGGGTCGGGTTCGGTGAAAATAAAGCCGGTGGAATTGTCTCCCGGCCAGGGGATGATGGTGTCGCGCAAGCCGCCGACAGCCGTGGCTATGGGCAGGGTTCCGTAGCGCAGGGCGTACATCTGGGTCAGACCGCAGGGTTCGTAGCGCGAGGGCATGAGAAAGAGGTCCGAGGCCGCCTGCATCCTGTGGGCGAGGTCTTCAGTGTAGCCGATTACGGCCGCGACTCTGCCCCGGTGGGCTTCCATGAGTTCGCGTATTATGGTTTCGTGGATCGGGTTGCCTTCGCCCAGAACTACAATCCCCACATCCATGCGCACCAGGTCCGGAATTATGGCGTTCAGGATGTCTATGCCTTTTTGCCCGCGCATGCGGCCGATGAAACCGAGAAGGGGGCGATCCTTGAGTTCCGGGTCAAGGCCCAGTTCGGAGATCAGATTGTCTTTGCAGCCCTGTTTTCCGCTCATGTCCTGTTCCGAGTATTGGCAGGGCAGATAGGGGTCCGCTTCCGGGTTCCATATGGCGTAGTCCGCGCCGTTCAGAATACCGTGCAGGTTAAGCTCGCGCTGACGTAAAATGCCGTCCAGGCCGCAGCCGAATTTTTCTGTCAGAATTTCCCGGGCATAACTTGGACTTACGGTGGTCACTGCGTCCGCATAGGCTATGCCGCTTTTGAGGAGATTGAAGTCGCCGAAAAATTCAACTCCGTTGAAGTTCCACGCTTCCTGGGGCAGACCGCAGGCTGCGAAAAGACGGGAGGAAAAGCGGCCCTGGAAGGCCAGGTTATGGATGGTAAACATGGTTCCGGTGTTGGCCCAGAAGGGGTTGCTGCGGCGCAGAAAATGTATGTAAACGGGCAGAAGGGCCGTTTGCCAGTCATGGGCGTGGACCATATAGGGGGGGACCCCCAGATGTTCCAACAGGGCCAGAGCCGCACGGCAGAAAAAGATGAAACGCTCCGCATTGTCGAAGTAATCCCCGTGTACCGGATCATTGTAATAATGGCGGCGGTCAAAGTATTCACCGCGATCGATGAAGAAGTGGGGTACGCCGTGATGTACGGTTTCGTAAACGTTCGCCGTGATCGGAGCCCAGGGGTAACCCACGGGCAGATCGGAAACAGTCGGGCGGATACGGAAGTTGCCGGTACTGATGCGTCCGTAAAGGGGTGAAATAACAGCCGTCTGCTGCCCATTGTTCTGCATGGCCGCGGGCAAAGCGCCCATTACATCCCCAAGGCCGCCGCTCTTGGAAAAGGGATACACTTCGGAGGTGGCGAAAAAAATCCGCTGTGCCATTGGCTTGTCTCCGCGCATGCCCTGCATGCCAGTTAAGGGAGAACTCCGTATTTTTGCGCCAGACGCCTGCGAAAATCATCAATTATCGCAGCATGATCGAAGGCTGTTTGCGGCAATGCGGACAAGGGGTAAAAACGGGCCTGCGCCGCGTCGTCTCCGCCCCTGATCAATTCCGGGGTATCCGTCAGGGCTACGAAAACCGTGCTTATGGTGTGCATGCGCGGGTCCCGGTCCGCTTTGGAATATACGCCCAGCAGTTCCGCCAGACGCAGCTTCAGCCCCGTTTCTTCAAAACCTTCACGCCGGGCGGCTTCTTCCACGCTTTCGCCCAGCTCCACAAAACCGCCCGGCAAGGCCCAGCCCAGCGGTTCAAAGCGGCGCTCAATCAGGACGATCCCCTTGCCGGGATGCGCGATGACGACATCCACCGTAGGGTAGGGATTGCTTTGCAGCCTGAAGGTAAAGCCGCATTGCGGGCAGCTTGTTTTTTCTTTCACAAAATCCTCTTGCTCCGTCCGCCGGATAAACAATAGAAATAAGGCGCGCCGTGCCTTTTGCCTGTGTCCAGGTTGGACAGCGTATGCGTTTCCGTTCTGAAAGTACAGTTATATATAGTAAATATTTTAAATACGCGCAACATTTTTGCCGGAAAGATCCGTTCCCTGCAAGCTCGCCAGACTATGTTCCGCATGGTAGCTGCTGCGCGCCAGGGGAGCGGAGAGAACAGAGGCGATGCCGGCCGCGTGGCCCCAGCGGGCGTATTCGGCAAAGGTTTCCGGGGGAACGAAGCGTTTTACCTCCGGGTGCCGTTTGCTTGGCCGCAGATACTGGCCTATGGTCACGATGGAACAGCCGGCCTCTTTCAGGTCATGCAGAAGCTCCAGGACATCGGCGTCCTTTTCGCCCAGCCCGACCATAAAACCGCTTTTGGCGCAAGCTCCATTTTCTTTGACGCGGCGCAGGAGATCGAGGCTGCGCCGGTAATCGGCCTGGGGACGGACAAAAGGATAAAGGGAAGAGTGGGTTTCCACATTGTGGTTGACGATGTCCGGCGCGGCGTCCAGCACCTTCTGCAGGGAGGAGTCCCGGCCCTGGAAATCCGGGATCAGCGTCTCCACCGTGCTTTGCGGCAGGGCGCCGCGCAGGGCGGCGATGACGGCGGCGAAATGGGCGCTGCCCCCGTCCGGCAGGTCGTCGCGGGTAACGGAGGTGATGACCACATGTTTAAGTTTCATGCGCGCCGCGGCCTGAGCGAGGCGTTCCGGCTCCGTCGGGTCCGGGGCTTGCGGTTCTCCGGCCTGAATGTTGCAGAAAGCGCAGGCGCGCGTGCAGACCGGGCCGAGGATGAGGAAAGCGGCCGTGCCGCTGGAGTAGCATTCGTGGATGTTCGGGCAGGCCGCGCCCCGGCAGACCGTGGAGAGCTTTAAGGCTTTGAGCAGTCCCTCGGTTTTGTGGAAAGATCGCTCCCGGGGCAGGGGACGGCGTAGCCAGACCGGCAGACGCGTCTTTTTCGCCTGCCCCGCGTCCTTGTCCCGCGCGCGGGTCTTTTGTTCCGCATCCACTCCGGCTTCTACCTCCAGGCCTCGTCGTAAGCGGTCCGGAAACTCTGCTCGTCAACAGGGACAAAGCCTTTGGCGTCCGGGGTGAAGAGGTGCATGGCCTGCGCGGCCATGCCCGAAGTCCAGCGGATGGGGGCAATGCTCCAGTCCAGGTTTGCGGATTGCAGGGCCGCGTTTACAGCCGTAGGCGCGAATCCTTCGCCGACCCCGAGTTTTACGGATAATCTGGCAAAGTCGTAGCCGAGTCCGGACCAGAAATCCGCGCCTTTCTTGTCGGTCAGGGCTTGCTGGAGTCTGCTTCCGGACGGGGTGAGGGAGGAGGCGTTCCAGGCGCCGGGGAAAACGGCCAGGCCGTAGTACTGGGTGCTCACGAACCCGCCTCCGGAAAGACCCTGTTCCCAGAGCGAGGTGCCGAGCAGAACCTGGCGCGTTTCGTTCTGGTAGAAGAAATTGGGCACGATGCCGTCCATGTTTTTCCAACTGTCCGGCAGGAAGATGGCCCGGAAAACACTGCCTTTTTTGTTCGCCCCCAGGAAAGAGGAAGCCGCGCTCATCCAGTTGTTCTGATCCTGGGGCGTGTATGAGGTGGTGATCACTTCAGCGGCGCCCGCGGCCCTGGCCCTTTCTTCAAAGAGGGCGGCCATGCGCCGTCCGAAATTCTCGTCCGGATAAAAGATGCCGTAACCCTTTATCCCCAAACGGGAAGTGAAGGCCAGCAGCGTGTCCACCTGATCCTGGGGGCTGGAGAAGAAACGCCAGGCGCGCGCGCCTTCGTCGCCGCTCTCCAGAGAGGGCAGGAAGGCGAAAAAGGCCCGGTGCGCGGTCAGCCCCCGGCTTTTGACCTGATTGTAGTCGTCCCGACGCAGGGGGCCGCCTATTATCGTCGCGTTGCGGGGCAGGGACTCGACCTTGCCGACCCAATCCGCCTGTCCGCTGTCGATGACAATCAGGGGAACCTGTTGGCCCTGGGCGCTCATTTCGTCGCAGGCGACTCTGGCCCCGGCGGCTATTTTTTCGGAGACGGTCGCGTATTGCCCGGACAGGGGCAGAAGAAGCACCACGGGCTGTCCGCTGATCGGGGCGGCCGGGGCATAAGCGGCTGCGCCGCCCTGGATGAGGATCTCGCTTTCCGTGGGCGGGGCGGAGAAGAGGGACGGATCGGCCAGTTTTACCTGGCTTTCAAGTTCGCGCAAAGAGACAAGGGCCGCTTCGCGGGCGCCGGAGTCCTGGGAATCCCTGCGTAGTTTGTCGAGGAGAATTATATTGTAGGGGAATTTTGTCCTGTTCTCCCGCGAGATCGCGCCCAAAGCCGGCGCGCTTGCCTGGGCCCCGGCCAGATGCAGTTCCAGGGCCAGGCGTCTTTCCAGGGCGGCTTTTTCCTTTTCCGTTGCGGCCGCGCTGTAAATATTCTCAAGGGCGGTCAGGCTTTGCCCCAAATCTCCGTCCCGCCACTGGCGCACGGCCAGCATGACTCCGGCCGCGCTGCGCGCCGGCAGGGAACGTCCGCCGTTCTGGTAAATGGCGTCCGCTCTGGTGCGCGCCTCATTGGAGTTAAGGGCGCGCAGGGCCTTACCCAGGGCGTCTTGCCATTCCTGTCCGGCGTCAACCCCGGAGGCGCCGGCGCTCCAGTCGTCCAGGGCCGTGAGGGCCAGGCTGGGGTGGTTGTTTTTAAGGGCGGCGGCGGCAAGCAGACGCAGAGCCCGGTTTTTTTGTCCTTTATCGGCGGCGGGGTCCGTCGACAGGCGCAGAGCCGCGCTTTCCGCCTGTTTATAATTTCCGGCCACATAGGCGTTTTCCGCTTCCCGCAAGGGGTCGGCCTGGACCGGCTTTTGCTGTTCGTCTCTGAAGATTGACGGTTTGGGACAGCCGCAGAGCGTCATTGCCAGCAGCAGGATCAGAACCTGGATGATAGTGCGCGCGTATGCGCGTTGAGCCGTTGACGCCCCCATGTGTTCTCCTTTGCTCATAAGCTGTGCAGCGGACGCGCCCTGTGAAGACAGCGGTCAGGCGCGGACCTGGCGGTCAATTCGAGATTTCGGCAGAGCCAAAGATAATGTCTGCGGCCGGAATTGGCAAGGAGACTCTTGCCCCGGCAGCGGCTCTTTTGCTCCCGCCGCCGCAGCGTTCAGGCTGATCAAAGGCGCGGGGGCGAATCCCTTAAAAAAAATTTAAAAAACAGCTTGACAAATATTTTGGATTGGCTATAGTTTATCACAGTTCTATCGCAAGGGGAAGTTCCACAGGTGTGGAGTTTGCGTACAGAATATCACTTAATAACTGAAACGGCAGCTTCAATGGGAACAGTGTTTCCTTGCAGCCTTTTCATACAAGCTCAAAAGCTCCGAAGCGGAAGAGAGCCATTCGCTTTTCCCGGTTCGGGGTCAATATGGTGGCAAACTTGGCATAGATTTTGCAATATTGCTCCCCGTGTCAGACAAAAGCCTGTCCGCTCCAGTCTCGCGCCGGCAATTTTTTAACGCTGACAACCTGATGTTAAATAACTATTCTTTCTAAACTAAATATCTGGGGGTTTATCATGTCACAAGTTTCCGATTTTATTCATCCCAACAGCGTAAATGGCCAGACCGTTATAGTCCCCAAACCCGAACATGGCGCGGAAGTCACGGTTCAATCCTCTCCGGGCGGACGCCTGGACCTTGGTTTTGATCCCGCCGAGGCCACAGCCGCCCGTCCCGAAAACAGCAACGATCTGGTTTTTGATCTGGGCGCGAACGGCAAGGTGGTAATCGGCGGCTTTTTTGAAGTCGGCGACGAAACCCTGCCTACCCTTGCCCTGCCGGACGGCGTGGAAGTCGCGGCCACGGACTTTTTCGCGAACAGCGAACTGGACATGAGCACGGCGGCCGGACCCGGCCGGGCCAGCGGCAGCGGCACCAGCTATGCCGATGACGCCGGCAGTCTGCTGGACGGCCTGGACAAATACGGCAAACTCGGCACGGATTACTGGGGCCGCGAGAGGGAAGTCGACGATGAAGCTCTGGGTCTTGTTTCCCCGGCTTCGGGCGAACTTATCATCAATGTCGCGCCCGGCGCGGGCGGTCCCGCGGGCGGCAGCCTGAACGGACAGGCATTCTCCGGCATCTTCGAAGGCTGGAACCCCTATGCCAACCTGGGCAACTCCGGCGACCGTCCGGCCACCCCGGTCGGCGAACATCTCAATCCGCTCATCGATCCGGCGGCCGACCTCGTGCCCTCCCGGCTTTCCATATCCTTCATCCCGGCCGACCATGAAACGGTTCTTGAATTCCGGGTGACCGTGCCTTCCGGAGTGGCCCTCTTTACCGTGAACGGGGCCGGTGATTTCGTGCCTCTGGGCAGCCCCGGGCAGACCCTTTACACCTTCGGTCCCGACGCCTTCAACCCCGGCGCGACCCCGATCTATCTGACCTCCATAGACTTCGACCCCAACGACGGGACCCCCATATACAATGCCACGGACTTTGACGTTTCGGTAGAGGCGGACATTATGGATCCCACCGGTCCGAAAGCCACTCTTGAAACCTCCTTCCACGTCATTGTGGACGCCGTGGCCCAGATCGCCGACGGCCTGGCCGGGGAAACCGGCCTGGACCAGCAGGCAAACGCCTCCGGCATAGCTGCGTCCACGGGCGAGCGCAACACCGTCACCCTGCATGTCGAAGCCTCGTTCCCGGACCATGACGGATCGGAAAGCCACAGCCTCATCTTTGCAGGCGTGCCCGGCGGCTGGGATCTGCCGGATCAGGCCGGCCTGGACGCCGCCTTCGGCGCGGGCGTGGCCACCGGCATCAGCCGGGGCGCGGACGGCAACGTGATCATCACCCTGGATTCGACCGCCGCATCCATAGGCGGCGATGTGGTCTTTGATCCCCATGACTGGTCAAACGAGCGGGATGCGGGCGGCCTGTCCCGATCCGATACCGGCCCGGCGGCCATCAAAATTTACGCCGTATCCGACGAAACTCCGGAGGGGAAACTCGGCACGGGAGGCGCGGATATTGATATTATAGACAACAACCACGCGGAAAAACTGATCGGCGACTTCACGGTAAGCGTTCAGGAAGACAAGCCGACAATTATCCAAAATCTCGTCATCCTCTCCGACGAAACAGCGGGTGTACAGGACGGAACCAACGAAATCGCCGCCGTTCCCGCTTCGGTGGGCGCCGTTCTGGCGGCGGCGGTGGGCGCCGCCGCGGACGCGCCTTTTGTTTCCGTGGCCCAAAACACCTTTACCTATAACCTGTACTCGGACGGCGCGGACAGCGCTGCGGAAAACCTGCCTGCGGGCGGCTCCCTCGCGGCTTTGAACTTTGAGCTGACAGACGGCGCTCCCAGCGGCTGGCAGATTTCGGGCGGGTCCAAGGAAGCGATCCTGCTCTATAATGAAAACGGCGTTGTCACCGGCCGCGTGGGCGGCCCGGACGGCGCTCTGGCCTTCGCCGTGGTCGTGGAAGGAGATCTCACGGGCGGGGCGCATAACGGCAATATAACTTTTATCCAGTATCTGGCCCTGGAGCATCCGGACGGAAGTTCGGCAAACGAAACGCTGGCCGCCGACCTGGCCCTGACCCTGCGCGTCACGGACAGCGACGGCGATCAGAGCGACATGGCGATTCGCATCAATGTGCATGACGACGCGCCGATCGGCGGCGGACACATTCCTTTTGCGGGCTATGAAGGCGAGCTGATGGACGGCGCTCCCGCCGAGGCCATGACCTATGCCCACGATACCGCCGCTACCCGGATTCCCTTCAATTTCGGAGCGGACGGCCCGAACGCCGATGCGGCGCTGCTCATAAGCGGCCTGCCGGTTGGAACAGATTTTGCGGTCCCCGGCCTTATGACCACGCCCGAATTCGGGCCGGACGGGGCCATCATCAAGCCCGCCGCCGACCTGTCTGTGAAACAGGAATTTTCCGGCGACACGCTGAGCGTGACCCTCAGCACTACTGCTGACGGTACTCCCGTTGCCGTTCTGACCGTGACGACTGCCGGCCACTGGACCTACACGCAATACCACGCGCTCGCTCATGCCAACCCCGCGTTGGTGGAAAACTCGGACGCCCCGCTTGATCTGCTCGGCGCTCTGGGCCGGGCCCTGAATGCCCAGGGGCTGACGGCGGGAACCGGACTCACTCTGACCCTTACGGATCGCGACGGGGACACTGCGACCTACACCCTGGAGAGCAATCTCCATGACGCCGTTCCCACCCTCACTGTGAACGGAAACTCTTTGGCCGTGCTTGACGACGACCAGCATGACTATACAGCCCCCGGCGTACAGGGCGACTTTGTGCCGACCAGGATCGAATTCAACGTCGATCCGGGCGCGGACGGTTTGCAAAGCCTGACCTTCGCGGACCCCACCGCTCCGGACTGGACAGCGCCGCAGATTAGCGGAGCCGTCGACAATAACGCTTTTGAATGGATCCGCAGCGCTGACGGCAAAACCCTCACCCTTTATCAGGATCCGACCGGCAGCCGCACGGCTGTTGTGGAATTTGAGCTCGGCGCGGTGGCGGACGGCAAGGCCGTGGTCACCGTCACCCAGCTTGCGCCCTTCATGCACGACAGCACTGTCGATTTGGCCGACATCAGCAACATCCCCCTGAAACTTGTGGACGGGGACGGGGATGTGGCCCGCGCCGGCTTTGACGTGAGGATTTACGACGACGAACAGGGCCTGACCATCGACCCCATTCTCAGGGGCATTGAAGAGCGCGGGGATTCCGTTCTTGACGACAGCGGCGACAAACTCTTCGCCTATGCCGACGGCGTATATGATGCCCAGACCTGGAGCGGCTTTGAAGGCCGGGGCGACATCTTCGGCGCGGACGGCATGCATCCGGACAAACCCATCGACGCCGTGAACCTGGACACGAACGCGACCGGATGGGGCGGCGTTGCCGGCGGCCCCTGGACGAGCCCCTGGACGGTGGGCGGCGCGGCCGTCACCGTTACCCAGACTGTGGGCGCGGATAATCTGATCATCCTGACCGGCCGGGCCGGAGGGGTGGATGTCTTCACCCTGGAAGTGCAGCAGAACGGTCATTACGACTACAAGGAACTGGTCAACATCGACCACCATGGCGCCGATCTCCCCCTGCAGGCTGCCTTCCGGGACGCGGACGGCGACATTGTGAACACCCTGGACTGCACACTCAGGGTGCGCGAGGTTCCTATTGTGGAACTTGAGCCGATCAAAAGCACCGACGTCGTTCTGGAAGGCCACGAGGCGACCTTTACCCTGGCAGTGCATACGGATTCCGGCGCTCCCATCACCAGTCTGGACGAATTCATTGATGTGGTGCTGCGTCTGCCCGTGCCGGCCGCTGCCAACGGAGCGGTTCCCATCGACATTGACGCTTTCAATGCCCTGTCCCCGGCCGAGCAGGCGAGCGGCAACTATGATTTTCTGATCCGGCACGCCGACGCGACCGGCACTAACGGCACTCCGCCCGAAAACGGCGGCGGCATCTGGAAATGGGAGGTGGACGATCCCGACAACCCTCGCTATTATGAAGTGGTGGTGCGTATTCCCGCCGGGGATCTCGCGGACGGTCATTACCAATTCTCTTTTGAAACCGTGCACGACAATGTTCGCGATCCCTCCGAAACCATCAGTCTGGACCTGAAAGGCATTCTCTCCGATGGCATCGGCAGTGCTTCAGGCGGCTCGGCTGTGGACGGGCACGCCAACGCCCTGCTCGGAGGGGGCAAACATGCCGAAACCAAGATCACGGACCCCATCGGTCCGGAAGTGGGACTCGGGACGCATCCGACCATCAATGAACTGCAAGGTTCTGATCCTGAATGCGCCTATGATCTGCGCTTTGTGACCAACAGTCCGGAAG
>JAISKK010000019.1 GCA_031260965.1 Desulfovibrio sp. | reverse complement strand
CTTCCTAAAGTTTTGCCGCCGGAATGTCAAGAAGGGCTGAGAGCCATCTCCCTCAATCCCTCAAAACCCGATCAGTTCCCGCACCCCTTCCATGGTCTTTTGCGCCTCGGCTCTGGCCTTTTTGTTGCCGTTCTCCAGCACGTCCCGCACAAAATCCGGCCTGGCGTCAAAAAGGGCGCGGCGCTCACGCATGGGTTCAAGAAAATCCTTGAGTCCACGCAGCAGTATGGCCTTGCAGTCCACGCAACCCATGCCGGCGCTTAAACACCCTTCCCGGATCTCGGCCTGCGTCGTCTCATCTGTAAGCAGTTCATGATAAGGAAAAAGATTGCAGTTGACCGGGTTACCGGGGTCCTTGCGCCGTAGTCTCGCCGTGTCCGTCAACATCTCCCGTATCTTGAGGGCGATGCTGTCCATGCTTTCGCTGAGCAGAATACCGTTGTTATAGCTTTTGGACATCTTGCGCCCGTCCAGACCCGGACATTTGGGCTGTGGAGTGAGCCTGGCCTCCGGTTCCGGAAAAAAGTCGCCGTAAAAATTGTTGAAACGCCGGGCTATTTCCCTGGCTATCTCCAGATGGGGGAGCTGATCCTGACCAACCGGCACCCACTGCGGACGGTACATGATAATGTCCGCGGTCATCAGCACCGGATAACCGAGAAATCCGTAAGTACCGAGGTCTTTGGCGCTTAACTGCTGCAACTGTTCCTTATAGGTGGGACAGCGTTCCAGCCAGCTCACCGGGGTGATCATGGACAAAATCAGATGCAGTTCGGCGGTTTCCTTGATTTTGGACTGCTGAAAGATGACCGCGCGTTCCGGGTCCAGACCGGCAGCAAGCCAGTCCTTGACCATTTCCGGAATAAATTCATGAATATTCGCCGCGTTCTCATATTCACTGGTCAGGGCATGCCAGTCGGCCACAAAGAAAAAACTTTTCAACTCGTCCTGCATGGTCAGCCAGTTTTTGATGGCCCCAAAATAATGCCCGATATGCAGGGCGCCGGTCGGACGCATCCCGGAAAGGCTGCGTTTGCCCGCATCTTTGTTCACGCCCGGAACGGATTTGTCATTCAACACCGTTCACCCTCCTTCAGGAAAAGAAAAATCTCTGCACCTGCCCAAGCCCGTACGGAACCTGGAAAAACAGGCTGATGTAAAAGACGCTGTAGCTGATCAGCGGCACCAGAACATAGCGAAAAAAGCCCGTAGCCAAAAGCAGAATTACTACCAGCATTCCATAGCGGCTGAGGCCTGTATAAAGCATGGCCAGTTGCCGGGGCAGAATTCCGGCCAGGATGTGGCTGCCGTCCAGAGGGGGAATGGGCATGAGGTTGAACCAGCACAGGGCGCAATTGATGCCGATGCCCAGCCAGGCAGACTGGGCGACCAGCAACAGAATGCTTGAGGAGGCCAGCCCGGCCTGGGCCAGATTGAGGGATAATTTGAGGATCAGGGCGCAGAGGCAGGCCACAAAAACATTGCTCAGGGGTCCGGCCAGAGAAACCAGAATCATATCCCGGCGCGGATTTTTGAAATAGCGCGTCTGCACAGGCACGGGCTTTGCCCAGCCGATAATGAAAGGACTGAACAAAGCGGTGAAGACAAAAACGCCAAGCCCCATAGGGTCAATATGCTTTATGGGGTTCAAGGTAAGCCGGCCCATATATCTGGCCGTGGGGTCACCCATTTTATAAGCGGCCAGACCGTGGGAGACTTCATGGCAGATAATGCCAAAAAGGGCCGGCACGAAGGCCAGCCCGAAATGGAGCAAAGAAGCTGTAAAATCTTTTGTCATTATCGTCACTGCCGAGGCGCGAGTCCGCCGTCCTATGCCTTTTTGTTCAGCGCCTCTTTGATTGCATCGCGCAGCATGGTCAGGTCCACGGATTTGACCACATAGGCATCGGCCGCTATGGATTTGAGATCATACTGGAAGCTGTCGTAAGCCGTGCTTAAAATGACCGGCATGGAGTTGTTGGCGGCCCGGATAATTTGCAGTATGTCAAGACCGGTCAGAGGGTTGCCTTCAAGTTTTATATCAAGGATTATAAGATCCGGATGCTCTTTGGCTATCACTTCCATGATGGGAGTACGGCCGTCCGTGAGCGCAACGCTATATTCATCCCCTTCCAGTTCTTCCTGGTACAGCAAACGAATATGGAGTTCATCGTCCACTACAAGTATCTTCTTGCGCATGGTGAACCTCCGTAAATTAAACCAAAATCCGGGCACATTTCAGTACCAGTACCACCGCCCCCCCGCCGGCGTCAAATACTATTTCAGCGGGTGGTTGCCCAGTTTGCGCGCTTCTGCGCCAGATTGCCTGCAACAAACTGGACCACTCCCCTGTTTTCAAAATGAGCCACCGGCCGTCAGCGGAGGCGAAACACGGGAGAGCATGTAAATAAATGACATACTTTCTTTCCATACGCAAGGACAATGGACAAAACAAGGTTGAAAACGCTCAAGCCTGAGCAGTCAAAGGAAGGATCTCGCTTCCCGGCGCTCGCCAATGCGTATGGTTTTGTCAACCAAAATCAAATTGCCTGCCTGAAAGATCGGCTCCATCTTGATATAGGGAAGGGATCATCAAAGTATCCTCTGTTTATAATCTATGTTGTTAAAGATAAATTCAAAAGGCCGGGACTATGCCTTTCGGGGTCAGCTCTTTCTCAATATAGGCTTTGACCTCGGGGGCGTTGGCGGCCTCGATCAGCTTCCGGATCTCCGGGCGCCTGTCATCGTCGCCGCGCACAACAAGCACGTTGGCGTAAGGGGAATCCTTGCTTTCAATAATCATGGCGTCCCGCGAGGGGATCAGTCCCGCTTCCACCGCGAAATTGGTGTTGATCACGGCAGCGCGCACATCCTGCAGGATACGTGGCAGTTGCGGGGCTTCCAGTTCAACGAATTTCAGGCCCCTGGGATTATCCGTGACATCGCGCGCCGTCACCAGTTCACCCGGCCGCACCTTTATCAGACCGTTCGCCTCCAGAAGACGCAGGGCGCGCGCCTCGTTGGTGGGGTCATTGGGCACGGCAACGGCGTCACCCGCGCCAAGCTCGCCCAGGCTTTTGATTTTTTTGGAATAAAGGCCCAGCGGTTCAATATGCACCTTGGCCACCCAGATCAGCTTGAGGTTTTTTTCCGCATTCATGTTGTCCAGATAGGGGATGTGCTGAAAGAAATTGGCGTCCAGAGCCTTGTCCGCCAAAGCCAGATTGGGTTGCACATAATCGGAGAACTCCCTGATGTTCAGGGTGATGCCCTCTTTTTGCAAAAGATCTTTGACAATCAGCATTATGTCCTTGTGCGGGAAAGGCGTCACGCCAATGGTCAGCGTCCCGGCCCTTGCAGTGGACGCGCCGAAGACGCAACTGACCGTTATAAGCAAAGCGAGAAAAAAACCTTTCATTGATGTACCCCTCCTGCGCTTCAGCGCAGTTTTTTATAAAGATGGTTGCCGCCGCTCTGTATGCACTGCACCACGACGATAAGCACGGCAACGGCGCAAAACATTATATCCGCCCGGAAACGGATATAGCCCTCGTTATAGGCCAGAGCGCCCAGGCCTCCGCCGCCGATGGCCCCGGCCATGGCCGAGTAGCCGAGCAGGGTTATGGCCAGCACGGCCACATTGAGAATGATGGCGGGCAGGGCCTCCATGACCATAACCCGGAAAATGATCTGGCTGTCGGACGCGCCAAAGGAACGGGCCGCCTCCACAACCCCCTGGTCCACTTCAAGCAGGCTGCCTTCCACAAGCCGGGCCATAAAGGGAATGGCCGCCACGGTCAGGGGCACAATGGCCGCCGCACTGCCGTAAGCCACGCCTGCCACCAGCCGGGTAAAAGGGATAAGGGCGATCATCAAAATCATAAAAGGGAAGGAACGCAGCAGGTTCACGGCGAGGTCCAGCGCCGCGTAAACCCTGGACTTCGGGCGCAGGCCGTGGGGGCCGGTCAGAATCAGGAGCACGGCCAGCCCGAAGCCGCCGGCTGCGGAAAAAAGCGTGGAAAAAAATACCATAAACAGAGTTTCATTCAGGGCGCTGACAAGCATCGTGGTCATCGGCGAGGACCTCCCAGGGCAAATTTTTATCCGTCATATAACTGCACACGCGCTCAACATGCTCACAGGCGACATTGATGATCAGAAAACCCAGGACATGGTCGCGATAGCGTTCCAGTTTGCCGCCGACAATGGAAAAACTCAGGTCGAGCGAACGCGCCATATCGGTAATGACGGCCTGGCGCGAGATCGCGCGCGGGAACATGACCCGGATGTTCAGTCCCCCAGGAATGAACGTATACTCCGTGTCCGCGAAGCGTCGCAGGTCTTCCGGCGGATCGAGGAAAAGATCCTCCGTCCTGCCCAGGCAAAGTCCAGCTCCCTTGTCCAGAAGCAGCATCCGGTGGCAGAGGCGTTTGACCACTTCCCTCTGGTGCGTGACGACAATGAGGGTGAGCTTGAAACGGACGTTGACGTCTTGCAGAAGCTCCAGAATATTCAGGGTCGTATCGGGATCCAGGGCGGAGGTGGCTTCGTCGCAGAGCAGGATTTTCGGATTCAGGGCCAGAGCGCGGGCGATGCCTATACGCTGTTTCTGACCGCCGGAAAGGTTCTGTACACGCTCCAGCCGTTTATCCGCCAGATCGACAATCTCCAGCAGTTCCATAACCCTGGCTTCAATCGTCCCCCGGCTTTGGCCCGCATCCCAGATACGCAGGGGAAAGGCCACGTTTTCAAAAACGTTTTTGCGGCTCATCAGACTGAAGTCCTGAAAGACCATACCCATGTCGCGGCGCAGTTCACGCAGACCCGCATCACTGAGGGCGCCCACTTCCCTGCCCCTCACCTGCACGCTTCCGCCGTCATAGGTGGTAAGACCGTTGAAACAGCGCAGCAAAGTGGACTTGCCCGCCCCGGAACGCCCGACTATGCCGAAGATTTCTCCCTCCTGCACAGAAAAGGACAAATCACGCAGAACGGATTTACCGCCATAGTGCTTTTCAAGGTTGCGCACCGTGATCATGGGCTGGACAATATCGCTGTAGCCGCGGGCAGACAAGGAGAGGTGAAGGTCCATTTCACGCATGGCTTTTTAAATAAATGAATGCCCCGCCAAAAGCAACGCCGACTCGGCGTCTTCCCTTGAGACCCTTCACGCCCAAACATATATCCGCAACGCAGGTTTCACCGCGGCGCCGACTCGACCGTGGGCAATCCCTCCCCCGGAATTATTTTGCCGGCAACCCCTTAAGCCAGACGCCTGTTCAGCCGATAAACGTCATGAAGCAATACGGCCCTGTCATATTAAAACTGTTGTCCGTCACGGGAGAAACCATGACCACAAAACTTAAAATCATCGTCAGCTTTGGGATCATGATAGCGCTCTTGTGCGGACTCTCCGCTTTCGGCTACATAAGCCTGCAAAATGCGGCGGACGGGCTGGTAAGCTACCGCCGACAGGCGCGTCTCAATACGGCTACGAGCGACATGGATGTCCTGATCGGGAAGGTTACCGCCAGTCTTTTACGCTTTATCGAGAACCCGGACCCCAAACATATTGACGTAGCGTTCAGCAGTCTGGACGCTTATGAAAAAATTTGCAGCGACTCAATTTCGCAAACAGCCATAGAATACCGAAAAGACAAATTCAAGGAACTGCTGGATGAGGTCGGGCCCCTGAAAAAAAATCTGGAAGGCGTGCGCGGCAACGTGCTCGGCATACGCAAGCTGTTTGAAGAAAGCGCCCGCCCCGCCTACCGCAATGTCTATAAAAAACTGACGGAACTTAACGAAGCGGCTTATGCGGGTAACAATCAGGATGTGCCCTATCTTATAGGCCGGTCCATGCAGGATATTTCCTGGGCCATGATCTCTCTGGCGCGCTTTACGGAAAATTTTGAAACAAAAGAAGTGAATCTCGCGAGCAAGCGTATCGCAGATTTGCAGTCTTTTCTGGACAAAATGTCTGCGGCGATAAAAACTCCAAAGGGTAGAGATCTGTTCAACGAATTGAACGCGTCCTACCAGATCCTCAATAAATCCCTCGGCGCGCTGGCGGAGAAAGCGACAAGCACAGAAAACCTCATGGACACCATGTACAAGGAATTTAACAAACTCAACGACTCCATGGGCGCCTTCAGCCAACGCGTGGCCGATGAAGCCCGCGCGGAGGCCGAGCAGGCGCTGGCGAGCAACGACAACGCAAAAAGCTTCATGCTCATCACCAGCGGCGTGGGCACGGCCTTCGGCGTTCTGATCGCCATAGCTATCGTCATGGGCCTCGTCAGTGTGCTGAACAGCCTGGTGCGTTTCTCCAGCGCTGTCGCGCAGGGCAATTTCAACCATGAGGTCAAGTCCCGCGAAAAAGGCGAAGTCGGCGCCATGATCAAAGCCATTCGCGAAATTCCCGCGGTACTGGGCAACATCATAAACACGGCGGAAATTCTTGCGGACGACATACGCGCAGGCTACCTGCGCAATCGTTTGCAACCGGAAAATTTCAGCGGTTCATTTGCAACCCTTGCCGAGGCCGTCAACACGGTAAGCGATGCTTACACCACAGTTATCGACGATGTGCCGCTGCCGATTATGGCCAGCAAAAAAGACTACACTATCGCCTTCTGCAACCGGGCCGGACAGACAATGGTGGGTTGCAACCCCAAGGGAGATCCCTGCAAAAAACACTTCTGCGCCGATGTCTGCGGCACGGACAAATGCTTCGGCAAACGCTGCATGGACGCCAGGGCCAATGTGACCAGTGAAAGCGCCATGAAGCCGAAAGGGCAGAATATGGATACTTCGGTCACGGCCATTCCGCTGACCGACAAAACCGGCGCGATAGCGGGCTATATAGAGGTGGTCACCGATTTGACCAGCATCACCAGCCAGCAGCGCACCATGCGGGCCGTGGCCGATGAGGCGACAGCGCTTACCAACCGCATAGCCGCTGCCTCTGAACAGCTCTCCACCCAGGTCGAGGAGGTTTCACGCGGCGCCAATACACAGCGCGCCCGTGTGGAATCCACAGCCACCGCCATGAACGAGATGAATTCCACCGTCATGGAAGTTGCGAAAAATGCCGGTCATGCTTCAGAGCAGAGCGAAAACACCAGAGTTAAGGCCACCGAGGGCGCCGGTCTTGTCAATAAGGTCGTCAAATCCATCAATGCCGTTAATACCGTGGCTACAGGTCTGCAAAACAACATGCAGGAACTCGGCGCACAGACAAAGAGCATAGGCAATGTCATGAACGTCATCTCCGACATTGCCGACCAGACCAATCTGCTGGCCTTGAACGCCGCCATTGAAGCGGCGCGGGCCGGCGAAGCGGGACGCGGCTTTGCCGTTGTGGCCGATGAAGTGCGCAAGCTGGCGGAAAAAACCATGTCCGCCACGCAGGAAGTGGGGGCGTCTATTGCCGCAGTGCAGACATCCGCGCACACCAATATCAGCGCGGTGGAAAACGCGGTGCAGAGTATTTCCGAAGCGACAGAGCTTGCCAACTCCTCGGGCGAAGCCTTGAACGGCATTGTACAACTTGCCGCAGACAACTCTGCCGTCGTGAGCTCCATTGCCACAGCGGCTGAGGAACAAAGCGCAACCTCCGAAGAAATCAACCTCGCAATTGCCGAAATCAACACCATAGTAAACGAAACCTCGGAAGGCATGATGCAGTCGTCGACCGCCGTGCAGGAACTCTCCAGGGTCGCGCAGGAACTGCGGCAGGTGATGGATCGGTTGCAGTAAAATCGCGCCTCTTATCTTTGGAAAGTGGACACAAGACTGGAAAAACCCGCCGCCAACCTTTAAGCGCCGGCCAATTTATGCCGACAGAGGACCCCATGAAACCAGCTAAAGTGTCAAGTTGCGCCCAGTGCGGTGTATTGAGTTGCCGGACAAAGGACAGCGCCAAATATCCCGGTTTCTGCCTGACGAAAAATCTGGATGAAGCTTTGCTGCAAGAGGCCCTGGCCTGTTATGCCGATAACGAAAGTTCCGGGCGCATGGCCCGTGTCTCTGCCATACTGGAAGCGGATTCATATGGTAAACTGACGCGGGTGGAAGAGACCATAGAATTCATACTCCGCATGGAATACCGTAAGATAGGCATAGCCGCTTGCGTAGGGTTGATGCCGGAAACCGGCATCTTTTCCAGGATACTGACGGACAAAGGCATAGAAAGTTATACTGTGGGATGTAAAATAGGCGCCGTGGATAAAACTGTTGTCGGTGTGCCCAATGAAAAGAAACTGAACAGGGGTTGCGGACACGAATCCATGTGTAATCCCATTACCCAGGCATATAAACTCGCCGAATTGGACACAGATTTTAATATAGTCATAGGTCTTTGTGTGGGACATGATACCCTTTTCCTTCAACACTCAAAAGCGCCTGTCACCGTTATGATCGTAAAAGACAGGGCGCTTGGGCATAACCCCGTTGCGGCGCTGTATACGGCTAACGGCATGTATTCCCGATTTAAAAAGAAAAAATGACCGCTTCCTGTATCAAAACAGCATTATGACACCTGGCCGGTCAAAAGGTCCTGTACAAAGGCGGGCACAATTTTCGAGGCCAAACCGTAGCGGCCTTCCGTAAAAAGCCCGGCGCTCAACGAGGGTTCGAGATTGAGTTCCAGAGTATGCGCCCCCCGCGATCGCGCCTCCGCCACAAAACCGGCGGCCGGATAGACGTTTCCGGATGTGCCGATGGCGATAAAGACGCGGCAACGGCTCAATGCGTAAAAAATTTCCTCCATATGCACGGGCTCTTCATTAAACAAGACCACATGAGGCCGCAAAGCGCCCCGCGCGGCGCATACGGGGCAGACATTGCGCGTGGATAACTCCGTCTTTTGGGGTGACAGCGCCCCACATCTTGTGCAGCGCGCCTTTAAAAGCTCGCCGTGCATATGCAAAACATCTTCCGATCCAGCCCGCTCATGCAAATCATCAATATTCTGGGTAACCAGGACCATCTCCTCCTTCCCTTCCTCCTGCAAGCGGGCCAGGGCGTAATGGGCCGGATTGGGCGCGACCTCCGGATTCAAGAGATCTTTACGCCGCGCATCGTAAAACCGATACACGCGTTCAGGGTCACGCCGCAACGCTTCCCTAGTCGCTATATCCTCAATACGCTCTTTCTCCCACAAGCCGTCCGCGCCCCGAAAAGTGGCCAGCCCGCTCTCCCGGCTGATCCCGGCGCCCGTTAAAAACAACAGCATGGCGGATCCTTTGCCGACGGCATTGCGCCGACTCTTTCAGACGATTCCCGGCAAATGATAGCGGAAAAAAAGGGCAAAGGTCAAATGCGCTCTGCAAATAAAGAAAAAGACAAAAATGCCGATAAGACGGACAGGTCTCTGACGGCAAGGGGCAAGCCCGCAAGTCTATAAATAATAATATCGGGGTTTTATATGAAAACACCCTTCCCGGCTCTCCGCCGCTCCCGGCCCCTTTTGCTGGGCCTCGTCTGTTTTCTGGCCGGTTGCGCTGCCCACAAGCCGCCCGCAAACATGTACCAGACCCAGGATCTTGAACCGGGTCCGGTCATCGGAGAAATTTACGGCGAGCCCCAGGCTCCGCCGCCGGGTCTGCCGCCGGCCCGTCCAGTCCCGCCGGGCAACAGCAACATCCCGGCCCTTACCGGCCAGGTTGTTGCCCATGCCGATCCTTTATGGAAACAATATGTCGGCCGCACCCAGTCCTTTGAGACCCAGGCGCAAGCCCCATCATCGGCCCGCTCCGCGCAACCTGTCGCGTCTGCGCGGGCAACTTCCGGCAGAGGTCAAGGCACGACCGCGCAGGCCGCTTCCGGCAAAAACCAGGGCGCGACCGGCGCGTGGTCCGCGAGCAGCTCCGGCAAATCCGGAGGCAAAAAAAGCGCAAGCGCAAAAAAATCCGGCGCCGCGCAAAAAAAACCTGCCGCGCCGGCCGCTCCGCAAAGGCAGCCTGATCTCTTCCCGGAACCGATCTGCCCGGAAGGCTGCGTGCCCGCCCCTCGCGCCAGCGCCCGGACTCCGGCGACAAGTCCTGAAACCCCATCCCGGACAAGCGCAAGCCCGGCAGCCGCTCCAACTCCAACCCCGGCCCCGGCCCCGGCAACGCTTTCTCCGGCGCCAGCCACTCCAGCGGCTCCGGCAGCCGCAAGCCCTCCACCTGCAAGCCCCGCAACCGCTTCTCCGGCTCCGGCCAGTCCCGCAACCCCGGCTCCGGCCAGCCCTCCGCCCGCAAGCCCGGCAGCCGCTCCAACTCCAACTCCAACCCTGGCCCCGGCAACGCTTTCTACGGCTCCGGCCAGTCCCGCAACCGCTTCTCCGGCTCCGGCCAGCCCCGCTGCCCCGGCTCCGGCCAGTCCTGCAACCCCGGCTCCGGCCAGCCCTCCGCCCGCAAGCCCCGCAGCCGCTTCTCCGGCTCCGGCCAGCCCCGCTGCCCCGGCCCCGGTCATCGACACTTCCGGGCGCGTCCTGCCGCCGACTACACCGCCTCCGCCTCCGCCCGACCCGACCCGCCAGCCTCCGCCCAACGCCGCCTCCAGGCTGGGACAACCCCCCGCTCCCCTGCCGCCGCTCGACTAAAGGATTGAGGGTATGGCCGCACCCCTCCCCACGCCATCCTCCCTCTGGCTGCCCACATCCAAAGCGGAAATGCAGGCCAGGGGTTGGGAAGAACTGGATATTCTTCTGCTCAGCGGCGATGCCTATATCGACCATCCCTCCTTCGGTTCAGCTCTGATCGGACGCCTGCTCCTGAGTCTGGGACTGCGCGTTGGGCTGATCGCCCAGCCGCGTTTCCGCGTCCCTGAAGATGCTCTTGCAGACATACAGGTCATGGGCCGACCCCGCCTCTTCGCCGGGGTCAGCGCCGGTGCGCTGGACTCCATGCTTGCCCATTACACGGCCTTTCGCAAAAAACGCCGCGACGACGCCTATACTCCGGGCGGCAGGGCCGGAGCGCGCCCGGACCGCGCCTGCATAGTTTACACCGGACTTTTACGCCGCGCCTTCCCCGGACTGCCCGTTATTCTGGGCGGCATCGAGGCTTCCATGCGCCGGGCCGCGCACTATGATTTCTGGACCGACACCCTGCGCCGTCCACTGCTCCTTGACGCCAAGGCCGATATCACGGTCTACGGCATGGGTGAGCGCAGCATAAAGGCCATTGCGCATCTGGCCCAGTCCCTGGAAAAAGCCGTTCATGACAAATCCCTTTCCGAAAGGCCGGATCCGGCACAGCCTGCCACCGAGACTTTCCAACCCCTCTCCCGCACCGCACTGGTCAAAGCCTGCCGACATCTTCCCGGCATAAGTCTGACCGCCTCCATAGCCGAGGCCCAGGACTGGTTTATGGAAAACAAAATCACGGCCCATGAACTGCCGGCCTTCACGAACCTGAGCGCAAATCCATCCCTCCTCCTGCGCGCCACCCTGGATTTGGAAAAAATATCACATCAGGGTAAAACCTATGCCATACAACGCTGCGGAGACCGGATGCTCATTATTGCTCCACCCGCAGCGCCTTTAAGTACGGAAGAACTGGACGCCGTCCACGCCCTGCCTTTTACCCGTCTGCCCCATCCCGCCTGCCAGGAGGCCATACCTGCCTGGGAAAGTGTCCGCGCAAGCATTCAGAGCCACCGAGGTTGCGCCGGCGGTTGCGCTTTCTGTTCCCTGGCCCAGCATCAGGGGCGGCGCATAAGTTCCCGCTCCCGAAAATCCATCCTCGCCGAGGCCTCGGCCATAGCCGGGGGCTGTATCACCCAGACTATGGATACAGCCCCGCCCCACCCCGACCAAACGGCTTCTTCCCCGCAAAAGCGCAAAAAAATCCCCGCCTGGGCTGGGTCCATAAGCGATGTGAGCGGGCCAAGCGCGAATATGTGGCAGGCCCGGTGCCTCCTGTCTGCCGATAAAAGCTGTCCGCGCCCAAGCTGCCTGCACCCCCGCCCCTGTCCGCTCTTTCAGGTGGACCAGGGTCTCGGCATCGCCTTGCTGCGGGAAATAAGTTCCCTGCCGGGTGTAAGGCATGTGCGCGTCGCCGGCGGCATTCGCATCGATCTGGCCCTGCAGGACCAATCGGCTCTCGCGGCCTATGCCGCCGAGTTTACGGGCGGACAGCTCAAAACTGCCCCCGAACATATAAGCCCCGATGTCCTGCTGCTTATGCGCAAACCCGCCCCGGAACTTTTTGAAAAATTTCTCCACGGTTTCAACGCTGCCTGCCGGGCAGCAGGCAAGGAGCAATACGTCATCCCCTATCTCATGAGCGCCCACCCCGGCTGCTCCGAGGCGGATATGCGCAGCCTCTCCGCCTGGCTTAAAGCCCGCAACTGGAAACCGCGTCAGGTGCAATGCTTCATCCCTACCCCCGGTACAGTGTCCACCGCCATGTTTTATTCAGGCCTGGGACCAGACTTTAGCCCTATACCCGTGGCCCGCACGGACGCCGAACGTCTGCGCCAGCATCGCCTCCTCGCCCCGAATCCGCGCCTCGGCGATGGCCGAAACGTGAAGCCGATGAAAACGCGGAGCTGATCTTAACTTTTGGGGAGATGCCATGAATAATGCCCTGATCTATAAAGGCTATACCGGCACAGTTGAATATAGCGAGGAAGACGCTTGTCTTTTCGGGCGCATTGCCGGGATATGTGATATTATTTCCTATGAAGGGGAAAGTGTGGCGGAAATCCGTAAAGCCTTTGAAGAGTCCGTGGATGATTATCTTGAACATTGTGCGGTTATCGGCAAGCAGCCGAATAAACCTTACTCCGGCAAATTCGTATTGCGCCTTGATCCTTCGATTCATGCCCGGCTGGCTGTAAAAGCGCAGGCAAAGGGCAAGAGCCTTAACCAGTTTGCCGCCGAAGTCCTGGCGCAGGCGTTAGGGGAAAGGCTATATCTGGCTACAGCGGTGGAACAGGCAACCGTTACCGCCAAACATCCTTAAGCCGCGCGGCAAAGGGATTTATCACCCCCCACGTAATTTTGGCCGAAGCAACTCGGCCAATTCCTTATCAAGTTTCACTTGGCGTCAGGTATACTTTCTAATAGTATACTCAGCAGTATTCCAAAAGACCCTGTTCACTCCGGCAGAGTCTTTGATAACCACTCACGGAGTATCAGGACTGGGCCAAGCGGCAGTATCGGGGGGGGGCCCGTGAAAGAACCGCTTGAAGGCATCCACAAGCACCGGATAGAGCAGATTGTTGCGATTGGCCTGAGATGACCCTTCTCTTTCATTGACAAGGACTCCACGCTGAAATAAACTTGTGGTCAACTTTTACAAGGAGCCACTGGTGAAGCGCACCTCATCCCTCTCCCTGATCCTGATAACGCTTTTTATCCTTATCGCCTGCGATGGTAAAGAAGCCCAAAGCCTTGACGCCGTTACGCGTTCTCCGGTCCAGGCGGCTGCTGCGGCAGCGGATGGCAAATGCGCGGATGCCAAAGACCTCCTTGGTCCGGCCTCGGAAAAAGACAAAGACTTAATTGCCCCTCTGCTCTCCATAGCCCGTTGCTTTGACAAAAAAGACCAGGGCGCCCAGTCCTATGAATTTTACCGACGCGCGCTTGACAGCGGCGCGACCCTTGACAGTAAAGATCGCATTGAGGCCCTGGAAAAGGCAGGACGTTTCGCCTTTTTAAACAATGACCCGGCCAAGGCCGAAGCATTCGCCAAAGAAGCGGAAGCGCTCGGCGACGCCTCCATCAACATCTCCCTGTTGCGCGCGGCCCTGCTGGTACGCAACAATGACTTCAACTCCGCCGTTCCTCTGCTTGAAAAAATCCTGCTCAGCGACGCGGATAACGAGGAAGCCAGCGTAGGTCTGGCCTCCGCATACTCCGGCAAAGGGGATTTGGCGAAGGCCAAAGACCTGCTCGCGTCTTTTCTTGAAAAAAAACCGGCCTCCACCCAAGCTCTGTCGCTCTTTCTCACTCTCGCCCGGCAGACGGAAGATCTGGAAGCCGGAGTAAACTGCCTGCAAAAACTCATTGCCCTGAGCCCGGACAACAACGGCCCCATACTGAGTCTCAGCGAATTTTATCTCGCCGCCAATAAAAATGATGCGGCCGTGCAGACCCTGCGCTCTTTTCTGGAAAAAAAGCCGGACGACCTGACCGTGCGCCTGCATCTGGCCGGAATCCTCACCGGACAGATGCAATTTGACAAGTCCCTGGAAGTTCTGGATCAGGCCCCGCGCCAGAGCGGCGAGATCAAACTCGCCCGTTCCGGGACCTTTATGCGCGCCGGACGCATGGATGATGCCGTCAATGTCCTCAAATCCATCGTCGACGACCCGCGCGACAAGACCCAGGCCCCGGAAGCCAGGCTCGGACTCGCCGAACTATACGCGCAGATGGGTATGCCGAAAGATGCGGAAAACCAGATCAGCGCCCTGATCGCAAGCAACCCCGAACGTGTTGAAGCCTATGCCCTGCGCGGACGCATCCGCCTCGGCGCCCGCAATTTCAACGGCGCGATTGAAGACTTCAGCGCCCTGCTCAAAGCCCGGCCCAATGATTACCAGACCGCCATCTCCCTCGCCGAAACCTATAATGCGGCAGGGAACTCGACGGCGGCGGAAACCGAGATATCCCGCGTCCTGGCCAAAGCGCCGCAGTTCGGCCCGGCCTATATCGCCCTTGCGAACTTCTATCTGGCTCGTAACATGCCGGACGCCGCCCTGCTCACCCTGAACATCGGCAGAGACTCGGCCCCTGACGACATCAGCATCCCCATGTTCGCCTCGGCCCTGCTCGCCAATCTTAAGCGCTACGACGAATCGATCAAAATACTGGACCCCTTGAGCAGCAACACGGACCCGCAAGTCGCGGAAACCGCCCTGCTGCGGCTGGCCGCTATCTACAGTGCACAGAATAACAGCGCCAAAGTCCTGGCTGCCTATGACCGCACCCTGAAACTGAACCCGGCCTCAACCATGGCGGCGGAAGGACGCATACGTTTTCAGATCGGCGCCAAACAGGAAAAAGCCGCCCTCGCTTTCGCGGAAAAACGCCAGAAAGAACGCCCCGCTGACCCCGCAGCCGCCAACATGACGGGCGAATGCGCCTTGGCCAACAAGGACGTGAAAAAAGCGGAAAACGCCTACCGGCGCGCTCTGGACCTCGCCCCGGACTGGGAACAGCCCCTGCTGATGCTGATCCGCATTTACACCGGAACCCAGCGCATGGATCAGGCCATCAAACTCTGCCGGGATCTGGCGGAAAAATATCCGAATAACGTCAATCCAGAAATGTACTACGGCATGCTTCTGGAGCAGACGGGCAAATTTACCCTGGCCGAGGAACAGTACCGGAAAATCCTGACCAAAAAACCCGATTATCTGGCAGCGGCCAACAATCTGGCCTTCCTCATCACCAGACATAAACCCGAAGCCACGCGTCTGGCCGAAGCCGAGGAACTGGCCCGTAAAGCCGCCGCCGGCGATGCCGCTCAACCCCTGGATACCCTGGGTTGGGTGCAGCACCTGCGCGGCGATAACGCCGCCGCTGAAGTCACCCTGCGCAAGTCCCTTGAACGACAGGATAAAAACGCCTTTACCCGCTATCATCTGGCAGCCGTTCTGGCCGCTTTCCCCGACAAGGACAAAAAAAGCGAAGCGCAAAGCCTGCTCAAAGCCCTGACCGCCGAAAAAAACTTCCCCCTGCGCGCTGACGCCGAAAAACTCCTGAAAACATTGGGCGGCGACAGCGGAACCAAAGGCAAAGGCGGAAAAAAATAACGGCTGGAGCAGATGAACATTAAAAGCGAAAATGCTAAGACAAGCAAATCTACTTTAATATTTCAGCAATTTTACTCGGATCCGAATGACGGAAAATAGAAATCGGCCATTTTTCCTCAACGGGTTCTAAATCAAATACATACTGTTCAAACTTGACATTTCTTTTTGTAAAGACATAAGAAATAGTTGACGGTATATTCTTACGTCTGTTGAATACAAAAAATTTTCCATGTATATATTTAGCAAAAAGCAAAGAAAAAAATGCTGAACCATCACATCCAGCAACAACATCAGATGTACTTATCAATTTAACCTGTTTCTGTAATGGTAAAATTTCAGGATGAATTATCTTGTATCCAATTTTTTGTATTTCTGTTTCAATAGATAATTCATTAATTAGCTTACCAATCTTCAACTTGGCTCGAGATAGCCAAATTTTCTCATTAGTATGTTCAGAAAAGTTAAAATATTTTAACGAATCAATTTGTTCATCGGTTATACACAGAGGGTTAAGTGAACTTCCAGGGGGAGAGTAAATCAAATCTCTTATAGATGTTGGAACTTTTATAAGTTTTATTTCATTTCTAATTCCTATAGTCTTGAATAATATTTTTTGACCATTAAATACTTCTATATTAGGAGATATAAAAAGAATAGGATAATTTTTACATTGTCTTATAGCATACAATCTTGATAGGGATTCCCAAATAAAGTGTCCAAAATGTCCAAACAAGCAACCTCCGTATATATATGTATCAGGTAAATATTCTATTGCTTGCTGTAATGACGCTTGTTTACCCCTGTATAACAAACTATCTTCTATAAATTTACCATCAGCAGAATAAATACCACCAGTAAATGAATCCATCGTTCCTTCTAATGGAATTATGGTAGCATTTTTGAGAAGTCTCATAATTTTTACTTATTATACAAACATCGGCCCTTTCAATTCCGCCCGCGCCCCGCATTCGGAATCCGGATAAATCAGCACATAACCGCCGCCGGACAGGGGACCGGGGTTGACAATATGGGTCCGGCCCAAGCGATCCTCGGCCCGCGCTTCATGAATATGTCCGCAGACGCATATGCAGGGTTCATATTTCTCAATAAAGGCGCGCACCACGCGGCTTCCGGCCGCAGCCCCCGAGGTCAGGCGGTCGCAGACCGTCGCGTAAGGCGGAGTATGGGAAACCAGGACCAACGCCGGAGCATCTTTACCCAATGCGGTATCGCCCTTTTCCGCTGCGAACAGATCCTTCGCCTCGGCCAGGGCCTCGGCAAGCCACTCCGCCATTACTTCCTCCGGGTATTCACTCGGCGTTTGAAAGGGCGTGGGAGGGGAAGCGCCCAACCCCAGGGCGTAAACCCCCGGGAAAAGCCGCTGCGCCTTGCGGTGCAGGTTCCACCCTTTCTCCTCAAGAACCGCGTCAACCTCCGCCCGATCCATGTTGCCAATCTGGGCGAGAAGCCTGGGAACTCGGCCCGCCAGAGGTTCAAGCACACGCAGGGCGTCCCTGGTCCCGCCGGCAAAGGTCAAGTCTCCACTGACTATAATCCCGGCGGCTTGGCAAAGTTCCGCAATCGCATCCACCTTGCTTATGTCGTTATGCACATCGCCGAAGGCTACAAAAAAAGGAAGATTATTCATTGTTTGTTTTTTTATTTTAAAATTATTTATGTTTGAGATTATTGCCTGACGGACGGGGCAGCCCCCACTCCTTGAGACTGTCGCTGATAAAGTCGCAGATCCTCAGGTGTTCGGCCTTGCCGTTGCCGTTCACGTGCATAACTTCGCCGAAGCGGATATGCACTGTCCTTTCCGGGGACACTCCCCCGTAATCCTTGACCAGCATCCCATTGCGCCAGGCGTCGGTGCGCAAGGCTATGGGCAGCAGGGGGACAGCAGCGCGTTTTGCCAGTTTCACGCCGATGCTGTTGAAAATGGCAGGATCAAAAAATTCCGAACGTGTGCTCTGGGGAAAAACAATAATCGATATACCGGCCTCAAGATGTTTTACTCCCCCCTCCAGCACCGAGTTAAAATCCTCGCGCGGGTTTACCCTGCGCACGACAATGGGGTCACGACTTTGCAGCACCGGTCCGAACCAGGGGTATTTGAGCAAACTCTCCTTGACTACAAAGGTCACCACTTTGCGCGGATTAATAAGTGAAGGCAAAACAAAAGTCTCCAGGGTACTCATGTGATTACTTACAAAAACACAAGGCCCCGGCGCGGCCTCAATATTATTCATGCCGCTTATCCGGAAACGCACCCCGCAACGCTCCAGGGACCGCAATGTTCGCACGCTGCCCGCCGTCCATTCCTTGCCGCCGTACAGGCCTGCTGAGGCCAGATCGCCGTCGTGGCGCACGATATCGAAGATATTCAGGACAAAAAAGAAGGAAGGGAGGTACCGATCAAAGGTCCCCGCCCCTTCCGGGGTCTCATAAACATCGCCGGGGAATGGAATATCGTTCACGTCTGCCCTCTGCCAAACTATTTATCTGATTTTTTTTGTATCATTTCAAGGATTCTCCCGCGCCAGGCATAGTGCGCCTCTTCATCCCCCGCGCTTTTGGGGAAATAGAACCGCGACGCCGCCACAGCATCAGGCAGATATTGCTGCTCCACCCAGGACTCCGGGAAATTGTGCGGATAGAGGTAATCCCGGCCGTAGCCCCAGGATTTTTGCAGCCCGGTACTCGGATTACGCAGATGCAGAGGCACGGGGCGCGTTCCCTTATCCTTGATTTCACGTTGTGCGTTCAGATAGGCGACATAGGCGGAATTGCTCTTGGGGGAAAGGGCCAGATAAATCGCGGTCTCAGCCATGGGCAGGTAGCCTTCCGGCATGCCGATGGACTCCACGGCCTGCAGGCAGGCGACAGTCAGAGGCAGGGCCTGGGGGTCGGCCAGACCGATGTCTTCGGCTGCTGAGAGTACAAGGCGGCGGCAGACGAAACGCGGGTCTTCACCGCCCTCCAAAAGACAGGCCAGATAATAGACCGCCGCATCCGGGTCGCTGCCGCGTATGGATTTGATCAGGGCCGAGGCCAGTTCATAGTGCTTGTCGCCCACACGGTCATGGCGGGAAACGATTTCCGGCAGGGCTTTTTTCAGATTTTCCGGCGCGCGCTTGTCCTGCGGCAGATCGGCTGTGTACTCCAGTAGATTAAGCAGAGCGCGAGCGTCTCCGCCGCTCAAGTCGCAGAGCAGGTCCAGGCTTTCGGCCGGGAGTCCGATACCCAGTTCGCGCGCGCCGCGATCCGCGACCTTGAGCAGATCCGCTTTGGGCAACGGACGCAGGCGCAGGATATGCAGTCTGGAAAGAAGTTGGGCGGTCACACTGAATGAAGGGTTTTCCGTGGTCGTGGCAAAGAGGGTCAGTTCACCGCTTTCAAGCAAAGGGAGAAAAAAATCCTGCTGGGCTTTGGAAAAACGGTGCACCTCGTCCAGGATCAGCAGATCCGTGCCTGCGAGTATACGGCGCAACTGCTGAATGCCTGCCTCCGGAGCGCTGACCCGTTTGAAGGGGCGTTTTGCAGCCTTGGCCAGCAACAGAGCCAGGCTGGATTTTCCGGATCCGGGAGGGCCGAAAAGGAGCAGGCTGGGAATGCGGGCGGCCCGGAGCAGATTGTCGAGTTTGACGCGCAAATGATCCTGCCCGAAAAACAATTCCAGCGCGTCCGGGCGCAGACGTTCCGGCAGAGGGGCGGAATCGCCCATACCTTCTGTTTCCGATGGCAAAGCCACACTCTGTGAACTTGCAAACGAATTACGCGGCTGGGCTTTCTTCATGTCTTTTGCCTCGCCAGAAAAGCCATTCCCAGAGTAAGGACAGCGGCGGTTTCCCAACGCAGGATACGCGACCCCAAGCTGACCGGCAGGATGTCGGCAGCGGCCAGGGTTTTAGCCTCGCGCGGCGAAAAACCGCCTTCCGGACCAAGCACAAGCAGGATATCGCCAGGGGCTTCGAGATCGGACATACCGAGCATCCTGCCTTTGGTATCACCCTCATAGAGGAGATAGGCGCGGGAAAACTCCCCCCGGCGGCTGATGATGGACTGCGCGCCGCCTCTGATCATGGCCAGTTCCGGCAGACGCGCCGCTTCGCACTGTTTGGCCCCGGAGATCAGCGCGGCCTTCCAGGAATCTTTTTCCGCGTCCGGCAGGGCGGCCTGACTGTAATCCCCCTGCCAGAACCAGACGGCGGCGGCGCCCAGCTCCACGCATTTTTCCATAAACCAGCCCCGGCGCAGGGCTTTGGAAAAGGCGGCGGCCAGGGTGCAGCGCGGCTCCGCTCCAGGCTCATGGGATTCGGAGATCAGGGACAGGGAAACTGACCCTTTGTCCATATCTTCCACCTGAAAAAGACCGAAGCGCCCGCAGCCGTCAAAAAGGCGGACTTGGGCTCCCGGCTTAAGACGCAACACATGGGCCAAATGATGGAATTCTGCGCGATCCAGGATAAAAGGAGGCCGCCAGTCTTCGGGGGAAAGGTAAAAAGAGCGCTGCCCCGCCTTGTGCGGACCGACCAAAGCAGACGGATTCGGCCTGGATTTCACAGCAGGGTCATACGGGCCGTGCCACCCTTATAGAAGGGCAGGGAAACGCGCTCCGCGCGGATCTCCGCCCGGGCCGCCCGCGCCGTGTACACCGGGGCATCGGCCTGTTCCGCGTTGATGTAGGCCAGGGCGATGGCCGCTCCCACCGAGGGTCCGAAAGAGGCGCTGGTCACCCGACCGGCTTGACGGTCTTCAAGGAATAGCGGGTCATTGTGGCGGACGCTGCGCCGTCCCGGCAGCAAAAGGGCGACAAGTTTTTCGCGCGTCTTGCGCGCCCCCTCCCTTCCGGTGTAGGAGGCCTGCGAAGTGAGCATGGGGCCGTACCCGGCCTCGGCCGGGCTGTGCCCGGGGTCCAGGTCCTGTCCGTTCAGGGGCAGACCGACCTCCAGACGCAGGGTATCGCGCGCGCCCAGACCCACGGGAAGTGCACGCGGATCTTGAAGAACAAGTTCCCAGAGTTTTAATGTTTTTTCCGCAGGACAATAGAGTTCGACTCCCAGTTCTCCCGTGTAGCCGGTGCGGCTGACCAGAAGAGGGGCGCCGTCAAACTTGCCTTCGAAGCTGAAGCCGAAATAAGGCAAACGCCGCCAGGGACCGGGCAGCACTTTCTCCAGCACGGCGAAAGATTCCGGACCTTGCAGGTCCAGTTTGCCGGTGGCGTTGGAGATATCTTCCAGGGCAATACCTGGAGCCAGACGCTCGCGCAGGGCGGCGAAATCGGAATCGCGGCAGCCCGCGTTGACAACGACCATGAAACGTTCCTCGCCCAGGCGATAGACGATGAGGTCATCCAGAATCCCGCCCTGCTCGTTCAAGAGAAAACCATAGCGGCAACGCCCGGGTTTTAGGGTGGCGATGTTCACGGTTAAAGCGGCGGCCAGGGAATCCGCCGCGCCTTTGCCGTCCACAATAAATTCTCCCATATGACAGATGTCGAAGAGCCCGGCTTTGGCGCGGGTGTGCAGGTGTTCGGCGATAATGCCGCCGGGGTACTGGATGGGCATGTTCCAGCCGGCAAAAGGCGCGCATTTGGCGCCCTGTTCAAGATGCCAGGCGCTCAGAGGGGTTTGCAGAAGAACGGTCATACATGCCTCCGTATTTTACGCCGCCGGCTCAGCGAGCATGGGTGCGCAGTTTGCGTATGGATTTGAATTCATCAATCAGGGCCACGAGTTTACCATAATTGCGTCTGATCTCCAAACCATTTTGCGTAAGCTCACTCTCATTTTTATCTATATAAGAGCGGATCAGGTAACGGTTATTGAGAATGGACTCTCCTATGGCGATGACCGTGGAAACCAGACTGTCAAAATAATCGACGATTTCAAATTTGAGGGTATGAAGCAGGGAGACGCAGGCGCCGAGCATTTCGCCATAGTTGATATGCCGGCCCTTGAGGTTGCGCTCCAGCAAATCCTCAAGCGCACGCACCTTGCGCGCCTGAAGGATGTAATTATAGCGGCTCAGTGTTTCCTGGTAATATTCGTTCAGACCGCTGAAAGTCTCGGACTTTTCCGGAGAGAGCAAATAATTGTTCAGCACCTTGTCGATATTGGCGAAAAATTCGTCGCTGTAGCCGATCATGCGGCGTTGATGTTTGGACAGCCAGAAATAGAGGAACTTGATGCGTTTTTCCTCCGTGTCGGTATTCACAATCAGCTCGTTGCGCTTGTAGAAGGCGCGTCCGGAATATTCGCCGTTCACTATGTCATTCAGGCGGATATACATATTTGTCGTGTCCCGGATAATCCCGTCGCAAGGTATGGCCTTTCCGGTCAGGGGGTGGATAATCTCCTGCCCGCGTACAGACAGGGCGCGCTCCTGGCGCACGTTTTCCGCGCTGAACTTGTGCTGCTGATAGCTGATCTTGACGATCGCCACCCGCCTTTGCGGGTCCAGAAAAGCGCCCGCCTCCAGCAGAGCGTCCAGATCCAGATCTTCCTGTTCATCTTCAATGCGCGCCAGGGCTATTTTATCCACCTGGGGATAAAACTGCGTACCCCCGTCCCCATAGATGGTAGTCAGGGTACGGTCCGACTGCCCGAGGACGCGAATCAGGAAATGCTCGCCTATCTTGTGCAGCCGCCGGGCAAAAAGGGCCGCCGAGGTACGTCGTTCCGAAGCCACGGGAAAACCGTAAAGTTCCATGAGATGCTGAAGCACGAAATTGCGGTTCAGGTCGTATGCGTCCGGGTCATCCATGCTGAATTTGCCGATGCGCAGCCCGTAGCGTTTGACTTCGGTATCAAGGTCGGAGGGGAAAGAAGCGTAGACGCCGGCCAGACAAAAATCCATGTCGTGCGGGTGCGGCCCGTGCATGCCGAAGACCTGGGCGCGATCCATGTTGACCAGAAAGGGGAGCAAGGCCGGATAAAAGGATAAATCAGCCGCATTATCTTTTTCAAAACGCGCGCGCAGGTTTTCGTGCAGCTCGCGCGGCAGACGCGATTGCAGGACGCCGAGGTTATGGGCCATATTTTTCTGCACCAGGTCCGCGCGCAGGTTTTTATCCGTGGCAAGCAGGGGATCGAACTGGAATATTTCCGTAAAGTTCTGGATAGGCCGGGCAAAGGCCACCAGACTGAAACCGGGCAGGTTTTTATGTTCCCAGAGATCGGGTTCAAAACTCGGCATCAGTTCCCGGGCTTCCACAAGCGGATAATCGGGGGTTTCAAAAAAGGGTCTGGCCAGGCAATATTTTATATGCACGAGGTCCAGAAAATTTCTGAAGGCGGCCATATCGGCAAGACGCAGGGGCGCGGCGAAATCCCAGGCGTCCTTGAATGCGGGCTGGGCCTGAGTGAATAAGGTTTGCCAGTCTTTGCTCATGCGTATGCTGTCTTGCCGGCGGCTGAAGGTCTGGTCTTTACTGCGCGCATCAATGGAAACGAGGGGAACAGGGAATTGACCCGGCAACGGGCGACGATCTCAAGCGTGAACAAACCTGAAAGCTGCGACACCCCGGCCTCGCAAAGCAGCGGCAGATTTTTTATTCTAAAGGCAACGGACGCATTTTACAAGAGAAAATGGCTTTCCGCCAAAGCGCCGGAGGATTTGGCGACAAAATAATTAAAAATACGCATATCATCAGCGAGTTCGGGATGAAAAGCCGTGACCAGAACATTGCCCTGTTCGGCCATGACGATTTTATCGTCCAGACTGGCCAGGACGCGCGCCCCAACGCCAACGGACTGAATGAAGGGGGCGCGGATAAATACGGCACGGATTGATCCGGCGCCCTCCACCTCAAGGTCCGCTTCAAAGCTCTCCCTCTGTCTGCCGAAGCCGTTGCGTTCGACGCTGATGTCCATAAGCCCGAGCGGTCTGGGCCTTGCGTCGCCGACAAGTTCTCTGGCGCACAGGATAAGCCCGGCGCAGGTCCCGAGCAGGGGCCGCGTTTTGACGAAAGCGCGGATATCGTCCTCCAGCTCCTGTTCCCGAATCAGTCTGCCCAGGGTTGTAGACTCCCCGCCGGGGAGGATCAAGGCGTCAACTGCGCCAAGGTCGGCCCTGTTTTTTACGGCCAGTCCCGCGCAGCCTCCCCGTTTTACCATATCCAGATGCTCGGAAACCGCTCCTTGCAGGGCCAGCACTCCGATGCGCCTTTTCGCGCCCATTTCACCACCCCCGTTCCTGCATACGCTGTTCCCTGGAAAGGCTTGCGATCTCCAGACCCTGCATGGGCGCGCCGAGATCCCTGGACAGGGCGGCAAGGGTCGCGTAATCCTGATAATGCGTGGTCGCGCTGACGATGGCTTTTGCGAATTTCTCCGGGTTGGCGGATTTGAATATGCCCGAACCCACAAAAACGCCGTCCGCCCCCAAGGTCATCATCAGAGCGGCGTCCGCGGGGGTGGCGACGCCGCCGGCCGCGAAATTGACAAGCGGCAGCTTACCAAGCGTTTTCACCTCCAGCACAAGTTCATAGGGCGCTCCGATCTCCTTGGCCAGGGTCATCAATTCGTCTTTGCTTTTGGCGCACAGGGCGGCCACCTGACCCTGGACCCGGCGCATATGGCGCACGGCTTCCACAATATTCCCCGTACCCGGCTCGCCCTTGGTGCGCAGCATGGATGCGCCTTCGCCCATGCGGCGCAGGGCTTCTCCCAGATCGCGGCAGCCGCAGACAAAAGGCACGGTGAAGTCTGTTTTCAGGATATGAAATTCCTCGTCCGCCGGGGTGAGAACTTCGCTTTCGTCTATATAGTCAACCCCCAGGGCTTCGAGAATACGGGCTTCAACCATATGACCGATACGGGCCTTGGCCATGACCGGGATACTGACGGCGCGCATGACTTCTTCTATGATCGCCGCATCGGCCATGCGGGCCACGCCGCCGGAGGCGCGGATATCCGCCGGCACACGCTCCAGGGCCATGACGGCGACGGCCCCGGCTGCCTCGGCGATTTTCGCCTGTTCGGCATTGACCACATCCATAATCACCCCGCCTTTCTGCATCCGGGCCATGCCCCGCTTGATCGTGTCGGTCCCCGTGTATTTTTTGTTCATGAAAACTCTCCTTGATTTTTTAAAAATCTTATAGGCTTATTTTTTACCGGCAAAAGGGCCAATTGGATGATATTTTCCCCATCCAATTTTGAGGACAGGAAAAGAAAAACTGGGTTCTTCGACGTTTCGTGTGGAATTTGACCAAAGGCATTGAGGCTTGTAATAGACCATCAGGGTGAGTTATGGAAATTGATAAATCTGGTGCCGCAGCTACGATTTTGAGCACTACCGGATGCAGCCGCATCCTGAAGGCGGTTTTTTTGTTTCAAGCTATCGTAGCGAGGCGGGCATTGCCGTACCTGGGTATAACGGGACGCGGCCTTTCTCCACAGCCATCCTCTACCTGCTGCCTAAAGGCGATTTTTCTGCCCTGCATCGGCTACGCCAGGACGAAGTCTGGCACTTCTACCGGGGTACCTTACAGTTTTATCCTCGGCAGGGCGGCAGCATAAAAAGTAAGCTTTTTTTTGGTGTTAGCCCGGTGTTAGCCCGAATAAAAAAGGCCCACGACTATTTATCGTAAGCCTTT
>JAISKK010000001.1 GCA_031260965.1 Desulfovibrio sp. | reverse complement strand
ATCTGGGACAAATTCTGCTCCTCTTGGGCACGGAATATGTGCTTGACAAAGAACAGGCTCTGGCCCTTGACGCGGCAATCCGGCATCTTGCCTTAAACATAAGGAACGCCAGACGATTTAAAATAATGCAAAGATATGCGGAGTATGACGCCTTAACCGGGGTGCATAACAGACGGCACTTTGAAAACCGGATAGATGATGAATTTCGCCGCTTCAAACGGCATGGGCGTCCGCTTTCCATATTGATGGCCGACATCGACCATTTCAAGCGGATCAACGACACGCGCGGACACCAGACCGGAGACGCAGCCCTGCGTGAAGTCGCCTCCATCCTTGCAAATACGATACGCAAGACTGATTACTGCGCGCGATACGGCGGCGAAGAATTTGTAATCCTCCTGCCCTATACCGGAGCGAGAAAGGCCCTGGCTCTAGCCGAGCGGATCCGAAAAATCATTGCCGCCCATATCTTTCTGGTAAACGGCTGCGACCCCCTGCATCTTACTGTAAGCTTCGGGGTCAGCGGAACCGGAGCGGACACGGAGAGGAGCAAAACGGAGCTTGTGAGCAACGCCGATGCCGCTCTTTATAATGCCAAATTCAGGGGGCGGAATTGCAGCGCGCTTATTGCCCCTCCGCGCCGGAAACTTCAACGGAAATAAACGAACCGGGCGGAATGCTCTTGGTCAGCCAGACATTGCCGCCGATCACCGAACCTCGGCCCAGGGTTATCCGGCCCAGAATTGTCGCCCCGGCGTAAACCGTGACATCGTCTTCAAGTACGGGGTGCCGGGGCTGTCCCTTGATCAGCACCCCGGAGGCATCCTTGCTGAAAGAAAGCGCGCCCAGGGTAACACCCTGGTACAGACGGCAGCCTTTACCAATAATGCTGGTTTCGCCGATGACCACGCCTGTGCCGTGATCAACAAAAAAACACTCGCCGATCTGGGCTGCAGGGTGGATATCTATGCCGGTGGTCGAATGGGCCATTTCACTGATAATGCGCGGAATAAGAGGCACATCCAGTTTGTGTAAGGCATGGGCGATACGGTGGTTGGTCATCGCCGTCATCGAGGGGTAGCAGAAAATCGTCTCACCCGGCGTTTTGGCTGCCGGATCCCCGGCATAAGCCGCGCTTACATCCCCAGCCAGAAGATCCCGGATATTGGGCAAATCCAGCATAAAGGCCGCAGCCTTTTCTTCGGCGTCACGCCCACAGTGCGGACAATGCTGCTGCGTTTCCGCACAGGTAAAGCAAATGCCGCGCCGGATCTGTTCCGCAAGTAAAGTGACGATGGAATCCAGATTCGCTGTCATATGATAACGCAGGGATTTGGCGCTGGTCCTGGCGTTCCCGAAAAAACCGGGAAACAGGGCAGCGCGCAGTCTGCTCATGATTTCGCCAAGAATCTCCAGGGACGGCATGGGACTGTCGCCCGGAGATTCATGGATCATGGTCTGATAGGGCGCCGGGGAACAAAGTGCCTCGCTGACATTCTCAAGCCAAACCGCTCCGCGTTCAAATGGGCTTCTATCCACAAAAATTCGCCTCACAAGATAATTTTGTGCAAATTCCACATATGTTCCACCAACTCATCCAGCCCCAGATTTTCACGGGCAGAGATGAAAAACAGCCTGCGCCCTTCCTGTCGAGCGCGTTCCCCTATGGCCGCAATAAAATCATCCGGCACAAGGTCAATCTTGTTGATTACCTCGATCTGTTCAAGTCCGGCAAGTTTCGGGGAAAAAAGCGCAATTTCGTTATTGACGAGCGAAAAGGCCAGAAAAGGGTCTTCCGGATCTATTTCTTCAACACTCAGGATATGAAGCAGAAAACGCGAGCGCTCCAGATGTTTCAAAAAATTGTGTCCCAGCCCCAGCCCGCTGTGCGCGCCTTCCACCAGACCGGGAATGTCAGCAATGACCATACGCCGCTCATAGTCCTGTGCATCAAGCATAACACCCAGGTTCGGCTCAAGGGTTGTGAAGGCGTAGTCGGCGATTTTCGGTCTGGCGGCAGACACCCTGGAGATAAATGTGGATTTGCCCGCATTGGGCAGTCCGAGCAGGGCGCAGTCGCAGAGAAGTTTAAGTTCCAGAGCCAGGGTCAGTTCCTGACCGGCCTCGCCGTCCTGGGCAAACCGCGGCGCACGCAACACGGAAGATTTGAAGTGCTCGTTGCCCTTGCCACCCCTGCCGCCAACGGCGACCTCAAGCGTATCGCCGTTCTCGGACAAATCCCCGAGCAATTCTCCCCTCTCCCCGTCCTGAAAAAGAAAAACCTGTGTGCCGAGCGGAAGATCCAGCACCAGATCCTGCCCTTTGCGCCCGTCGCACTGGGATCCCTGTCCGGGCCGACCATTTTCCGCCTCGTAGAGCCGTTTAAGACGAAAGTCATAGAGAGAAAGCAACCGGGAAGAAGCGCGCAAAATAACACTGCCGCCGTCTCCGCCGTTTCCGCCGTCCGGTCCGCCACGGGGGATGAATTTTTCCCGCCGAAAAGACACGCATCCGCGTCCGCCCTTTCCGGAACGCGCAGTAATCACGGCGGCATCTACAAAACGCATGGGTGACACGCCTTTGCGCAGATGTGAATGAAAAAAGGGCAAAGGCGGCGTATAACCGCCTTTGGGCAAAATATAGACAGAAAAGGGCAAAGACGGCGCACAACCGCTTTTGCCCTTGCAAAGACTGAATTATTTATGCCTTCAGATTTGGGGCGGGAGTACGTGCACACGGGTAAACACCCGGTTTTTGCGCGAATACTTCTCAAACTTCACAATCCCGTCAACGGTGGCGAAAATGGTGAAATCCCTGCCCAGACCGACACCCTTGCCGGGATGCACACGCGTACCGAGCTGACGCACGATGATATTGCCGGCCAAAACACTCTGCCCTCCGAAACGCTTTATACCCCGGCGTTGGCCCGCGCTATCGCGACCGTTGCGGGAACTTCCGCCTGCTTTTTTATGTGCCATAGGTCGATCTCCTCTCTTCAGGCCGATATGGAGGTGATTTCAAGAGTGGAATAATGTTCTCTGTATCCCTGGGAACGGCGTGAATCATTACGACGCCATTTCTTGAAGATCAAAATTTTCTCGCCGCGCTTGTGCGCCAGCACCTGAGCCTTCACCTTGGCGTTTTCCAGATAGGGTTTGCCTACAGAAAGGCTTTCGCCCCCAAGCAGAAGGACCTTGTCGAGTACCAGCTCGCTACCGACTTCAGCCTCAACGCCTACAATATTAAAACGGCTGCCTTCCTCAACGCGGAACTGCTTGCCGCCCGTTTCGATTACCGCATACATGCAAAAATACCTCCCAAAAAGGAAAGCAACAATTAACCTCTCCTCACCTTTATGTCAAGGAAAAATTTCAGCGGAGGGCTGACCGCCGGAGGCAAGGTCTAAAAATCCGGAAATATCAATGGTATTTTCCGGACGTCACACTAGTGATGCAGGTGTTCGCCCTTGCGAATGCGCTTTACGCACATTCCGCACATCCAGACAAAGTAAACGGCGATAAGTCCGACTCCGATCCAGGCGTCAGCAGAATGCGACAGATTGGCAAAAAAAATGTGCGACATAAAAACCTCATCCGGGATTGTCGGTTATCAGGCTTCATCCCCAATCTGTTTAGCATGATTATTGATAAAGTCAAGAAAATCCGGCAAGGGATTCTCGTTCAGCCCAAGCGGCGCTTGCTGACAAAATTACCTTCAAATAAGTGTAGGCAAGCCTCCAACGAACCCTTGCCGCCAGCGTGTGGCCTGTTTGCCTAATTCATACAGTCTGCCGTTCAAATCGGCCAGACCGTGGTGGGAAACGGCTTGCAGCTCCCAGGCCAGAATCAGGAAAGCCCGGATCACTTCAAGTCGTTCCCGCATAATGCCGAGTTGCCGTGCCGCATGGCAACGGCCAAAAGCCAAGGGCAGACGAAACATTCAAAGGTCTGAATCAGGCTTTTTACCTTCAAGTACCTGCAAGGTGGATTTGGCGATGGCCAGTTCCTCGTTTGTCGGGATCACAAGCGCCTTGACCTTGCCACCCTTACCGCTTATGTCGCGAATGGCGGATGAACGCGCGGCGTTGGCCGCCAGATCGATGCTTATGCCCAGACCTTCCATGTCTGCGCAAACCAGTTCCCGGACCAGACTGTCGTTTTCGCCTATGCCGGCGGTAAAGATCAGGGCGTCCACCCTGCCGAGAACGGCGTAATAAGAACCGATATATTTCTTTATGCTGTAGCAGAACATATTAAGGGCCAATTCAGCCTTTTCGTCGCCCTTATCGCAGGCGGTGTGGATGTCACGCATATCATTAAAACCGCACACGCCCTTCAGACCGCTTTTCCTGTTCAAAGTGTCGTCGATTTTCTCGATACTCATCCCCGTCTGTCTGGCAAGATAGATCAAAATCGCCGGATCAATATCGCCGCAACGTGAACCCATGATCACCCCGGCCAGAGGGGTCAGACCCATACTGGTGTCAATGCATTTGCCGCCTTTGACGGCGCTTATCGAACAACCATTGCCCAGGTGGCAGGTAATCACATTGACGTCGGCTTGCTTTTTGCCGAGAAATTCCGCCGCCTTGGCGGCAACATAGGCATGCGAAGTGCCGTGGAAGCCATAGCGGCGCACCCGCAGCTTCTCGTAAAATTCATAGGGTACGGCATACATATAAGCTTTGCTAGGCATGGTGGTGTGAAACTCCGTGTCAAACACGGCCACGGACGGACAATTGGGCAAAAGTTTCATAATCACTCTTATACCCTGAATAGCCGCCGGGTTGTGTAAAGGGGCAAGGGGCGACAGCCTCTGGATTACTTCCAGCACTTCATCCGTAATCAGCGTCGATTGAGTGAATTCTTCGCCGCCCTGAACGGTGCGGTGTCCACAGCCCTTGATTTCCGAAAGGTCCTTGATCACGCCCAACACCGGGTCTGTAAGCAACGCCATAACCCTGGTCATGCCGGCGGTGTGATCTGGAAAAGGGCTTTCCTCGTTTATCTTACGTTCAATATCCGTACCCGGATCTTTTTTGTGGGTAAGGCTGCCGACTTTTTCGCCGATGCGCTCCACAAGCCCGGAACACATGACCTTATCGGAATTCATATCCAAAAGCTGATATTTGAAAGAGGAACTGCCGCAGTTGATAACCAGAATTTTCATAAGATTGAGCCTTTATTTCAGGTTGTGGCGGTGTGCCGTAAGCATATCGCAAACGCCGCAAATCAACGACATCGCGTTATGGATATAATAACAGAATGGCGAGGTAAAGATCAACCGCCGCTCGACAGCATTTGCCGGTATAACCCGGTCAGGACAAATTTTCCCAGGCTTCGGTCACAGCTTTGACTTGGGCTTTTCATGCTCTTTTGTCTTCTCAATCTCCTTTAAGAGCCGCCCGCCAGAACAGAGTGACAAGCAAAGCGCCGCATCCGTAAACGCCAAGTCCGACACAAATTTCAGATAAACTGGGGGCATAAGTATTCATCCCCCCGAAAGCGTCCACTCCATAAAAAAATCCGCTGTTGCTGTCAAACCAGATGTAGCACAACAAGCAGCACAAAGCAAAGGACAGCGAAGCATCGCTGTTGCGCACCCTGGACAGAACTACAAACAAAAAAGCCAGACAGCCGAGCAGGCCAAGCGCCGCAGCCAAAGAAACGACGATACCCGCAGCCGCATTCTTACCCGTAAGAAAAATGCAGGCAAGCAATGGGTGAGAATGCTGCGGAAGCATGCCGTTCAAAACGGAAATAAATTCAAGGCCATAAATAAATAAATGAATTACTGCAGCCCATAAGATTATTTTCACCAGAATACGAACAGCTTCCGGATCGGGTCGGAAAGAACCGATCCGGCGCAGCAACAAAAGTGCGAGCAGGAGCAGAGCCGGGCCGGAACACAGGGCGGCGGCCAGAAAACGCGCCCCGGCAAAAGCCGTCCCCAAAAAACTGTGTCCGGGAAGGATCGCGTAAAGGCAGCCAGCCAGCCCGTAGCAGCCGACAACCGAGGCCAAAGACAGGCGGACAAGCTGTTTGACCCGAACGGGTGCTGTCGCCCCCTGTCTTTCGCAGTCAAGCATAATCCAGGCTGCGGACAGGTTAAAAACCAGACAACAAGCGAGGGCCGTCATGTCCCAGAAGAGAGGCGAGGCCGGACTCGGATGCAGGAGCATGTTCAGCAGACGCTGCGGCTGTCCCAGATCCGCAAGGATGAAAAGCAGCACTGCGAAGACGGCGCCTATGGACATAAATTCGCCTAGCATAATGGTCTTTCGGAAACCGGCCCCGCTTTTCAGAGAAAGGGCCGGCGGCGCAAGCATGACTACGGCCACGGCCAGGCCGAGCAGAAAGCTGAACTGGGCTATATAAAAACCCCAAGGCAGATTGCGGGACAAGCCGGTGACGCGCAATCCTCCGTCAATCTGGCGAAGATATGCCAGAGCGCCGACAAGAATCAGCACGCCCAAAAAAACAAGCCAGAGATAAAAGACGCTCCGCAACGTTTTCCCCGGCACGCTCATCCCCTCTAAATAAGATAATAAAGGCCCGGCCCAGCGCCGAGCTTTTCGTTACGACGGATGCTCGTGCGCTTGGACAAAAGCCGGCTGACCCCGGAATCCGGGTCGGCCAAATCGCCAAATACAATGGCCCCGTCCGAGGCTTTGACGCAAAGGGGCATTTCTCCACGATCCAGTAATTCGGAACAAAAACCGCATTTTTCCACTATCCCCCGCGCGCGTGCGGGATAATCCGGGTTAAGCGCGGCAATATGCAGGCGCGGATCGGAAAAATTAAAGCTGCGCGCCCCGTAAGGGCAGGCGCTCATGCAAAAACGGCAGCCGATGCAACGATGATAATCCATTGCCACTATGCCGTCCGGACGGCGGAAGGTTGCCCCGACCGGGCAGACGCTGACGCAGGCGGGATTGTCGCAGTGGTTACATGAAAGCAGACAGTCCCCTGCCTGAAGTCCTTTGGCTTTGTAATCGGCCGTTTCTTCCCCAAAAACCCGCTCGACGGTGTCCTTCCAGATCCATTTTACTTCCTGCCCACCCGCGATAGACGGGACATTATGGAAGCTGTGACAGGCCCGGATGACGACCGCAAATTTTTCCGCATCATTGAACTTAAGGGTATCAATAAGCATAGCCCAGCGTTTGGCCTTCAAGGTCCTTGCATGCACACGGCCAACACCGGACAGGCTGAAAGCCCGGACAGGATCAGGTTGCAGAATTTTGCCGACCAGAGCCAGAAAAGACATTCCGGCCAGTTCAAGAAAGCGGCGTCTCTTTTTCATCCTCTGCCCTCTCCAAAACCCTGATGGCAATCGCCGCAATAAGGGCGCGCGCCATTAACGAGATGGCATTTGTCACAAAAATTCGCCGGATCCGCATGACAAGAAAAGCAGGTCCCGCGCAGACTGATCGCAAAAACCTTGCCGGAACCGGACACATATTCCCTTTTGCCCTCACGCAAGGCCTGATCCCGCCAGAAAGACAACAGACGCATATGGCTTGAGGCCATAAAGAGCCTGTCCTCGACGCAACCGCTTTTATCAAGGGGCGGAGCAAGGTCCTGGACAATGCGCGTTCCGCCGCCGCTCAACAGGAAGGGCGCGCTGAACACGAGTAAAAAAAGAACGAGACCCGGCACTATGTATTTGGCGTTATACATGCCGCTCCTCGCCCTGCCCCGCGTCCTTCGGATCAAGGTCCGGACAGGAGGCAGAATCAGCGTCAGCAGCAGATGTGGGGAGATCTTCCCCGCGCAGATCCCGGTCGCGCTTTTTTTCGCCCCGCAGCACCAGAGCATTGCCCACAAGTTCATGCAATCCGGTTATGGAAACACCTGGCGCCCAATAGTCGGCCAGAGCTGGCAAGGCGGCCCTGTCCAGGGCGCAGACGCAGGCCATGGCGTTTACGCCGTGTTCTTCCTGTACATAGCGCAGGGCATTTCCGCGCGGCAGACCGCCGCGCATGCGCAGTTCCATAATCTCATCGGCGTTTAAGCCCGCTCCGGAGCCGCAGCAGAAAGTCCGCTCACGGATGGTGTTTTCCGGCATCTCGATGAAATTGTTGCAGACGGCCTTAAGCACATAACGCGGCTCTTCAATAAGTCCCATCCCGCGCGTGACATTACAGGAATCATGAAAGGTCATGACCAGATGATCGTTGCGGGCCGGGTCCAGATTCAGCTTTTTATGCCGGATCAAATCGGCGCTGAACTCCGCTATATGCACGACTTTCGTGTTGGCCGCATGGGTAAAAACCGTTCCCGTGACCGGACTGCGCGGGGTGATCATGCCGGCCGGGGCCGGACCGTTCATGGTTTCCATGAACTGATGGATGACACGCCACATATGTCCGCATTCGCCGCCCAAAATCCATTTTACACCCAGACGTCCGGCTTCCGCATACATTTTGGCGTTGATCTCGCGCATCAGGGAGGGAGAGACAAAAGAACCGAAATTGCCCCCTTCCGAGGCATAAGTAGACAATGTGTAGTCCAAACCAATCTCGTGGAAAAGCAGGAGATAGCCCATAAAGGTGAAGATGCCGGGTTCGGCGAATATATCTCCGGAAGGGGCGATAAAGAGGATTTCGTGACCTTTTTCGTTAATCGGCGGACAGATGTGTACGCCGGTCAGATCTTCAATGTCGTCGCAGAGCATCTCCACGATTTCCTTGAAAGCATGCGGCTGAATGCCCAGATGATTGCCCGTGCGCTTGCAGTTCAGAACCGGCTCCATAATCCATTGGGTGCCGAGGCCGAGTTCCAGAAGCAGGGCGCGCACGATCAGCGTTATTTCGGCCGTGTCAATGCCATAGGGACAGTACAGGGCACAACGCCGGCATTCCGTGCACTGATAAAAATAATAAAACCACTCTTTGACGACTTCCTTGTCCAGCTTGCGGCCTCCGGCCGCCTTGCCCAGAAGTTTTCCGGCCAGGGTGAAGTCCTGCCTGTAAACCGAACGCAGCAGTTCGGCCCGCAGCACCGGCATATTTTTGGGGTCGCCGCCGCCAAGGTAGAAATGACATTTGTCCGCGCAAGCGCCGCAGCGCACACAAACATCCATAAAAATTTTCAGGGAACGAAATTTTTCCAGATAGACGCACAAGGCCTTATGAATAATTTTTTCCCAGTTCTCAGGCAGATGCCAGTCTTCATCCGTCACATTCCAGGAATGCGCGGCGGGTATTTTAAGGGCGCGCATGGTATCTTCACGCGCGGGCCAGCAAAAAAAACCCGTATTAAAGACTGCCTTGCTCTCCATCCAGGAAACCCTGGGCACAGAATAATCAAGGTCTTGCAGAAGTTGACCGGCGTCAGGCGGCAGAGGCATGGCTACTCCTTTGCTTCCGAAGTCTGATCCGGATCAATTTCAAGAGGCAGTCCGGCCTCGCGCATGACTGCGCGGAATTCGTTCTCATAATCAGCGTAGCCGCGAAATTCCAAGGGACCCTTCCAGGGATTTTCATGGTGCGCGGCGCGTGAATTATTCGGCAGATTGCGCGCGGGGGAAAAAAATATCCCCCCCATATGCATGAGTTTGGAAAAAGGAAAAGAAGCCAGAAGTATGGAGACAAAAAACAGATGCAGGAAAAAGGCCGGATGCAGACCAGCCGGGTTTTGCGGGCGCAGGCTGAATATCCCGGCGACAAAAGCCTTGGTCTGGACATAATCGCTTTGCGCGCAGTAGCGCAAAAAAAGCCCGGAAACAACTATGCCGATCAGCAGAAAAAGGGGGGAATAATCACCGGGAAGGGAAATATAGCGCAGTCTGCCGTTCAGGACACGGCGCAGGAGCAGAAAGAAAAGGGCCAGAGCAAGCGAGGCCGCGCTGAGATAAAAGCGCGGCCTGCCGACCTCCAGAAAAGCGTCCAGGTTTTCCAGCGCGCCTGTCAGGGCGGGAGGGTTTTCCAGAAAAATACGAAAGTGGCGCAAAAAAACAAGGAGCAGACTGTAATGAAAAAGCAGAGCAAAAAACCACAAGCCGGGAAGTGTCCTATACAGCAGCCTGCCGTCCACGCTTAATTCTGCCCCGCTGTTACGCAACAGGGAACGAAAAGCAAAGGCCTCAAGCAGGACGCGGGCCAGGGCCGCCCAGTGGCTATAGGGCGCGTCCAGAGATGAAGGTTTAATAAAATCAAGGGATTTTTGTTGTCCGCCGACAGTCGGGACGCGAAAGGGAACGGGTGTTCTACCCCAGTTGATTAGCCGCCAGACGAAGCCGACCAGAAAGACGAGAAAGGCGGCATAGGGCACGAACAGGCCAAAGAAGACGGGAAGCAACGGCCCCGCAACCATAGCCAGACAAGCAAGCGCAAGGACAAAGGAAAAAGACAAAATCATTTCCGGCCCGCCTTTAGTCTCAATTCCGCGTCCGGGCTGCTTTTTTCTCCGCCAGACGCAGAATTTGCGAATGCCGCCTTTTGAATTCATCCACCCTTTGCATGCAAAGCTTTTCCCGGCAACGGGCATAGACCCCGAAAGCCAACAAAATCACGGCGTCCACCCGCGATTCCATAAGCAGCAAGGCGGGCATAAGATGCGCCGCCCGGCCGCTGTCCATGACTTTTTCACGCAACAGTTCCTTGATCGCGTAGAAGACGCCCACAGCCTGTTCCGGGGAGAAATCCTGAACCGCGCGGATGCGGACTATATCCTCCACAGCCCGGCGCAAGCTCTCTTCATCTGAATTTCGGGAAAAAAGACCGTCCAGCAAGGCTTTTGCCGCTTCATCGGTATGAAAGCCGACCGGATTGGCGAAACGATCTTTGCGGCTGCGCAACAACCCCGAAGCCGCAAATGGATAGGTGGCGTGGAAGGCTTCTGTCCAGCGCCGAAGCAAATCCTCCCGGCAGGGACAAAGCAGGGCCAGAAGCTCCTCTTCCGTATGACCCGACTGCATAGCACCAGCATTTTTTTTCATGCAAAACATGACTCCACGCGCTGTAATTACAATTATGTCGCGACCATACCCTTGCGGCGCAAAAAGTCAAGGCAAGGGCTATTCATCTGCAAACTATTCTGATATAGTATAAAAATAACTTGGGGGGATATATGTGGACTTTTCTGTTCGGAGCTGTAGTTGTCGTCCTCTGCATAGCGGCCATGCGCATTGCCAAACCTGAATACTACAGCCCGCGTTGTTGCTCCGGTCTGGCCCACCAGATCATCCAGGAATACAAGGCAAAAGAAAAGGCGGAGAAGGAAAAGGCGGAGAAGGAAAAGGCCGCTGAAAAGCAGACCGGCTGAGGGGTTTCTTTAATTTAAAAATTCCGCGATCCGCCGGGCCGTAAATTCCGGCTTTTCCCAATGCAAAGCATGCCCGCAGTCCGCGCAACGCACAAGACTGGAGTGAGGCAGTGCGGCGAGCAGTTCATCCTGATCCGCCACACTGAAAACGCTGTCCTTAATCCCATGCAGTACAAGGGTTTTTGCCCTTATCCTGCCCAATAGCGGTCTGTTGTCCGCATGCGCCAGTTCAGCGCTACATTCACGCCAGACATGAAAGGGGAGCTTTTTGCTCTCAGCAATCATTTTTTCCAGAAAATCCCGGGGAACAGGCAGAGAAGGCTTCTGAAACTCCCGGATGAAAGTCTCGGAAATACCGTCCGGCAATGCACAAATTTCATCCCGCAGGTCGCGCACAACCTCGTTGTCCGCGCAACACGCGGCCGTGCCGATCAAAATCAGACCTTCCACAGATTCCGGCATCTCTGCCGCCATGCTTTGGGCAATAAAGCTGCCCAAAGAATGCCCTACGAGAACGGAGGCGGAACCAGTAAGACTGTCTTGAAAATATTCAATATCCCGGCAAAAATCCTCAAGTGCATAGCCGGAATCCGGCTTGCCGGAATTACCGTGTCCTCTTAAATCCGGGACCAGACATCTGTTGCCGCTTTTAAGGCATTCCAGGACCCGGTCGAAAGAATGACGGGAATCCGCAAAACCGTGCAAAAAAATCACACAGGGCGAATGCCCCGGCAAATCCGTATAGGTCAACACCTGACCGGAGGGAGTGGTAAATCTTTTTTCCGGAACATTTAAAAATCGCATTGTCCCTTCACTGCTTGTTTGCCGCATTTTTTCTTGACAGATAACACGCACGGGAGTAGTAAGCAATGTCGGTCTGCGGGAGTAACTCAGTGGTAGAGTGCAACCTTGCCAAGGTTGAAGTCGCGGGTTCAAATCCCGTCTCCCGCTCCAAAATCATCCCGAAACCTTTATTCGCAGTCGTGGCGGCATAGCCAAGTGGTAAGGCAGAGGTCTGCAAAACCTCCACCCCCAGTTCAAATCTGGGTGGCGCCTCCAATTCTGCGCCGCTGTGATGGAATTGGCAGACGTGATGGACTCAAAATGTATTTCGTCTGCAATCGTCCTTATCGGCGCAACCCTTGATTTATCAAGGTCTTTGACAAGTGAATACCCTGCTTGATTTTTAATGTCCCTCCTGTAGATCCCCCCGATTTCTCGGACACGATTTTTCGGGAGCGACTTAAAAATAAACGTGCCGCTGTGATGGAATTGGCAGACGTGATGGACTCAAAATCCATTGCCAGCGATGGCGTGCCGGTTCAAGTCCGGCCAGCGGCACCAGAAAATTT
>JAISKK010000162.1 GCA_031260965.1 Desulfovibrio sp. | reverse complement strand
GGCTTCCCAGACCCTGCGTAATTCCTATGCCGGGCGTCTGGGCCTCGCCCTGGAAAATCTGACCGCCCCGGCCGGTTTTGACTGGCGCACAAACATCGCCCTGATTGGTGGCATAGCGGCCAAGGAAGTGGTTGTTTCCACCCTGGGCACAGCCTATTCCCTGGGCAAAGTCGAGGAGGAAGAAAGCGACAATCTTGCGGACAGCATCCGCCAGGATCCGGGCTGGACTACGGCCAACTGCGTGGCGCTGCTTTTGTTTACACTTTTCTATTCGCCCTGTTTCGTGACCCTGGCCATCATCAAACAGGAATCCGGCAGTCTGGGCTGGCTCTTCTTCAGCCTTTTCTTCAACTTGAGTCTGGCTTACGGCGTGGCCGTCGCCGCCAACCAGATTATCTTACGCTTATAGAATCGAGGAGAAAGCCGCATTGCTTTCACTCTGTTTCTATGCCACAATAAGCATGTATCATTGTTGTGCCCTGTTGGCGGCAAGCATGTGCGCCGGAGGTTCTTCGCTTCGCCGTGTATGTCTGCGCGCGGCACAGTCCGTGAGAGAAAACCATGTCCATCCGCACGCGCCTGATCCTCGCCTTTTCCATCTGCCTGAGTCTGGCATACGGCAGTATTGCGTTCAGCGTCTTTTCTTCGGCCCAGAAATCGGCGCACGAGGCATTTTATGCCCTGGCCGTCAGCCAGCTTGAGCGGGTGGAAGAGCGCATTAAAACCTTTCTGGAACCGGGGGTAATGAGTGTCCGCTACCTGGCGGGGCTTGAACTGGTGCGCAATTCGCGCGGCAGACTGACCAGCTATCTGGACACCAGCGAAATCACGACCCTGCGCTACGTCAATCACCCCCCGTATGAACAGCTCGTGTATGACGAATTTATCCGCATTTCCAATTCCAACGACAATTTCGGGCTGGTCTTTATGGCCAATGCAGACGGTCAGTATGCCCAAGCCCCGGAAGGGCACATCAAAAATCCCGGTTATGACCCGAGAACGCGCTCCTGGTATGAGGAGAGCATCAAGAACCCAAACCCCGTAACCATCACCTCGCCCTATCTGACCACCGGCGGCGGCATGGTGTGCAGTATCATGGTCAAAACCTACGATTCGCACGGCAAAACCCTGGGGCTTCTGGGCGTGGACTACAGCCTGCATAGCCTGATCCGGGATCTGGATGACCGGAGCATCCTCAAGACCGGCTATCTGGTGACCTTTGACGCCAATGGGCACATTCTTACGGACGGGCGTAACCCCGAATATATTGCCATGCCTCCGGGGGACTACTCGAAGCTGCGCCAGCGCATGGCCGCCGCCCCTGACGGCGCCTTTGACGGTGTGGGCGAGAACGGGGTGGAACAATATATCGTCACCCATACCATCAAAGCTCTGGGCTGGAAGCTGGCCGTAGTCTTCGCGCGGAGCGAGCTTTTGGAATCGTCTTACGGTCTGTTACGCACCGTTCTTTTTACCTCCGGGATTATTTTTCTGCTGGCCTTTGGCATCCTGACCGCCCTTGCCCAGAATATTGTGCATCCCATAAAGGAACTGATCGACGCCTCATCCATCATATCCAGCGGCGAGTATGAGACCTCGGAGGAAGTGCGCAAGAGCCTGCTGGAAAAACTTCAGGTCACCGGGCAGGGCGAAAGCAGAACACTGGCCCTGGCCCTGCAGTCGATGATCAATACCTTGCAGGAGCGCATTGAGGCAGCCTTTATGGCCAACAGGGCCAAGAGCGATTTTTTGGCCAACATGAGCCACGAGATGCGTACGCCCCTGAATGCCGTTATCGGCATGACCATGCTTGCCAAAGCCGCTCCCGATGTGGAGCGGAAAAACTATTGTCTGCAAAAAATTGAAGGCGCCTCCAACCACCTTCTGGGAGTTATCAATGACATTCTGGATATGTCCAAGATTGAAGCCAACAAATTGACCCTTTCCCTGATTCCCTTTAATTTTGAAAATATGTTTCAGAAAGTGGTCAATGTCATCAGCTACCGCATGGATGACAAGCAGCAGAAATTTCATGTGCACATTGACAAGGACATTCCGCATTTTCTTATCGGCGACGACCAGCGGCTGACCCAGGTTATTGCCAATCTTTTGAGCAATGCGGTCAAATTTACCCCGGAACATGGCTCAATAACCCTGGATGCCCGCAGAATAAAAGAAGAAAGCGGCCTCTGCACCATCCAGATTTCTGTTACCGACACGGGCATAGGCATCAGCAAGGAACAGCAGGCGCGCTTGTTCACCTCCTTTGAGCAGGCGGACAGCGGCACCTCGCGCAAATTCGGCGGCACAGGTCTTGGACTGGCTATTTCCAAGCGTATTGTAGAGTTGATGGGCGGCAGCATCGGGATTACTTCCGAGTTGGGCAAGGGAGCCGCCTTTGCCTTCACCGTGCAGCTCGAACCCGCCCCGGATGAGATGTACGCCAATCCGGACAAGGATACCGCGCCTGTACCTGAGACGGAAGTTGCCTGTGACCTGTCCGGATGTCATATCCTGCTGGCTGAAGATATTGATATCAACCGGGAAATTGTGCTCGCTCTTTTGGAACCTACCCGGCTGACCATAGACTGCGCGACAAATGGGGCCGAGGCGGTGCGTCTGTTCAGCGCCGCGCCTGAATCCTATGACATGATTTTTATGGATGTGCAGATGCCGGAAATGGACGGCTATGAGGCGACCCGTCGCATCCGTGCCCTGGATGCGCCAAAGGCGCGGAGCATCCCCATTGTGGCCATGACCGCCAATGTGTTCCGCGAAGATGTTGAGAAGTGTCTGGCCGCCGGTATGAATGACCATGTCGGCAAGCCCCTGAATTTGAAAGAGGTTCTCGGCAAGCTGCGCAGCTATCTGCCGGCGCGGTCAGCCGGCGAACCTTTGCTGTAAGCCCCGGATATCTTTCCGCGCTGAACATGGCGCAAACAAGCCCGTGTCATACACGATGAGAGAGCAAGAGGCGTATTTCAGAATGACCATCCGTGCCGCCCTGCCAGGCGACTTTGCCAGGTTGCTGCAGATCTGGGAAGCCGCTGTGCGCGCTTCGCATGATTTTCTTACAGAAGATGATATTGCCGACATTCGCGAACAGCTTAGCGACATATTCCCCCAAACAGAAGACTTGGTCGTGTCCACGGCGGGTATGAGTCTGGTGGGTTTCATGGGTCTCTGCGCCATCACGGGCGGCAAAGGGAAGGTCGATATGCTTTTTATCGACCCCGCTTTTCAGGCTCAAGGGGTAGGCACAGATCTGCTGGATTATGCCAAAAGCAAATACCGCCACCTTATTCTGGACGTCAATGAGCAAAACCGCAAGGCCCGCATCTTTTATGAAAAAAACGGATTTGTGGTGATGAGCCGCTCGGCTGTGGATTCTCAAGGAAGACCCCTGCCCCTTTTACATCTGCGTTATCATTGACACACTTCTGAGGCCGGGATTATGAATATTTGAATTAATTCTTGAAATTATTGATGAATACTGCCACATGTTATAATTATGCCCCCAAAAAATGACATGATCACAAAAATGGATCAACCTCTATATGAAATCGTTGCTACAATTTGCCCCTTGTTTTGTGGTCCAAGTGGACCAAAATTGGACCAAAAATTCAAGCAAGGAGCTACAAGAATAAAATAAGGGTTTATGATTTTCTCATAAACCCTTATTTTATAAAGTGTTGGCGGAGAGGGTGGGGTTCGAACCCACGTATCGGGACTAACCGATAACCCGATTTCGAGTCGGGCGCGTTACGGCCAACTTCGCTACCTCTCCGTTCCGTCAGCTTTTATTCCATAAAACGATTTTATGCAATTTTCCGCCGCCGACCCCGATCCAGGGCATGTTAACAAACGCCGGGTTTTGGGCTATAATATCCGAATTGCCAGAGCGGTTGACATTACCGTGTCGATTCTCCGTTAATAACATGAATTCAGGAAGATATGGATACCAGTTCCGTTAAAACCTGTGTGGTCTTCCGTCTGGGAAGGCTCGGCGACGTCGTTCTCTCCAGCGGCGTCCTTGCGCGCTGGGCCGAAGACTTCAATCTGGACTTTATCTTTGTGACCAGAAAAGATTTCGCGCCTGTCCTTGACGGCGCGCCTTTCATAAAAGACATAATCAGTCTTGCGGACGCCGATCTGAAAACGGCGGCTTTTTTCCATTTTTGCCGCACCCTTGCCGGGAGTTACGGCTCTTTCCCCCTCATCGATCTGCACCTCACGCCGCGCTCCCATCTGCTCTCCCTGTTCTGGCGCGCTCCTGTGCGCTCTTATGCGAAAATGAGCCTGGCCCGGCGTATCTTTCTCGCCTCCGGAGGGCAATTTTTTCGGCAGTCCCTGCTCGCCCACAATGTGCCGCAACGCTACTACCGGGCGCTGAACCCCAATCCGCCCCCCGCAACGGAACTCGCTCCGCGTATCTATCTGTCCCGCGCCGAACTCGAGGCTGCCCGCGCCCGTCTGGACGCCGTCCTTTTTCCGGGCGCGCGTCCTTTGGCCCTGCACATCCACGCCGCCCACGCCCTGAAAGCCATCCCGGAAACAACGGTTCGCGGCTTGGCCCGGCTGCTTGAGGAACGCCGCATTCCCCTGCTGATCCTCGGCCGGGGCAGACGGATTTTTTCGGATCGCGCCTGGGATTTGACCAACTGCACCTCTTTGCGGGAGATGTGCGCGCTTTTGAGCTTGTGCCGCGCTCTGGTCAGTTCGGACTCCGGACCTTTGCACCTGGCCGGAGCTGTAAGCACAGCGAGCATCGCCCTTTTCGGACCCACGACGCGCGAATGGGGTTTTTATCCTTGTGGGCCGCGGGACATTATTCTTGAAAAAGATCTCGCCTGCCGCCCCTGTTCCCTGCACGGCGGAACCGGTTGCGACAAAGGCGGAAACTGCATGGCCCGGATCACCCCGGAAGAGATAATGCGGGCTATTGAACAAGTGGACGGTACAGGCTAAAGTGAACGCAAACGTGTCATTCAAGAGGGCAAATAGCCAGGAAATTCTCTCCGGGCTGATTGCCGAAGACCAGACGGAAAACGAAATTTTTGCCGCTATCCTGGCAATGTCGCGGCGTGCGGATTTGCCCATACGTGACCTGTTTATGGAAAGTATGCGTTTTCTGTACCCCGGATGCGACGCGAAGCGGGTTCAGGCTGAAGTTTGTCGTTATGAAGAATACCTCGAAAATCCTCCCCGCGGCGAGGACGAATTCGGCAACCCCCGCTGGATCAGTCTGATCCGCGAGGATAAGGAAGAACAGGCGGACGGGGACAGGCGGTGGGCGGGCCAACCCCCAAGCGCACTCAAAGGCTGGCTTTTGCGGATTGTTGGAAGGAGGTCATGATGAAACGAATTCTGATATTGGGCGGCTTGATTTCGGCGGTTCTTGCGACCGGCTGCATACCAAACGGCACGGGTGGCGGCGGCAACTTGAGCGCACGCGTGGACAAACACGATCAGCAGATCCAGTCTCTCCTCTCCCAGGTCGGACAGGTAGAACAGGTTCTGCCCGGACAGGCCGAAATGTGGTCGCAGATGCAGACCATGCGTCAGGAATTGAATGCCCTGACCGGCAGGATCGACGACCTGCGTATCTCCGGCGGCGGCGGCGGAGACGCCGGTCTGCGCGACCGTGTCTCGCGCCTTGAATCCGTCGTGCGTCAGATGGCCGCGCAAATGTCCGTCAATGTTGACAGTCTGAATTCCCCGGATGCCGGAGCTTACAGTCCGGCAAGCCCTCCCCCCGTTGTGCAACGCGCTCCGACTCCCGCGCCGGCAACGCCGGTGGACACCGCCTCGGCCCTTTACGATGCCGGGATCAAATCTTTTGATCAGCGTCGTTACAAAGAGGCGGCTTCGTCTTTCAAGGAGTTTATTGCCACATACCCCAGCCATAAACTGGCGGGGAACGCCCATTTCTGGGAAGGGGAATCCTGGTTTCAGCTCAAGGATTACGCGCGCGCGGCCCTGGCTTACCAGGAAGTTATCGCCAAGTTCCCCGGCAGCCCTAAACTTCAGTCCTCCATGCTGAAACAGGGCATGGCCCTCAGCAGCGCGGGCAAAAAACAGGCGGCGCGCGAACGCCTCAATGAACTGGTAAAACGCTATCCCGCCAGCCCGGAAGCAGGCAGAGCCAAACAGCTTCTGGCCGACAGCAAGTTTTAACATCGCGTTCGTAAAACACTAGCGGGAGATGGAGTTGTCCGGAAAAACCCTGGTCCTGAAACTCGGAACAAGCGTTCTGACCTTGGGCGCGAACAAGCTCAACCGGGCGCACATGGTTGAAATAGTCGGCCGCTGCGCCCAGGCCGTGGCCGCAGGGCGGCGGATCATTCTGGTCTCCTCCGGAGCCATTGCCGCCGGGCGCGAGCACCTGAATTTTCCGACCCTTCCACCCGTGCTGTCATCCAAACAGCTCCTGGCCGCAGTGGGACAAAGCCGCCTCATCCAGATCTGGGAGCAGCTTTTCGCCATTTACGGCCTGAATATCGGCCAGATGCTCCTGACCCGCGCCGATCTTGAGGACCGCGAGCGTTTCCTCAACGCCCGGGACATGCTTAACGCCCTCCTGGACAACGGCATCATCCCGATAGTCAACGAGAACGATGCCGTGGCCGTATCGGAAATCAAGGTGGGGGACAATGATAATCTCTCCGCCCTGGTCGCGGTTCTGGCCCGGGCGGATCTCCTGGTCCTGCTCACGGACATCGAAGGGCTGTACAGCGCGGACCCGCGCCATGATCCGCAGGCCGAACTTATCCCGCGCATAGAAAATATAGACGAATCCCTGCGCCTGCTCGCCGGCGGCCCCGGATCGGGGCTGGGGATCGGCGGTATGGTCACCAAGGTTCAGGCGGCCGAGATGGCGACGCGCGCAGGAATAGGAGTGATCATAGCCTCCGGGACTCAAGGATCTGTCCTGGGCGACATTTTGCAGGGTCAGGAAAAAGGCACTTACTTTGTGCCCCGGCGTACGCCTATGGAGCAGCGCAAGGTCTGGATTTTTGGCGCTCCGCCGGCCGGAAGCCTGAGCGTTGACGCCGGAGCGGCCAAAGCCCTGAGCAAAGGCAAAAGTTCTTTGCTCCCCGCGGGCATCACTGCTGTTATAGGGACCTTTGCCCGAGGCGAGGTGGTGCGCATCCTGGACCCGGAAGGGCGGGATCTGGCGCATGGCGTGCCGCGTTACAACAGCGATGCCCTGGACCTTATCCGGGGACGGCGCTCTGACGAGATCGGCGCTGTCCTTGGTTATGAATACGGACCAGTGGCGGTACACCGCGACGATTTGATCATGCTCGACGGATAAAGGTCAAAGCATTTCACCCAGTTACAGATAAGGTATTTTTGGAGGTAAAGCGTGAGCGCTGAACAAAAGGCCGCCGCAGGCGGTCCGGTTGATCTGCAGGCCATTGGACAAAGGGCGCGCGCTGCCGCCTGTATTCTGGCGGGTTTGGACAGCCAGCGCAAGAACAGCCTGCTTCTGGACATATCCGGCGCTATTGTGGACGCGCTGCCGCAGATTATCGCCGCCAACGCCGAGGACCTTGACGCCGCGCAAGCCTCCGGCATGAGTGAAAGTCTCATGGACAGGCTTTTACTGGATGAAAAACGTCTGCAGGGCATAGCCGCCGATGTGCGTTCCATAGCGTCCCTGCCTGACCCGGTGGGTACGGTAATGGACGGGCGCGAACTGGACTCCGGGCTTTTCCTCATGCGCCGGCGCGTTCCTCTGGGAGTGGTGGCGGCTGTCTATGAGGCCAGACCGAATGTGACCGTCGACATCAGCGCGCTCTGCCTTAAAACCGGCAACGCCGTAATTCTGCGCGGCGGTAAGGAAACCCTGCATTCCAACGCCGCCCTGACCCGGGTTATCGAGATCTGTCTGGAGCGGGCCGGACTTCCGGCGGAAGCGGTACAGCATATCAATTCCCCGGATCGGGCACTGCTTACGGAACTTTTGCATCTGGACGCCTATGTGGACATGCTTATTCCGCGCGGCGGCGAGGGACTGCAACGCCTGTGCCGGGAAGAATCGCGCATTCCGGTTATCACCGGCGGCATCGGGGTCTGTCATATTTTTGTGGATAAAAAGGTGGACGCGGACAAGGCCCTCAAGGTCGTGGAAAACGCCAAAATGCAGAGACCGAGCGCTTGTAACGCCGTGGAGACGCTGCTGCTCCATGCGGACATCGCCGCTGCTTTTCTGCCGCGTCTAATCGCGCGTCTGGTCCCGCTCGGCGCCACCTTGCATCTGGACGCGGCAGCGGCGGCGCTGCTTGGTCCCAACTGTCCGCAAGGGACTATGCCCGTGCAGAAAGGGGATTATGACAAGGAGTGGCTGAGTTATGATTTCAATGTGCGGGTGGTCACGGACCTTGAGGAGGCGGTGGCCCATATCCGCACCCATGGGACAGCGCATTCCGAGGCCGTTTTGACCGAGGATCTGGCCGTGGCCACGCGTTTTGTAAACGAGGTCGACGCTGCGGCTGTCTATGTGAACGCCTCAACGCGTTTTACGGACGGCGGTCAGTTTGGTCTGGGCGCGGAAGTCGCCATCAGCACCCAGAAGCTGCACGCGCGCGGACCCATGGGACCGGACACCCTGACCACCTGGAAGTGGATAGCCTATGGGGATTATACGATTCGGGAATAGGATCGCGCTCACAAGCAGGTCTTGAACAAAAAGCGGCGCTGTTCAGGAAAGGGTCTGAATTGCCCCGTCTGCCATGCGCACGATCCGGTCGGACTGGGCGGCGAACTCGTCATTATGCGTCACCATGACCACGGTAAGACCTTCGGAGTTAAGTTCGCGCAGAAGCTGAATGATGGCCGCGCCATTTACGGAATCCAGACTGCCGGTCGGTTCGTCCGCAAAAAGTACCTGCGCCCCCCGCACCAAAGCTCTGGCTATGGCCACCCTCTGCTGTTCTCCTCCGGACATCTGCCCTGGCCGCGAATTTTCTTTGCCCGCGAGCCCAACACGGCTCAACATGGCCTGGGCCGTTGCGATGTCGGCAGCGCGCGCCGGTTTTATGCCGCCGAGGAAGGGGAGAAGCACATTTTCCAGGGCGCTCAAGTAGGGAAGGAGATGGTGCTGTTGGAAGACGACGGCGAAGACCAGCCCGCGCAGACGGTTGCGCACGGCTTCCGGGGCCGCGCAGATATCCTGTCCCTGAAAAAGTATCTGTCCGGCGTCCGCCTGGATGAGGGAAGACAGAATATGGAGCAGGGTGGTTTTTCCGGAACCGGAGGGACCGGCTATGCTTAAAAATTCTCCGGCCCCGATATCAAGATCAAGATGATCAACTGCGGGCCGTTCCGCTCCGGGGTAGCGTTTGACTATGCCCCGCGCTTGAAGAAGATTTTTTTCGTTCATGTAGTGTATTCTCTGGTACCCGACTGGAGCAAAAACACAGCCTTACGCAAGATCACGCACACTTGACCATTGCCGGCATTTATAAGGCGACCAGAGCCTCGGCCGGTTCCACCAGACTTGCCCGCCAGGCGGGGAAAGCGGCGGCTAGTCCGGCTGTGGCGGCGGCAAGCAGGATGAGCGCGAAAAATGGCAGGGCCTCAAAGTCCGTGGGCGCGGCGTCCGCCATATGCAGTTCGCCGAGGACATAAAAGGTGAGGAAGCGTCCGCAGACATAGGCGAGGGTTCCGGCCAGGAGACCTATGCCCAGGGCCTCACTGACAAAGACTGCGAACACGCTGCTGCGGGAAAAGCCGATAGCGCGCATAATGCCGATTTCCCGGCGGCGTTCCGCCACGGAGGAGAGCATGGACATGATCAGCATGGCACAGGCTGTGACCAGGATTACCAGACTGACGGAAAAGGCCAGGTTCTGGGCGAAATGCACGGAGTACATGCGGCTTTCCGCTACCTGGATCAGGGCGCGCACTTCGCTGTCCGGCATCGCTTCCTGCAGTTGGGCAGTTATGTCTTCGATGGGGCAGCCGGAGCAAAGGGCGGCAACCTCCAGAAAAGACGCTTGACCGGGTTTGCCGGCTATGTCCTGGGCCAGTTTCAGGGGAACAAAAAGCGCGGAGTCGTCGTCGCTGCCCGTAGCTTTGAGCACACCGGCAAGGCGCAGGGTCTTTCCGTCTATATCCAGACTTTGTCCGGGGCGCAGGTCCAGTTTGCGGGCAGCTTCGGCCCCGGCCAGGGCTTCAAAAGCGCCGTCCGCGCCGGGGAATTCGCCCTCCGCTTCCCAATAGCCCTTGAGTTGCAGTTCCTGTTCCCAGTCAACACCGACCAGAGCCAGGGTCTGGCCGGAAAGTCGCGTCATGGCAAGCATCTTGGGCGCGACGATGGCGATATTCGCGCGCAGAGGCATGGCGTCAATGGCCTTTTGCGCGGTCGCAAGGTCAATGGGATCTTCTTCCATAATCACGTCGCCGAGGGAATAGCCGCCATAGCTTATGCGCAGGGTTTCCCGTTTGGGTGTGACCAGAATATTGGCCCCGTAGCTGATCAGCTTCTTTTCAAAATTGTCTGCTATGACCCCGGACACCTGGTAGAGGCCGGACATCGAGGCCAGGCCCAGAGTGAAGACGGCTGTAAGCAGAAAGGTGCGCGCCCATTTGGCTCCGGTATGGCGCAAAGGCAGGGTGAGGATGTTCATCTGGTCTTCCCCGGAAAAAATTGCGCCCCGGACAACAACTCGCTCGACTCTATGCTCACGGTGTTGTCCTTGAGATCGAACTTGAGGGGATGCGGGTTGCAGCCACCCTTGATTATGCCTATGCGGCTCAGGGGGAAACGCTGTCCGCAGTTCAGGCAGACCATGGCGCCGTCTTTCGGTTGATAGCCCCTGCCTTCCTTCCAGCAGACGTCGCAAGCGTCCAGAGCCGCCCGCACAACCCCGCCGCTGTCGCGGACCAGAAAGAATTTTATGCTGTTTTGTCCTTCCCGATAGATATAGTTCCTGGCATTCGCCGGCGAAATTCCGGAGACATCCAGCGTCACCACGCCGTCTTTTGCGCGCGCATTCTCCGGCGAGCTGTCAAACAAGCCAAAAAAGGCCTGGGCCAGAGATGCCGGCAGGAGGGCAAAGATAAATAGAGTCAGGAATATTCGGCGCATAAATCCTCCAATACATTTACATGGATATAAAAAGCGCGCCCCGTTTCAGCAACTCCGGCAGGGCCTTTTGCAGTCCGGCGCGGGTTCCGCTTTTCGGCTTGTTCAGGTGCAGGAGCAAAATATCTCCATCCTGGGCGCGCAGAAGTTTTTCCGCCACCTGATTCCCGGACAGGGTAGCGCCCTCGTCTCCGGCGACCGCGTATCCGGCGACACAGAGATTAAGCTCCGTGATCAGGTCTATGGCGACATCATCATAATAGGCCGTGCCGGATCGGTACCAGCGCGGTCTTTGCCCTGAGACGCGCGTTATGTCGCGCGCGTTTTCTTCGACTTCGCGAACCAGTTCCCGCGCCGAAGAAGTGCCTTTGATCCCGTAGGCGCTTGCCCCGTTGACCGATGCCGGCCTGTGGCGCGCGCCGTGCGCGGCAAGAGTAAAAAGTGGGTCCGCCGCCAGCTCGCGTACCATATCCGGATTTTGCGAGTGTAGCCAGATCGAAGTTACGAAGATCGTCGCCGGGATCCGATATTCTCTAAGCAGGGCGATTATTCCGGCGTCGAAATTCTCTTTATCCGGCCCCCCGCAGGCGTCAAGGGTCAGGGCCAGACGCAGGGTCTGCGGATTTTCCGGGTCCGGCGGACCAAGTCTGCTTACAACGCCGGGCAGCAGCTCGCCCCAATGGGCGGGGGCGCGACCTGCAAAGCGTTGACCGAGAAGCTCAACCACACGATCCAGACCAAGGCCGGGAAAGGGGGCGCGGGGGCCGGCAACGCAGGGCGCGCGAATATTCGGGGCTACGTCTTCCAGAGATGAGGCGGCCCAGGCCGGAGAAAACAGGTGAGCGATGAGAAGAAGGGATACAAGCGCGGCTTTCATCTAGGAAATTTCTTTGAGAATTTGCCCAGCCTCGTCGAACGCAAGGCTGAGACCGGTCCAGGTTTGGAACTGGCGCGCAGCCTGGGCTGCAAAAAAGCCCGTCCCGTCCAGGGTGGCCACGCCGCGTTCCCGGGCGGCAAGCAAAAAAGGCGTATGACGCGGGGCATAGACCAGATCAAAAAAGAGGGAGGGAGCGGCAGCGGATTCCCTGTCCCCTTCAAGCAGGGCGAATGCCTCTGCCGGAAGCGGATTTTGTCCCGGGAAAGCCCCTTCCATGCCCAGAGGGGTAGTGTTGACGACCAGCGTCCCCTCCGGCCCGGCCAGGGCCGTGCTCCGATCTTCCCAGGCGATCACCCCGGCTTTGGCCGCAACGTTTGCGGGCAGGGATTCCAGCAGCGCGGCGGCCTTTTCCCGTTTACGGGCGGTCACGCTTATCTTTTTCAGGCCAAGTTCCGCGAGCCCGGCCAGCACGGCGCGGGAGGCTCCGCCGGCCCCCAGGACCAGAGCGCGGGCGGGAAGTCGCGTTTTTTGGGAGTAGTCTTGAAGGGGAAGGAGAAAACCATCCACATCCGTATTGCCGCCGATGAGTTTTCCCTCTTTGCTGACCACGGTGTTGACAGCGCCCACCAGACGCGCGCGCGCGCTGAGTTCGTCGAGGAAGGGGATTACATTTTGCTTGTGGGGAATGGTAACGCTTAAACCGGCTATGGGCAGGGAGCGCACGGCCCGGAAAAATTCCTCAAGCTCATCCTTTTGTTTTTCCCAGAGGCAGTAAACTCCGGGGTAAGCAGCGCGGGCGAAGGCCAGATTGTGAAAGGCCGGACTTAAGCTATGCCCGAGCGGAGAGCCGAGTATGCCGTAAAGGCGCCGGGGACGTGCGATGAAGGTCCCGGATGGCGCTTTGAGGCTTTTTGTCCCGCTTGTCTTCATATCACCTTGTTCAGCGCATATTCGATAATGCCCTCGGCGCCGGCTTCAACCAGACGGGGGATAAGATCGCGCACCACGCTGGTATCGATCACCACTTCCAAAGAAAGCCATTTAGGGTCGCGCAGGCTGGCTATGGTGGGGGAATTCAGGGCGGGCACAAGGGCCAGCACGGCTTCCAGGTTGTCAGCCGGAGCGTTCATTTTAACGCCGACCAGAGTTTCCGCCCGTAGTGCGCCTTGCAGCAGCATGGTGATCTGCTCAATCTTCCTGCGTTTCCAGGGATCATTCCAGGCCTGCGGGTTGGCGATGAGCTGGGTGTTGCTGGTCAGGACTTCGTCGATGATGCGCAGCCCGTTGGCCCGGATTGTGGACCCGGTTTCCGTGACCTCGACAATGGCGTCGGCCAGACCTTCGACCACCTTGGCCTCGGTAGCTCCCCAGGAATAGTTTATGGTTACGGGGATATTTTTATCCGCGAAATACTTGCGGGTCAGTCCCATGATCTCCGTGGCCACGCGTTTTCCGGCCAGGTCTTCGGGTTTTTGGAATGGGGAGTCGCCAGCCACGGCCAGAACCCAGCGAACCGGGCGGTTGCTCATCTTGGAATAGACGAGGTCCGCGCAAACCACATAATCCGCGCCGCTTTCCAGCGCCCAGTCCCGGCCGGTCAGCCCGGCATCCAGAATGCCCTCTCCGACGTAGAGTCCCATTTCCTGGGGACGGCAGAGACTTATAGACAGTTCGGGGTCATTGACGGCCGGAAAATAATTACGGTGTTGCAGGGAGATCTTCCAGCCGGAACGGGCAAAGAGAGCCAGGGTGGATTCTTCGAGAGAGCCTTTGGGTATGGCTATTTTCAGGGTGGGACCGGGCATTATTTATAGACCTCCTCGGGGTTGAATACATGGGGGGAACAGATGTTGACCGCACCATCGCGCAGTTCGCGGAAAAAACAGCTTTGGTAGCCTTCATGGCAGGCCGCGCCGCCGATCTGTTTAATGCCCAGGAGCAGAGCGTCGCTGTCGCAATCCAGACGAATCGATTTGACTTTCTGCACATGCCCTGATGTTCCGCCTTTGTGCCACAGCGATTTGCGGCTCCGGCTCCAGTAATGCGCCTCTCCGCTCTCCAGGGTCTTTTTCCAGGCCTCTTCGTTCATATAAGCCAGCATAAGCACTTCGCCACTTTCCGCATCCTGGGCTATGGCCGGGATCAGCCCGCCGGCCTTGCTGAAGTCCGGAGCGAAATCCGGGCTGAAACTTTTGCTTGTCATAGGTTTTTCCCTCGTCATGAGTTTTTTTGAATGATTGCGTTGTCGCCAATCTCCCGTCGCAGCGAATCTATTTCTTCGCTGAGGGCGCGCAGCATTTCTTCGCGGTCGCCGCTGACGCTGCGGGAAACATTGCCTTTGCGAAAAATGACGGCCTTGCCCCTTCCTCCCGCGATGCCCACATCCGCCTCGCGAGCTTCGCCGGGACCGTTCACCACACAGCCCATCACGGCTACGGTAAAATATTCGCTGACCCCACCGAGTTTTTCTTCCACAGCTTCGGCCAGACCGATCAGATCAATTTCCGTTCGTCCGCAGGTGGGGCAGGCGATGATGTCCGGGCCGCGCTGTCTGAGTTTTAAGGCGGACAGAATCCGATAGGCGGCCATGACTTCCTGCACCGGATCGTGCGTGAGCGAAACGCGTATTGTATCGCCAATCCCTTCGGAGAGCAAGATGCCTATGCCCACCGCCGACTTTACCAGTCCACGCAGCAGGGTGCCGGCTTCGGTAACGCCAAGGTGCAGCGGATAGTCAAAGCGTTGCGCGGCCAAACGATAGGCGGCCACCATACTGGGCACGTCCGAGGATTTCAGGGAAATTTTTATATCTGTAAAAGCGCGGCGCTCAAGCATACGCACATGACGCAAGGCGCTTTCCACCAGGGCCTTTGGCGCGGGTCCTCCATATTGTCTGAGCAGGTCTTTTTCCAGAGACCCGGAATTTACCCCGATGCGGATGCTTGCCTTATGGACCTTGGCTGCGTCCACCACACGCCGCACTTTCGCCTCGCCGCCGATGTTGCCGGGGTTGATGCGCAGGGCGGCGGCTCCGGCTTCAAGGGAGGATACTGCCAGTTGGGAGCTGAAATGGATGTCGGCAATGAGCGGCAGGGGCGAGCGCGCGCAGATGCGTTTTAAGGCGGTGACAGCTTCTTCATCCGGGACGGCCACACGCGCCAGTTCGCACCCGGCTTCGGCCAGTCTGGCGATCTGGAGCAGGGTGGCTTCGGCGTCGCGGGTGTCCGTGTTGGTCATGCTCTGCACGACCACGGGCGCGCCGCCGCCAATTTGTACATTGCCTATGCTGATGGTCTTGCTTTTTCTCATATTCGTCTGGACAGGAAGAAAGCGCGCAGCATCTCTGCACATTCTTGGTCCAGCACCCCGCCCATGTGCCAGACGCGATGTTTCAGAAAAGGCTGATCCAGACCGTCCAGACAGGATCTGACGGCCCCGGCTTCCGCATCATAAGCGCCGTAAACAAGACCGGCCACCTGGGCGTAGGCCAGAGATCCGGCGCACATCAGACAGGGTTCCAGGGTGGAGACGAGCAGGCAACCTTCAAGGCGGCGTTCGCCTTTTCCGGACGCGGCCCGACGCAGAACAAGGCTTTCCGCGTGGGCCGTCGGGTCGCGCAGTCCCTCGACTTCATTCCCGGCCCGGCTCAGGATCTTTCCATCCGCGCTGACAAGTAGCGCCCCCACGGGGATTTCCCCGCGCCGCCCCGCCGCTTCGGCTTCGATCATGGCTTCGCGCATGAGATCTTCCCAGGTCGAGAAACCCGGAGGGGGAGGCGGGATGATGCGTTGCGGAGGCATCGGCTTTATTTTTCGTAGCGCAGCACTTCTTCAGGAAGTATGCCGGGGTGGCGTTTGCGCCAGCGGGCAAGATATTCACGCACAGGTCGGTCAGGCACCTCAAACGTGAAGTCTATTTCCGGCTCTTTCGGATCAGCGGCTATGGACCAGGGGTCTATGGTGGTGTGCATGATCTCCAGAACCCATTGCAAAAGCTGGGTCACCGGGGCTTCGGCCAGGGTGGCCAGGATAACGCGCGCGCTTTCCGCCTCGCCGGGGAATGGGCATTCCCATATGCGCCGGGCCATATCCACAAGATCCAGGGCCGGAGAGGCCATTTCGTCCACAATTTCTTCCAGCTGATCCAGATTGTCCGACCCACACTGCCCAAGCTCGCGCATGGCTTCGCGTATGGCCGGCACACATTCCTTGAGCATACAGTCAAGGTCCATGCACAGGGACTCAGGATTATCCGTGCGCTCCGGGGCCAGTCTTTCGGGCAGGTGAAGCCGCAAGGGCGGCTGCGCTATGGGACGGATAAGCAATCCGGCTGCGAGGCTGTGTGACAGCGGACTTAAGGCTTCAGCCAGATTATGCAGGAATTCCTGGGAAAGTCTCATGTTTCGCGCCTTTAGTTAAGAATATAGCGCATGGGGTTGACGGGTACGCCGCGCACATGCACTTCATAGTGCAGATGCGGTCCGGTGCTGCGGCCCGTGTTGCCAAGATAGCCGATAAAATCGCCGCGCTGTACGTAGTCGCCCACATTGACGGAGGTCCTGGAAAGATGGCTGTAGCGGGTGCTGATGCCGTTTCCGTGATCGAGGATGATGGAAATGCCGTAGGCCCCGTCCGGACCGGAAAAGGTCACCGCCCCCCGCGCCGGAGCCCGGATGGGTGTGCCGATGCGGTTGGATATGTCAAGCCCCTGGTGCATGCGCCCGGACCCGGAAGTAGGCGAGCGTCGCCAGCCGAAGCCGGAGGTCAGCGTACCCAGGACGGGCCATACGGAAGGCGTGGAGAGCAGGGAATCCTTGTTGCTGCGCAGAAGCGTGACCAGGGTTTGTTGATCTACCTCCTCCAGGCGCACAGAATCGGATAAATCGTCCACAAGACTGTGCAGGCGGCGCATAAAGAGTTCGCGGTGTCTGGAAAGGAGCAGGGGGCCAACCATACCGGTGGAGCCATCCTGCCCCTCACGGCGTTCCACGGTTTCCTCCGGACTGTCCTTGTCCACATTCAGAAGCACCCGCAACTTGGAATCAAACTGCTGGACCCGGCGCACATCCTGCTCAAGACTCTGCACCTTGCCGGTCAGGCTTAAAATCTGCACGGACTGGGCGCGTAGTAGTTTTTGGGAATCCGTAAGTTTGTGGGCCAGCACGGAAGCTTCCGTATAATAGCTGAAAAAATAGACAGCTGACCCGGCGGAAGCGCAGACAAGCAGAAATATGAAAACTCCGAACCAGCCGCGCATGCGCAGCTTGCGGAAACCGCCTTCGCGATCCTTGAATATTACTATGTGATAGTTTTTAAACAATAATCGGCTCTTGTTTAGTTGCGGTTATTGTTTTTGCGCCTTTTGTCAAGTAGGGCATGGGTCAGTCCGGCCAGAAAACCGGCCAGGGCTCCCGCCCCAACGGCCAGGAACATATTGGAACTGTATCCTGCCAGGGCGCTTAAGGCGCCGACCGCGCCTCCGATCAGGATGCCTCTGACAATGCGATCACCTGCGTTCATGGTCCTTCCGGAAAGGTTCTCTTCAAGGGTCCTGTTTCGCGCTGTCCACGCGGCTGCGGAAGCCGCAACGCGTGAATTATGGAATTAGTTCTAGCAATTTGCGTGCGTAAGCACAACGGATATTTTTACCGGGCGGGCACAGGGCGCTATCGCCACAAGCCGGGGGATGTAAAGCCATGCCTGTTGCGGTTTATCTCCTTATTCGGTACACTGCTGTGCAGGGGGAACTTATGTCTTCGTTCAGCATCAATCCGGTAAATCTAATGCACACCATGACCTTGGCTCTGGATCTGGCCGTGGATGGCGTGAACATGCACCAGCAGCGCACGGCAGTGATCTGCAAGTATATAGCGGAGCAAATCGGCATGAAGCAGCCTGATAAACAGACCCTGCTCTGCGCGGCGCTGATGCACGACATAGGGGCGGCTCCCTATCTTGAGGAGCGTCGCCTTATCTATAGCGCCTATCCGCACGATGACAAAATTTCCATTTACCGCCATGCCGAGGACGGTTACCAACTGCTTCTGGATTCACAGTGTTTCTCGCATACGGCCGAGGCCGTCCGCCATCATCATGACCGCTGGCAGGGGGGCAACCCCTCCGGATTTTCCGGCGCGGACATTCCCCTGTTCAGCCGCATCATCCATGTGGCGGACCGGGCGGAAATCAGCATGCACACAAGCAGACCCACGTCCGCCCAGTGCGAGATGGTGTGTGAAAACATTCGCACCGGCCATCCCGGCTCCTTTGACCAGGATGTGGTGGACGCCTTCATGGCCAGTTCACGTCTGGAAAGTTTCTGGCTGGACATGAACAACACCCTCTACGCCGTCAATTTTCACAACAATGTGGACTGGAGCTATACTTCATTCACCGACCGCGACATGTTGAACATAGCCAAACTTTACTCCACGATCATCGACCGCACCAGCCGTTTCACTGCCACACACTCGCGCAGCGTGTCCAGAGTGGCGGCACTGCTTGCGGACCTGTACGGTTTTTCCAGACAGGAGGTTTATCTCATGCGCATGGCAGGGCTGCTGCATGACCTCGGCAAACTCTCCGTGCCCAATGCTATCCTGGAAAAACCGGGGAAACTTGATCCGGACGAAGTGCGCATTATACGCCAGCACACCTATTACACCTACCGCATCCTGGAGCAGATTGACAATATGGAAACCGTCGCCTGCTGGGCGGCCTATCACCATGAAACACTTGACGGCAAAGGCTATCCTTTTCATTTACGCGACGAACAGCTCTCCCTGGGCTCGCGGATTATGGCCGTGGCCGACATCTTTGTAGCCCTGACGGAGAACCGCCCCTATAGAAAGCCCATGAAGATGGATAAAGTGGAAAAAATTATGCGCACCATGGCAGACTCCAACAAGATCAGCGGACGCATAGTGGAACTTATGATGGACGCGCGCGACACCGCGAACTGCATAGTCCGGGACGCGGATTCCAAAATGCTCGAAGCTCTGGGGCAAAGCTCCTGATCCGGGCTTCCCGCAGACCCTTCCATGTTGAGAATATGATATTTGCAATGCCAAATTACATCAGCCTGCCAGTCTTTTGCCAAGTTCGGCGGCGCGCTCCAGATCGACGGGAAAAACCTCTTCGTGCCTTTTGAGTTTGGCGGGAACGTCGAAGTAATCTACCTCATACCTCGAATAGTCCCGGAACTGTTTGGTGTCCGTGCAGAGAAAAACCTCGCAGGGCGCGAAAAGATGTTCCATCACCCCTTTGGCAATGTTGATGACCCTGTCTTTGCCGAAGGCCGGGATGTCCGCCTCGCGCACATTCATGGTGTAAACCAGGGCTGTAGCTTTTTTGCGCGGCGACAGGGGCGGCTTTAAGGTGGAGTAAAGATAATACTGAAACCACAGGCGTTCCATGCAGGCGCGCATGTAGCTCGTCTCAATGCTGAAATAAAAGGGTGACCCAAGCGCCAGCGCATCCGCTTCATGCGCCTTTTGCAGAACGGGCGTCAGTTCGTCGCGGATGGCGCAGCGACCGTAGTGTTTCCCTTTCGGGTCCTTGCAGTGGAAGCAACTGATACAGCCTTTGTAATTTAAATCGCGCAGATGTATGAGTTCCGCCTCCGCTCCCGCGCTGGCCGCGCCCTTGACCAAATGGTCGAGCAGACGTCCGGTGTTCATATTTTTGCGGGGGCTTCCGTTTATGGCAAGCAGTTTCATGGCTTTCCTCCAGATGTAGTTTCGGTCAGGAAAAATTATGCCACATCCTGAAAGGGGCGGCAATTACCCCGTAAAATCCAGTAAAACCTTGTCTCGTAAAACCTGATGAGCGTAGCTTTCGCAAATAAGAGAAAGAAATTCAAACGCTGGTTATCCACACAGGGCGCACACTACCCCGCAGGAAGTGAACAGACTGACCGACTTGCGGCATACCACCCGCATTGACGGCATTGACGCCGCGTTGCGCGCCTTGGGCAGGAGTATGGAAATAAGTCTGGCTTGACTGCCATATTTTACAATCATCCCTGCGAGGTGCTTCCGGAAAACTTGACAATCGTGCAAGCCGAACTTCAGCTTATGAATGATTTTCTGATACAAGTATTCGCGTACTTTTTGGCAGGCGGCATTATCTTGATATTCATCATGCTGCTGGCAGTAGGTATGCGCATTCGTTCATTTTCCCGTCATGGACTTCCAGGTAAAGCGCGTCAGAAAGCTTTCCGACACATTTGATTCCATTTCTTCATAAAAACTCCACGGTACAGTGAACGACAGGATGTCTTTGCCCAAAGACTTGCGGAGATAGAAGCGGGCTGAGATGTCAGTCAGACCGACTATGGCGTGAGATATCTCCTTTTCTGCTTCGTAAAACGGATAAAGCCCAAAACAGGCGCATCCGGCTCCAAAGGGAATCCGAACAGCATCCGAGCCTGGTCGCGCGAAATTGGCCAGTACGGTCAAAGCCGACAACTGATCGGGGTCAACCAGAAAAGCCACTACCTTGGGTTTTTCACCAGACTTCAAATTCTTTAATGGTGTTATGACCACATATGAACCTTCCGGTATGAGTTCAGGCAAGTTGTCCGACCAGTCTGCCACCAGTTCAGGCGTTTTCAAAAACCCTTCACCTTCGGTAAATTCTTTAAGCAAAATTTTTGGCGCTCCTTCTGCTTCCATCTGCCGGATCACGGTACGGCCCTGTTCCCAATCCTGATTTCCTGACGAGATAAAGCGCAAAAAACACTCACGACCACCAGGAAATGCCTCCGGGTTTTGATCCGCAAGGCCGAATCCGTTAGCGGCTCCATGACAGTGGCAACTTCCCTGAGTCAAAACCACAGTTTCGCCTTTCGCGGCCTGGGCTACCAGGGTCATAGCACACTGCGGTGAAGGAATTTTTGCGCCCTCCGGCGCTTCTTTGG
>JAISKK010000160.1 GCA_031260965.1 Desulfovibrio sp. | reverse complement strand
CATGATGGAGCAAAGATTGGTATTCCCACAACGTTCACCGATACCGTTTATGGAGCCCTGCACCATGCCTGCTCCGGCTTCCACAGCAGCAAGGGACGCAGCAACAGCAAGTTCGCAGTCGTTGTGGGCGTGTATGCCGAGCGCGGCTGTGGGCAATTCCCTGCCCACCCGCGTAACGACATTTGCTATGTCATAAGGCAGGGTTCCACCGTTTGTATCACACAAAACCAGCATGTCCGCTCCGGCTTCATGGGCTTTTTTAACAACAGCCAGGCTAAAATCGGAGTTTTCAGCATAGCCGCTGAAAAAATGTTCAGCATCAAAAAAAACTTCCTTGCCTGCCTGCTTCAGAAAAGCAACCGAATCGTGAATGACTTCAAGATAACGCTCAGGAGTAATGCGCAAGGCTTGACGCAGATGTCCCTCCGCACTTTTGCCAAAAATGCACAGACAGGACGCGTTAGAGGAAATCAGGGAGCCAAGGGTGCTGTCATTTTCCGCGTTACCGGCCGGGTGATGTGTTGAACCAAAGGCGGCAATGCGGGCGCATTTAAACGTATAGGCGGAAATTTCCTTGAAGAAAGCCGTGTCAACAGGACTTGCTCCGGGCCAGCCGCCTTCGATATAGGCAATGCCCAGTTCATCCAGTTTAAGGGCGATTTTTATTTTGTCCTCAAGACTAAAGTTGATGTCTTCAGCCTGATTGCCATCCCGCAAAGTTGTATCGTAGATGATGATGTTTTTCATAGTTGTTAATTCTTCAATAAAATCAAGGTTGGCTCAGTCAGTATATCCCGGCTTATCGGCAAAGCTCTACACGGTATACGATGCGATCCAGCTTTCGACCTGACGCTGCGCCTCTTCAAATTCGGACAAAAGAACGCATTTTTCAATCCTGGACAACTTCTCCATTTTCTGTGGGGCCGTAGTCACGCTTTTAAGCTTTACAAGCAGGGCATCAACCTCACCAACGGTCTCCTCGGCAAGCGCTTTTTGCAACGCGCGCAACACATTCTCCTCCGGGTTGCCGGTCATTTGCTCTTCTGTATTTCGGGAAGCCGCATCTTCCTCCAGGAAGACGCGTATACGGGACATCGTGAGCCTTAACGTGCCCAAAAAATGGAGCAAATCTTCGTGGATTGCCTGTATATCCTGTGCCTGTCCAAAGGCTTCCAGACGGGCCGCGAACTGGGACAGTTTTAACGCGCCTATGTTGGCAGATGCGCTTTTCAAGGCGTGGGTGTGCGTTATAAACAAATTAACGGCGGCATCGTCCTGGTCGCGGAATATGACGCGCAGGAGGGCGGCACGCGCTGCCGCATCCTCGCAGAACAGGGTCAATATTTCCCGATAGGCGCTTGCCGAACCCCCCGCTCTTTCCATACCAAGGGCAACGTCAATATCCTCAATCCTGACGGAGGAAAGCTCAAAAGATTCCGGCCGGGCCTGTATTTTCTTCGGCTTTTGCCGGATTTGGGGGGGAATCCATCTCTCCATGATCTCGTTCAAACGGCGCAACTCAATGGGTTTTGACAGATAATCGTCAAAGCCGTTTTGCAAAAACATCTCCTTCATGCCCACAATGGCATTGGCCGTCAACGCGACAATGGGCAGCTTCCGAAAATACTCATCGGGCATTTCCCGAATACGGGCAACGGCTTCCAGGCCATCCACGCCAGGCATCATATGGTCCATAAGCACCATGTCGTAGCGACGCGCCCGAACAAGCTCCACGGCCTCTTCGCCGCTGTCGGCCGTCTCAACATCCATACAGTAGGGCGCAAGCAGACCTTCGCAAACCTTCAGGTTACTCGCCACATCATCCACAATCAAAACACGCCAACCGGGCGCTGTAAAGCGCACCTTGGATGTCGGCTCGCATACTATCGCGCGGTTGAAGGTTCCCATCGGAGTATAGCTCGCGCATCTTTGGCGAACGGTTGCGGTGAACACTGACCCCACATCGCATTCGCTGCTCACGGTCACATCACCGCCCATGGCGCGGCAGAATTGCCGGGTGATGACAAGTCCGAGGCCAGTTCCCTCAGTCTGTTTGCTGCGATTCATGTTCACACGGGAAAAAACGCCGAAAAGACGCCCCATATCCTCCTGCCTGATACCTATGCCGGTGTCGGCAATGCTGAAGGTAAGGCCGACCTCGCCCTCGCTGAGTAACTCAAAATCCGCGAAAAATTCAATAACACCCCGTTCCGTGTACTTTACGGCGTTGGACAAAAGATTGATGAGTACATGGCGCAAGCGTGATTCATCGCCAATCATGCGGGCGGGAATATTCGGGTCTATCCGGCTTAAAAAGTCAATGGGCTTATCCTGCAGGCGTACATTGGCGATTGTCAGCACATCGTTAAACAACGATACCGTTTCATACTCAGCCACATGCAAATCCAGACTGCCGGACTCAATCTTGGAGAAATCCAGAATATCGTTAATAATAGACAGAAGATTGGCGCCGGCGGTCTTGATGCCGCTGATATACTCAAGCCCTTCCGGATTGCCGTATTCGCGTTGTGCAAGTTCGCTCATGCCGATGATGGCGTTCATGGGCGTGCGTATTTCATGACTCATGGCAGCCAGAAAACGGCTTTTCGCCCGATTGGCGTTTTCGGCCATATCCCTATTCCGGGTAATTTCTGTAGTATCGTGCAAAAGCACCATCAATCCGCTTATTTCCCCGCTGGCAGCCGACATAGGCGTAAGGTGCGCGGAATAGTGTCGGAATTCTCCCCTGTTGCCGATATCAAGCCTCACATCAATCTGCATGGCATTTTCATCGATAACGCCAGGTGTTAAAAAAACCTTGGGTATTTCTTTGGAGGACATGTCCAGATAGGGTCCGAAAACATCCGCGAAGGACAGGCCGTTGATGATCTCGAAATTGGAAATACCCGCCAATTGCAAAAAAGCCTCTGAACAGTAGACAAAGCGGGCATCGTCGTTGAGAAGCACTATAATGTCCACGCTGTTTTTCAGCAGCATGTCCAGATAGCCTTCCTGCCTGGACTTTTCCAGCTCCAGCATCGAATAATACCGCGCGCGCGTCCTGTGGGAAGCCTCGGCAAGGACAAAGGTATTTTTAACCATGTCAAGTTCACGCTTTAATTTTTTTATCTGGAGATTTAATGCCGCAACCTGTTCCCAGGCTTCTTCAGCCGGACCTGTAAACTCATCCATAACAGAGCCTTCAAAAAGCGCATGCGATAAAAGTGAAGTGGTGACAATGGTTCACCAGTTCCCCGCGCGCATTTTTCACAGGGCAAAACTCGCCCCCTGAATAGGCAAGCATATAGGGAACAACGGAATCAAGGCGCTTCGCCACTTGCCGCATCTCGTTATCTCCCTTGACGCCCAGGATCCATTTTCGTCCGATGCAGGAGAAACACAACATATTGCGCGCGTCATGATTAGCGGCAAGAGAAGACAGCACCTGTCCGGTCGACTCGCTGACAAAGGCCTCATCACAATTGGCAAGACGTACGTTACTCCCTTGCGGCATGGCGCCGGAAAACAATATGCCCCGCCTGTCAACCACTTTCTGCGCAACGCGGGTCACGCACGAGCCGTCCGGCATGGTTAAAACAAAGGGAATGGCGTTTATGCCCTCAATATTGCCGCCTTCAATCAGTCCTATAGCTTCAAGATGTTTGACCGCGTCAATCCCGTTGATTTTCATCACACAGTTTTTGGAGGACTCGGTAATGACGATCTTCTGCGTGATGATGCGGTTTTCCGCAATGGTCGAAACATAAAACTGCGGCGCAATATCCCCCGCTATGCCGACAAGCGCCAACGCATCCGAATACGGCTTGCCGTTAAAACAGGTATAAACGCCGCTGAAATCGATCTTGTGCGTAATGGCAAATGTACCGAAAATAGACGCCCCGCCGGACGCCGCGTCAAGGGCGTCAATAATCTCGTCATCGCCACAATCCGTCGCCATAAAAGGGGCAATGGCGAGCAGCAGGGAAGGCGCTTCGAGCAGCCCGGATACGACATCTTCATACAAATCCCTGATGCGTGAGTCCAGGTGTGTATCCAAAGGCGCGCTCACAGCGGCCTTGAAACTTACATCGTCACTCGTCAGGACGGTCAGCGTCAAGATGAGTGCGCCCATGGCGCCCGGCAGGGAAGCATTGGAGGTTGTGCCGCCGATAGAGTCACAGGGCAAAGCGTCGCTGATTGCCTTTACGACTCCTGTCTCCAGAAAATCCCCATAAAAGGTCATGATACCCACAGAATTTTTCAGCAGCTTCTCCTCAAGGTTCAACTGCCCTAAAACTTCCGCGACGGCGGCATCCACATCATCCAGCTCACGGGTGTACGCTGTCAGCATTCGTATCATGACTGTGTCTCCCTATTTTCCCAGCACCTCATCAATACGCTCAAGCAGTTGGGAGGGGTAGAAGGGTTTGGTGATAAAATCAACGGCGCCCAATTCACGTCCCTGGAGTTCTTTCGTCTCTGTATACGCTCCTGTAAGAAATATAACGGGAATATCGCGGGTACTCGCGTTGGATTTCAAAATTTTTATAGCTTCAAAACCATCCATTTCCGGCATAACAATATCAAGCAGAATAAGGTCTGGAACATGCTTTTCAAGCAAACTGAACATCTTGCCGGCTGAGAGCATGGTAAACACATTGTATTTGCCGCCAAGCGTGATCCTGCCGACTTTCAGATTTACCAAATCGTCATCAACCAGCACAATTGTTTTACGCCTTTCTGGCATATCTGTACTATCGGAACTCAACATAAATCCACATCCGTTTTTTGTCCAATTTCCCGCCCTCCTCTTGACCACAAGAATATTGGCGAACCGGCAACGAAAAATATCAATGAGGATGACAAGAAGGCAAGCTTTTTATTGTGGTCATGCGCTAATCAACCCCAACAGCAAAACCGGCAGCGGGAAGGGACGCATACCTGAACAGATAAAAATCCCATAAGGTTTTGGAACTTATGGGACACAATCGTTTTGGTTTTATGGTGACTATTTAGTCGATCCTTAAAAACCGAATTTAGCCTGTTGTGGGTCTAGTTAGTCGTCCTTGAAAAGTGAATGGCTCCACCGGCTGAAGCCGGTGGCTTCGGATAACAGCTAAATACGATGGTATGGAAGACATGGGAGTTTCTTGCTTGGGAACTGTTTTCATAGAGTTTTCCGCTCTGTATCGCTTGAGGGGGCAGACCGCATTTTTGCCGCATGCTATGCGGCGGATATGGAACCGGAATCTCCTGTATCACAAAACGCCATCGGACGCATCCTGACCGCTACGGAGGTTGCCGCCATTTTTCGCGTTGATGTCCGTACCGTGCGGCGTTATTATGAAGCGTTCGGGGGCGTCCGGATTGGACGCGCCATACGGTTCTATGAAAATCGCATAGTGAGTATGAACGATGCCTACCTTTATCGCAAAGAAAAAAAGCTCCCCGAAGCGTTGGAAAGGCCAGGTCTGGATGGACGGCAAAATGGCGGCTGTGAAATGGTTCGGCGACACAAAGGCCGAGCAGCGGGTCGCAATCGTATGGGAGGAGCAGACGTCGAAGACCCAGAAAAACTTGCGGCAAAGAAACTGAATGCCCTGATCCCTACGGGCTCCTGCCGGAAGAAACTGAGTGTTCTTGAATGGGGCAATGCCTACCTTGAAGAGTGCGAACGGCGCAATACCTCAGCACATTCAAGGAAAAACGCGACGGCTTCCGGCTCTTCACCCGTTATCTTGCCAAAACCGAAGGCTTGGCGCCGGATATGCCGGTGGAACACTTCGGACGGAGTCAGGCCCGTCTGTATGTGGAGCGGCAACAATCCGCTTTCCATCAAGGACGGAGTCTGGCAGATGGTCAAAATCAACAATAGGCGACTGCACTTTCTGACCCCCAGGGAAGCCAAGGACTTGCTGGCGGAACTGGAGGCCGTCAATCCCCAACTTCACGACATGGCACTTCTTTCTTTGCGCACAGGGCTGCGAGCTACTGAGATTTTCAAGCTCAAAGGGCAAGATGTAGACGCCAATGCCAATGTCCTGCCCTGGACCCATGTCGGCAGACATTGACATGCGCTGTTGCTTTGTGCCATGTTTCCTACGATTTTGCTTCGCAATCCGTATTATATACGTCACCATTCGCCGGGGAAATCCGCTATGCGCATAAGCTTTAAAGATATCCTGCCTATTATTTTTTTTGGCATGATCGTAATCTCCCCCCTGATCTTTGAGCATTTTGGCCGACCCTTGGACGAAGCAATCGGCGGATACATCCAGATCGGAGGCGGTTTCGGTCTGCTTTATTTCACCCTTTCTCTGCTTACCAAAAGCGGCAAATAGCGACGGCAAGGTCGCTCTCGGGGACCCAATCATGCCTACAGCCCTGTGCATCCACGGTCATTTTTATCAGCCGCCGCGCGAAGATCCCTGGCTCGGCGACATCCTCGTCGAGGCCAGCGCCGCCCCCGTACTGAACTGGAACGAACGCATCCTGCGCGAAAGCTACGCCCCTCTGTCTTTCGCCCGCAGGCTTGATGCTGCCGGAAACATCTCCGACCTCATGAACTGTTACGAATGGATAAATTTTAATGCCGGTCCCACCCTGCTGCGCTGGATGCGCCGCGCCGCACCCGAAACCGTCCGGCGCATGCGCGAAGGCGATGCCAACAGTCTGGCACGCTGGAGCCACGGCAACGCCATGGCCCAGATTTACCATCATATCATCATGCCCTTGGCCACAGCGACGGACAGGGCCGTTGAAACGCGCTGGGCCATTGACGATTTTCGCTTCCATTTCGGACGTGACCCGGAGGGCATGTGGCTCTCGGAATGCGCCGTTGATCTTCCCTCCCTTGAAGCTTTGGCCGCCGCAGGGATCACCTATGTCATCCTGGCCCCCCGTCAGGCCAAAGCCATAATCCGGGAAGGCGCACACCTGCCGGTCAACGAAAACAGCCTGGACTGCGGGGAACCCTATAAAATCCGGCTGCCCTCGGGGAAATCCATCTGCGCCGTATTCTATAATGGTAAACTCTCGCAGAGTATCGCCTTTGAAGGACTGTTGCGCAACGGTGAAGATTTCTGGCGGCGTATATCCGCCGAGGCGTCATCCCTGCCCACCCCCCCAGGACGGGACATCTCCCTGCTCACCCTGGCCACGGACGGCGAAACTTACGGGCATCATTCCGTATTCGGGGAAATGGCTTTGGCCTATGTGCTGGCCCAGGGCTACGCCGGTCGGGACGAAATCCGCCTGACCAACCTCGGCGCGCACATCGCCGCTAACCCGCCCCATCTGGAGGTCGAGATTCACGAGCCCTCATCCTGGAGCTGTGTGCATGGAGTGGACCGCTGGATGCGCGACTGCGGCTGCACGGACGGCGGCCACGGGGGCTGGAACCAGAAGTGGCGCGGTCCTTTACGCGAAGCCCTGAACATAATGCGCTCAAGGATTTGCGAACATTTCCAAAAGGCAGGAGAGAACTGTTTCACAGACCCACAGGCCGCCCTTATGGACTATGGCCGCGTTCTGGCTGACCCGGAAAAAAGCGAGGATTTCGCCTCCGTCTGGTTCAATCACAAGGGAAAACAGTCCGACCTGGCTTTCAAACTCCTGGACATGCAGGAGCAATCCCTGGCCGCCTTTGCCAGTTGCGCCTGGTTTTTTGACGACATTGCCCGTATTGAGCCGGAAAACGCCATGACCTTTGCCCTGCGCGCCATGGATCTGATGCGGGAGAGCCATGGTCCGGACATCAGGGGCGAGGTCCTGGACATCCTGGAAAAAGCTCTGTCCAACCAGAGTGGGGCGGGCACGGGACGACAAGTTTTTGAACGCGAAGTGCTGCCCCGCCGCCCGGACCCGGCCGGACTCTGCCTGCTGGCTCTGGCTCTGTCCACGGCCGATGGCGCGATCCCTGAACCCGGCACGCTTATCCGCCGAAACTGGCCGCGCATGAGCGTGGACCTTTCTCTCGAAAAAAGCTGGGGCGGGGTCATGCGCGGCACAGCTCTTATTCGTTTTGGTTGCGAGAAACAGGGGACTGTTTATGCTTGGCGGATGGAAAACGCCGCCTTAAACCCGGAGAGCACGAAAGACTTTTTACCCCTGGCTGAAGCCTGTCTCAAGGCCTGGCCTGCAGATAAACCATCCGGAGAACAGTGGTCGCGTTGCATCAAAGATTTCGCCCGACCCCTGCTGGACTGGCTGCAAACCCTGCGCCTCACCGATTTGCAGGAAAAGCAAAAAAAAAGTCTGCTCCCCCTGGCGGCCCACGCCGCCTCCCTGATCCTGCCTTGGGAGGAATGGCAACACGGGCTGCCCCACCCGGAACTCTGGGCCGCCCTTGCCCCCTATCTGGCCCTTGAATATATGAAAAGCGACAAGATCGAAGACAGCAAACGCGAACAGCTCGGCAAAATTCTCTCCCTGCTGCTGACGGACAACTTACGGGAACTCGCGGCACTGCTGCTGCGGCGAGAAATACTGATTGGTCTTGACGAAAACGGAGGGGAAAGGACTATAGATGACAGCTGTCTGGCACAATGGGCACAAAGGACGCGGCTGATTATTCCGGATATGGACTGGTGGGAGGTACAGAACAAGATCTGGACCCTCGGCATAGGCAGCTATCCGCAAAGCGCCCGGGAACTGCATTTTTGCCGCTGATGAACGGCGTATCTGCAAAACTTATCGTCTGGATCGGCAACCCGTTTTTTTACAACGAACTGGAAAAATGCGGGTTCCGCGTCATTTACCAGCCCTATAAACTGGGTGGCTTTTACACTTGGCAGAGTATTCTGGACCTCACGGGCGGGGAAATCCCGCATCTTGTCCTGACCGCCGACGCCAGTGTTCCTCCCTTTTTGCTGGGGATGGAAAATTTTCCCTGTCTGACCGCTTTTTATGCGGTGGATACGCACATTCACAGTTGGCAGCATATTTACGCTCAGGCCTTTGACATCTGTCTGGTCTCCCTCAAGGACTATCTACCGCTTTTTGCCAGACGTCTGCTGGACTCGTCTCAGGTCTGGCATTTCCCACCATACGCCAGGGACGAACTCCGCCCTCCGGTCGCGCCTGTGGAGAAAGAATGGGATTTGCTTTTTGTGGGCAATATGCACAAAGATTGCGTACCCCGACGTTTTGCCTTTCTCGACGCAGTGGGGAGAAAATTTCCCGGCTTGCATTGCACCACAGGCAATTTTGCCGACTTTTTCCCCAAATCCCGGCTGATTTTGAATGAATGCTCCTATGGTGAGCTGAATTTTCGCGTCTTCGAGGCCTTGGGCATGGGCGGCTGTCTGCTTACCCCGGACATCGGTCCGGCTTTGACAGAAATTTTCCGCCCCGGCGCAGAACTTTTCACTTATCCGCCCTATGACGTGGACGCACTGCTCGAACTTACACTGCGTCTGCTCGCGGATGAGGATTTGCGCGTCCGGACAGCCAGGGCGGGACTGGCTGCGCTGGACGCCAGACACCGCGCAAGTCACCGCGCACGCGACTTGAGCCAAAAAATCCGGAGCCTGCACGATCCGGGCAGGGGTCGGGAACTTATCTCCAAACGCCTGGCTCTGGCCCCCGCCTTGCACAAAAATTTTCTCCTTCCCCTTTATTTGCATCACGCTGAAAACGTGGAAGTGCCCTTTATGCGTGAAACATTTCTGGCCGCGGCCAAGGGTATAAATTTGCCAAGGCAGGGACTTTGATATACAAAACCGAAAAAAAAACCGCTCCATACCCAAAATATGCCAACAGCAAGCGAAAATAACAGCGTCCAGGACCGTTCTCTGCTCATCATTCGAGAACATGCCGAAAAAGGAGCGGCCCTGCGCCGCCGCTTTTTTGCCGAAAACGCCCGGCTGATCGCGGCCGCCGCCCTGCGCGCCGCCGACACCCTGGCCAGAGGCAACAAAATTCTCATCTGCGGCAACGGCGGTAGCGCAGCCGACGCCCAGCACATCGCCGCGGAGTTTGTCAACCGCTTTCTCATAGACCGCCCTCCCCTGCCCGCTCTGGCCCTGACCACGGACAGCTCCATCCTGACCGCCATAGGAAACGATTTCGGCTTTGAGCAGGTCTTTTCCAAACAGGTGCTGGCCCTGGGGCAAAGCGGCGACATGCTCCTGGCCCTGTCCACATCCGGCAACAGCGCCAACGTTCTTCTCGCCCTTAAGGCCGCGCGGGAGCGCGGTCTTTATTGCCTGGGGCTTACGGGCAACAAGGGCGGTAAAATGAAAGAACTCTGTGATGCCCTGATTAATGTCGAAGACGCGCACACCCCGCTGATACAGGAAATGCATATTGCCGCTGCCCATTTACTTTGCGAACTGACTGATTATTATCTTTTCGACAATCTGGGCGCGCTTGCCGCCCTGCCGGAAAACGGCGTCCAGAGCCAATGAACATTGAAAGTGACGCGCGAAATCCGGTAATATTTTCAGACCTTTCAGGAGAACGCCATGCCCATCTACGAATATAAATGTCAAAAATGCTCAAACGAATACGAGGAACTGGTATTCGGCAATCAGGTTCCCCCCTGCCCGCATTGCGGGGATGAGCATCCGGAACTGCTGATTTCCCGCGCCTGTGTGCGCGGTTCTTCGTCCGCTGATGACTTCTCCGCAGGGGATTACCAGTCCGCTTACGGCGGAGGCAGTTGCGGCGGCGGAGGCTGCGGCAGTTGCAGCTCCTCCAGTTGCGCCGGATGCGCGCACTGATGACGCAACTTACTATAGCCACGCGCGGCAGCAGCCTTGCCAGGTGGCAGGCCGCACATATCCGCTCTCTGCTTGTTGAAAAGCATCAGATAGAGGTCCGCCTGCTGGTGTTAAAGACCCAAGGCGACCTGATTGCGGAATCCCCGCTTTCCAGCCTGGATGGCAAGGGGTTTTTCGTAAAGGAAATAGAGGAAGCCCTGCTGGACGGGCGGGCGGATCTGGCCGTACACTCCATGAAAGATCTGCCCATGGAACTGCCTGTTGGCTTGACCCTGGGGGCCGTGCCGACGCGTGGAGCCGCCCACGATCTGCTGCTCAGTACGCGTTATCCGGACCTCAAATCCCTGCCCGCAGGGGCAAGGGTAGGAACCGGCAGCCCGCGCAGACGATCCCAGCTTCTGGCCGAGCGCCCAGACCTTGAGATAGTTCCCGTGCGCGGCAATGTGGACACCCGCCTGAAAAAACTGGAACGCGGAGATTTCGCGGCCCTGGTCATAGCCGCTGCAGGGTTAAGCCGCCTCGGTCTTAGCGCGCCCTTTACGCATGAGCTTGCACCGCCGCTTTTTCTGCCCGCCCCCGGTCAGGGGGCTCTAGGCCTGGAATTTCGTGAGGACCGAAAGGATATCGCAGCTATGCTGGATTTTCTTGACGACCCGGCAACCCACGCCTGCGTTGAGGCCGAACGCGGCTTCCTGGCTGGATTGGGCGGCGGCTGCCTTGCCCCGGTTGCCGCTTATGCCATTGCTGATAAAAAAAACACAGCGCCGGACGACGTTTTGTGCCTTGAACTGCACGGGCTGGCTGCCGACCCCGAGGGAGCGCGCTGCATACGCCATGCACGCAAAGGCGCAGCCAACGAGGCGCGCGCCCTCGGTCTGGCCCTGGCCGCAGAAGTTCGGGCGGCGGGAGGCGAGGAAATTATGCGCGACCAGGCACTGAGGGCAAAAGGAGAGCAGTCATGAAACGACGCTCCCGAGCGACAGCGCTTCCCTTCATCAAGCCGGGGGTCGAAAAAATATCCCCGTGCCCTACCGCGCCTTTGGTCTCCTCCCCGGCTCCGGCGGAAAAACTCCGCGCCTGGCTCGCGCCGGAATCCATACCTTTTAAAAGCAGCCTGGACATCCCCTTAAACGGCAAACGTCACCAGCCCCAGCAACGCGCCCTGGAAGCCTTGAAACTTGGCCTGCACATCACGGCCTCCGGCTTCAACATCTATTTATCCGGCGAGGCGGACCTGGGCCGTAGCGTCCTCTTACGGGACATCCTTACTCCGTATGCGAAAAAAGGTCCGAACCCGCCGGACCTGATCTATGTCTATAATTTCAAGGACCCGGACGCCCCTGCCCTGATCCGCCTCCCTGCCGGACAGGGACGAAAAATCAAAACAGCTCTGGGACGGGCCTTCACGCGCATCCGCAAGGAAATTATACGCCGTCTGGAACAAGCTTCCCATACCCACAGCCGTTCTCTGCTCATGGACAGGCTACACTTGCGCCGCGAACGCCTGATGAAACAGATGAACCGCATGGCCCTGACGCGCGGCTTTAACCTGGGTCTTGACGACTCCGGCGGCATGACCCTCTACCCCCTGATTGAAGGGAAGCGCTTGAGCGAACAGGAATTTGAGGGGCTGGAACCGCCCCTGCGCGCCGAACTGAAACTGAAAAGCGAATCCCTGCTGGAACCAATCAGTTCCTTCATGCGCAAACTGGCCAAGGCCGAAGAAGATTTTCTGGATCAGGAACGTACGCTTGAGCGTGAACTGCTGCACGAGGTCCTGACAATCTGCCTGGACCCCCTGGAAAAAAAATTCGCCCCGGCGGACGGGGAAAAGAAGCTGAGCCGTTTTTTCCACGATCTACGCGAACATACCCTGGAAAATATTGAGGCTCTGCTGCCCCCTGATTTGCCGCTCAAGGCCGCCCGCCCCCAGAGCCAGCCCGCTCTTCCCCCTTACCCTTATGATCCGCAGCCGCCTTATGACCTCACTCCCCGCTATGACGTAAACCTTTTTGTGGACAACGCCGACGGCGGCGGCGCGCCGGTGATCTTTGAGAACCACCCCACCCTGGCCAACCTTATGGGTTGCGTGGAGCGGGAATCGGAAATGGGCGCCCTGATCACCGACTTTACCCTGATCAAATCCGGCAGCATTCACCGCGCCAACGGAGGCTATCTGGTTCTGCGCATGGAAGACGTTCTGCAGTACCCGGAGGCCTGGGAAGCCCTGCTGCGCGCTCTGCGCGCCAATCGGGCGCTCATTGAGGAAGGCGACGGGGAAAGCGGCGGTCGCACCAAAGGCATCAGCCCCGAGGCTGTGCCTCTGAACCTTAAGGTTATTCTCGTGGGCAAGGAAGAACTCTACGAGATGCTGCTTATGGCGGACGACCGTTTCAGCAAACTCTTCAAGATCAAGGCCCATCTTACGGAACATATGCCGCGCAACAAGACCGGCATCAGCATTTACCTGTCGCACATGCGCCGCATTATCGAAGACGACGCACTGCTGCCTTTTGATCAGGAGGCCATGGCCGGGCTGGTGGACTTCGGTTCGCTCATCATCGAGGATCAGCAGAAGCTCTCGCTCAAATATCCCTTGCTGCGCGAAATCATGGTCGAGGCCTCGGCTCACGCCGCCATGGGCAACAAGAAAAAGGTCAATGCGGCCATCCTGCGCAAGACCCTGGAGGCGCGTAAATTCCGCTCCAATCTGGTCGAAGAGGCCTTTATGGAAGAGTACGACAGGGGCATAATCAAGGTCGTGACCAGCGGCTCGGCTGTTGGCAAGGTCAACGGTCTGTCCGTTTCTTTTTACGGAGACTTTGAATTCGGCCTGCCCCACGAAATTTCCTGCACGGTCGGGGCGGGATCCGGAGGGATCATAGACCTGGAGCGGGACGCAGAACTGGGCGGTCCCATCCACACCAAGGCCATGATGATCCTGAAAAGCTATCTGGTGGGGGCCTTTGCCCGCAACAAACCTCTGGTACTGACCGGGAGCTTGGGGTTTGAGCAAAATTACTGCGGCATAGAAGGGGATTCCGCCTCCGGAGCGGAACTGGCAGCCCTGCTCTCCGCCCTCTCCGGTCTGCCGCTGCGGCTTTCCCTGGCTTTTACCGGCGCGCTCGGCCAGGACGGACGCATTATGGCTGTAGGCGGCGTGACCCGCAAGATCGAGGGGTTTTTCCAGGTCTGCAAACGCCAAGGTCTGACAGGAGATCAGGGTGTCATCCTGCCCCGTGACAATTTAAGTCATGTCCTGCTGCAAGGGAAAGTTTTCGAGGCGGTCAAGGCGGGCAAATTCCACATCTATGCAGTGCGCCACATCAGCGAAGCCATGGAAATACTGAGCGGACGCGCAAGCGGTCAGGCCGGGCCGGACGGCGCTTATCCCAAGGGCAGCCTCTATGCTCTGGCAGATGCGCGCCTCACGGAACTTACGCGCATCTCGTTGCGCTGCAACGGAGTTGGCAAACCCTAGGGTCTTCCGACAGCAAGCGGACACAGACGAGCAAAGCCTGGCCTGTGCCTGCTTGAAACATTAGAGCCGAGTTAATCGCTCTAGGGGCGCAACACAGCCTTTTCGATAAGCACAGCCTCTGCCGGAACATTCTCATGAAAGCCGCTGCTTCGCGTCTTGACCTTGGCTATGGCGTCCACCACATCCATGCCTTCAATGACCTTTCCGAAGACGCAGTACCCCCAGGCCGAACCTTGGGGGGCTTTGTGATTGAGGAAATCATTGTCCCTGACATTAATAAAGAACTGGGCCGTGGCCGAATGCGGGTCGTTGGTACGGGCCATGGCCACGCTATACTTGAGGTTCGGCAGCTTGTTATCCGCCTCGTTCTTGATAGCCGCACGGGTCTTTTTTTCCTGCATTTTCGCGTCCATGCCTCCGCCCTGGATCATGAAATCCGGGATGACGCGATGGAAGATAGTACCGTCATAAAAGCCTTCTTCCACATATTGCCGAAAATTGGCCGCCGTAAGCGGCGCCTTGTCGAAATCAAGCTCAATGACAATCAGGCCCTTGTTTGTGTGTAGTTCGACTGCATTCTTTTTACCTGCAACCGTCGCGGCCTTCTTTTCAGTTTGCTCAACCTTACCGGCTTTTTCAGCCTTCTCGGTCTTGCCAGCTTTTGCAACCTTGGTGGCCTTATCAGCTTTTGCGGACTTCGCGGCCTTGGCGGCATGAGCCGCCTGCGGGACCACGCAAAAGAGGGAGAGAATTATGAAGACATTAATAAAATAAGACATGGGCACTCCTTTTTCAGCCATTGCCTGACGCATCCGCATTGGAACACAAATTTACGGATGTCATCTTGAAAATCATAATAATCATAACTATCTCCGTTCATAGCAAAAAGCAAGCCCGCGCGGGAAAAGCTGGAGCAGATGAACATTGATGTATATCCGCTCTGCAGGGGTTTGCGGACAA
>JAISKK010000139.1 GCA_031260965.1 Desulfovibrio sp. | reverse complement strand
ACACCACACTTGTCACGTCAGCGTCAAGCCAGCAGCCTCACCCGCCACTGTCGCCGCGCCGCAGGCGCTACGTCCCCCGCGAGTTTCCGCAGCCCTTTGCGGAAACACCGCTCTCGCGGAGGCGCGTAGCCCTCATCGCCACGCATGAGCGCTGGTGAGACGAACAAGTCGGCGTTCCGCCGACGTGCCGACGTGGACGTCGGCGCTCCCAGACGTGCTGGTGTGGCATCCCTTGCCCGGTGATTGCACTGTCAATGCTTTCCGGCTAGCATGCTGCACGGTATCGAAACACACTATCAAGGGGCATGGGAATGGCAACCGCACCGCCTGCAATACTCACACAGCTACACGCACTACCAAGGCCGGAACAGTGGTCAGGCACAGTCGGGTACAGCCCGAAAACCGGGAAAGATTAGGTATATGTCGTTCAGCGAGTGGGGCCAATTTCTGATGCCTCAAAAATAGCAGTGAATCTTTTTCCGACAAACAGGGGATGTAAATGAACAAGCGGCTCGTAGTTCTGGTTGGCGTCATGGCTCTGATAGTTTCTGCCTGTGGCAGGACAGAAATCGAACAGACTGAAATTCACCCTGATGTCAATACTGCTGAAAAGGCCCCGCCTGGTCAACTTGATACACATCCCGAGCCTCAAGCCGGAATATGTAAAAATACAGACTATTCAAGCGCGGCTGATTTTCTGGAAATTCTTGCCATCAACACCAAGGGTTTTGAGCAATACCCTGAAGATGTAAAATGCTTCGTAGAATATGCTGCAACATGCGAACATTTTGCAGGAGAGGAGGGCTATGATGATGAGCGTCAGAAATTTCTTCAAGATGCACTCCATGAGTATTGTCCTGAGGCGAAAAAACAACAGGTTTTATTGAAGAAGAAATACGAGAAAAACGAGAATATCCTGAAAGTCTTGGCGATATGCGATGAAGGGTCGAGCGCAGTATGCGTATATGACGTCAAAGATTAAAATGCAGTTTCATGGAAAATATTCCGCAGGAGCGGCAACACTCGGGAAGTGATTGGTGGGTGGGTTAAATAACAAGGAGCTTGTCATGATAAAGCAATGTAAATGCGGTTTTGGGTTTCTTTTTCTGCTGCTGATCCTTTGTCAAAGTATCTTTGCAAAGGATCTGGAGTATACAAATGATTTTAACCGGTTTCTGCGTCTTCCTGGGAAAGGAATGGGCGCGACTATCCGTTGCAAAAACGGCGGGGACGTGCCGGAAATTTATTTTGATGTTCACAATATAGGAACATTGGGCGAAATAATGAAGGAAGAAATTAAAGACAAAAAACTTCTTGGTGATTTACAGAAACTTAAGGCGTCCGGCGTTCAGAGCAATGAAATGACATACAGCATTATATACTGCAAGGTCGACGCTCCCCAATGCGGCTTTAGGGGAGAAATTGGTATTTTACAAAAAATATCAAAAACACACGTTGCTTTTCCGCTTGCGGATGGATCGAATGAGATTCACCTTGAATTGACTGACCCTGACATGCCCCTCTATAAACAGGGGCGCTTTCCAAAAAATCGCTACACCCTGGAAGAAATGGAAGGTGGCAGTGTGGATATAGTGCTTCATGACGCGGTTAGGTTATGGGATACGGCCAACATCAACGAGAAAATGACATGCGACATGGTGACTTTATGGGAAGACTCCCCGGCGGAGCCAGATTATGAGAAAAAATAAATTTCTATTAGGCATCCTTTCCGTCTTCTTGCTTGTTGGCGGAGCCTTTGCTGAGAACGTGCCCGCAAAAACGGCCAAAGCCGAAAATCCAGCGGATTTTGACTACCTGTTTGTAAAAATTAACGGGAGAGCCATTGTTGAAGATGGGGCTTTGCTCTATCTCACGGGGGATAGTGCCAAGGCGATTTTTTATCGCATGCAGGCAAAAGCCGTGAAAGATAGTTCATGCAGAGCTGGAATGACGAAACAATTTCATGGGCTATTATGTACGCAGTTCTTTCTCCGGGGGAAGGAAAATTTTGAGTGCTATATTGGCCTGGATTTGACAACAGGGAAAAGCAGCCCTGTTGATGAATTATGCGAGCAGAGTTTTGATGATAAAGAAGTGTTAAAGGAATGGGATGCCCGTGGCAACAAAAAGCCGAAAGGAGAAGACTAATTTACGGGCGCGCTAACGCATAGAGTCTTCGCCGTCGCGTAAGCGGCGGTGAGGCGCAAAGCAAACAACCCAATCCAATAACCAATAGCGCAGGCGTGGGGAACCGTCGCAGGTCGAATGCCCGCCGGTCGGTGCCCGCCCTTGCGCTCCCCCACAAAATACCTAAAATAACAGGCACACACACAGCGAACGCCTAAAATAATGAGCAATTTCACCACCCCCGCACAAGTCTCTTCCCAGTTCCTCCAGCTAGGCCAGCGCATCCGCATCGCCAGAATCCGCCGTGGCTGGACGATCACCGACCTCGCCAGCAAAGCAGGCATCAACCGCAACACCCTCACCGCGCTGGAACAAGGCAAACCGGGTACGGCAATCAGCGTGTGCTTCACCGTTTTGTGGGCGCTGGGTCTGGACGCTGCGCTGAATGCGGTTGCCGATCCTGACAATGATCTGCACGGCAAAGCACTCGAAGCCGCCCGCCGCCCCAAACGTGCAGGCAAGCCCCGCAAGGTGAGCGACGACTATGACTTCTGAACGCCAAGCCTATATCTACATTCAGCTTCCCG
>JAISKK010000113.1 GCA_031260965.1 Desulfovibrio sp. | reverse complement strand
GCCGGGGAGATACATTGCGTCACCTTTGCCTCCTCCTCCACGGTAAAGAATTTTCTGGCCCTTATCCCGCCCGAAACCCTGCTTGGCTGTCCGCAACTGAAATTCGCCTGCATCGGCCCGATAACAGCCGCCACGCTTGAGGAAGCGGGACTGCCCTGCCATATTCAGCCTTCCGAGCACACCATTCCCGCCCTGGTGCGGGCGCTGGCGGAAAATCTCGGGAAATGAACGCGGGGATTGACGATCCCCGGCTGACGCAGAGTTTGAAGCGCGCCGATTGCCGCTTACATCAGCATCATTTCATGCAGAGCCGCGCCCGGCGGAACCAGAGGCGAAACTTTTTCCTCCTGGGCCACTTTCACTTCAATCAAAGCCGGGCCGGGGCTTGCCAGAGCGGCGGCAAGTTCTTCCGGCAGACGCTGCGGGTCGCTGAGCGTGAAGCTCGCCATGCCGTAAGCGGCGGCGATGACCGCGAAATCAGGCTGAAAATTGTTCACCGTCGCCATATAATTCTTTTTATAAAACAATTCCTGCCATTGCCGCACCATCCCCAAAGACCTGTTGTTCAGAATTAAAATTTTTATCGGCAGCTTGTTCTCCATAACTGTGCCGAGTTCCTGCATATTCATCTGAAAAGAGCCGTCGCCGGAAATATTGACCACCAGCGCTTCCGGTTTCGCAAGCTGCGCGCCGATGGCCGCCGGCAAGCCGTAGCCCATGGCCCCAAGTCCGCCGGAGGAGATAAAGGAACGCGGTCTGATATGGGTATAAAACTGGGCGCTCCACATCTGGTGCTGACCCACATCCGTGGTAATCAGCGCGTCGCCCCCGGTGATTCGGCCAAGGGTCTCAATGACGCGCTGCGGCTTTATCGCCCCCGGTCCCTCATCCTCCGCGCTGTAAACGGCCCAATGATCCTTGCGGAGATCGGCTGCCGTGCGCAGCCATTCGCCATGTTTTTCCGCCCAGTTCTGGGCGGCGCATTTGCGGGCTATAAGAGTCTGCATGTCCTCCAGGGCGCGTTTACAATCCGCCACTATGGGCACGTCCACGTCGATGTTCTTGCGGATCGACGTCGGGTCTATGTCAATCTGGATGATCTTGGCCTTGTTGGCGAATTTGCCTATCTCGCTGGTGGATCGGTCCGCGAAACGGGTTCCGGCGGCAATGATCAGGTCCGCCTCGCTCGCCGCCCGGTTCGCGGCCGGAATGCCGTGCATGCCGATAAAGCCAAGCCAGAGAGGATCGTCGCCGGGAAAACCGGACAGCCCCATAAAGGTGGAGACCACGGGGATGGAAAGGGATCGGGCCATTTCCGTCAGCGTCTCCCCGGCGCCGCCGAACACGACGCCCCCGCCGATAATGAAAAGGGGCTTGCGCGCCTTCTGGATCAGATCCACGGCACGCTGGATCTGTTGGGAGTTCGGCATGTAATTCGGACGGTAGGCGCGCATCTCCACCTCTCCCGGCCAGACAAATTTGGCCGAATCGCACAATATGTCGCGCGGCAAATCCACCAGTATGGGACCGGGCCGACCGGAGCGGGCGAGAAAAAAAGCCTTGCGGATGATGTCCGGCAGGTCTTTGGTATGACGGACAAGAAAATTGTGTTTGGTGCAGGGACGGGTGATGCCGAGAATGTCCACTTCCTGAAAGGCGTCGTTGCCGATCAGATGGGTCGACACCTGGCCGGTCAGAACGACCAGAGGTACGGAATCCGCCGAGGCGACAGCGATGCCGGTGATCGTGTTGGTCGCGCCGGGACCGGAAGTGACCAGACTGACCCCGACCCGGCCGGAAACCCTGGCGTAACCGTCTGCGGCATGCACCGCCCCCTGCTCATGCCGGGCAAGCACATGGCGGATATTCGAGTTGGCCAGTTCGTCATAGATATCATACAAAGCCCCGCCGGGAAAACCGAAAATGTATTCCACGCCCTCGCGGCCCAGGGATTCCAGTAAAATTTTCGCGCCGTTCACTTATGCCACCGTTTCCATAATTCAGGTTCACCCGGCCGGGACCGGGATTAAATCTTCACCGGTTCCTGCGTCCGGCCCATGTCTGCCGTCCTGTCTCAACAATTATCGGCAATACGGACACCAGGATTATCCCGTAGACGATCAGGCTGAAGTTGTTTTTTACAAAAGGCAGGGCGCCGAGAAAATGTCCGGCCGTGACCAGCAGAAAAACCCAGAGCAGCGCCCCGCTTATGTTGAAGAGGGTAAAGCGCCCTCTGTTCATGCCCGCAACCCCGGCCACAAAGGGGGCGAAGGTGCGGATTATGGGGATAAAACGGGCCAGGATGATGGCCTTGCCGCCGTGCCGATCATAAAAATCCCGCGCCCGCAGAAGGTGCCTGCGCTTGAGGAAACGGGAATCCCTCTCGAATACGGGCGGGCCGACAAGTCCGCCGATGCTGTAATTTACCCCGTCGCCCAGAATAGCCGCGCCGAGAAATATGGCGCAGACCACTGTGTAGTTGAGCATCCCGGCCCCGGCCAGAGCGCCGCCCGCGAACAGGAGAGAATCGCCGGGCAGAAAGGGCGTGACCACGAGACCCGTCTCACAGAAAACGACAAGAAAAAGCAGCAGATAGACCAGATAACCGTAGCTTTCGACTATATCGCGCAGATAAACGTCGATATGCAAAAGCATATCGAGGGCTTGCAGAAAAAAATCCATCAGATCTCCATGATCTCCTTTTCCTTGATCCTGCACTGCTCGTCCACCTTGGACACATAGAGATCGGTAAGTTTCTGGACAGCGTCCTGCGCCTTTTTAATCTCGTCCTCACTGTAGCCTTTGCTCTTGTCTTTTTCCAGCTTTTTCAAGGACTCATTGGCCTCGCGCCGCACGTTGCGCACGGCTACGCGGGCTTCTTCCCCATACTTGCGGGACACCTTGACCAAATCCTTGCGCCGCTCTTCTGTGAGGACGGGGATGGCGATGCGGATGATCCGTCCATCGTTGACCGGGGTAAGACCCAGGTCCGACTTTAGAATCGCCTTCTCCACCAAGGCGAAAGACGCTTTATCCCAAGGCTGGATAGTAATGGTGCGGCTGTCGGGCGTAGCCACCGAGGCCAGCTGCCCGATGGGTGTCGTGGTCCCGTAATAATCAACCTTGATGCCGTCCACCAATCCGGTGGAGGCCCGTCCGGTGCGCAGTTTCGCAAAATCGCGCGCCAAGGCGGCCATGGCCTTGTTCATATGTTCTTCCGCTTCTTTCTTCACACTTTCCATTTCCCGCCTCCCGCTCGATTATGCAAACCGCCGAAAATTCATGCTGCCGTTTCGTCTGAAGCATTTTACGCTAATCCGCGACCAGAGTGCCCACCGCCTCGCCCTCGAGAAGACGGCGAATCGCGCCGCCAAACATATCGCAGACAATGATCGGTATATGATTTTCCCGGGCCAGGGTAAAGGCCGTATAATCCATCACCGCGAGCTGTTTTTCCACGGCTTCGGAGTAGCCGATGCGCTTGTAGCGCACTGCATCTCTGAATTTCATGGGATCTTTGTCATAAATGCCGTCCACCTTGGTGGCCTTGATGATCGCGTCGCACTTGAGTTCCATGCCGCGCAGGGCGGCGGCGGTGTCTGTAGTGAAATAGGGGTTGCCTGTGCCCGCGGCGCAGATTACCACCCGGCCTTTTTCCAGATGCCGCTCGGCCCGCCTGCGTATATAGGGCTCACAGACCTCCTGCATGGGGATCGCGGACAAAACGCGGGTGCTGCGGCCGCGTTTTTCCAGGGAATCCTGAACGGCCACGGCGTTCATTACCGTGGCCAGCATACCCATATAGTCCGCCGATGCCCTGTCCATCCCTTTGGCGGAGGAGGATATGCCGCGAAATATATTGCCCCCGCCAATCACCAGAGCGAGCTGCGCGCGCAAATCCAGAATCTCCTCGATCTCGGCGCTGATTTTGCCTACCGTGTCCGGATCAATGCCGTAACCCTTGTCGCCGGCCAGGGCTTCGCCGCTTAATTTCAGCAGGACACGCCGGTATTTCAGTTCAGCCATCAGGACCTCCAGGCGGCCGCGCCGTCCGTATACTATAATTCTAAATCACGAATTGGCGCCAGAGCGTGAAATCATTTATGATCATAGGGGTCTCCCCAACTTGCCTCAAGCACGCGCACATATTTTAAAAAGGCGTAAAAAGCGCCGTGGCAGGCCACCAGAAAACCTGCCCGCCCATCCAGGAAACCTCTTTTAAGTATGTAAATGCGGATAAAACGGCCCATCCCGTGCCCGATCCCGCGCGCAATTCCGCCCCGCTGTTTATGCGCGCGCAGGGATTTCGCCCCCCGCTCCGCATAGGAGTTGAGCTTTTCCAACTGATGGAAAAAACCCGTATAGGGGTAATGAATAAGCTCCATGTCCGGACCAGCTCCGATATGCTCCGCTTTGCCCAGCGGCCGGTAATGAATGTGGGCGTCCTCATGGAATTCCACATGACCGGTGCAAAACACGCGGGTGATGTGATCCGGATGCCAGCCGCTGTGTTTCATAAAACGGTTGAGGTACCAGGAACGGCGACCCACAGAGAAAGCGACCACAGACTCGCCCCCAACCTTTCCCCCAGACCCGGCAGACGCCCCGGTCAGCTTTTCCGCTCTCTCTATGGAGCGCAGAATCTCCCCCCCAAGTGCGGGGGGACAGATTTCGTCCTGGTCCAGAATAAAAAACCAGCGCCTTTGCACATTATCCTGGGCAAAACGGAATTGTCCGGCAAAACCATCCCAGTCCCGCTGCAAAACCCGCGCCGAGTATTTTGCGCAGATCGCAAGGGTGGAGTCCACGCTGCCGCAGTCAACGACAAGTATCTCGTCGCAAAAGGCCAGGGAAGCCAGACAGCGTTCCAGCAGACGCTCACCGTCAAGGGTAAGCACCACTCCGCAAAGACCGGGGCGCAAGGGATTTTCCGCCGGGTCCGGCTCGGGAGCGGAAGACGCGCTCAGCATGTCCTTTAAGCGTTTTCGCCCAGCTGCAAACGCACAAAACGCCGTATGCCGATCTCGTCGCCCAGGGCCTTGCCGCAGTCTTTGAGCAGATTTTTTATAAAAATCTTGTCATCGCGGATATAGGCCTGCTCCAACAGACATACGTCCTGGTAGAATTTCCGGATACGGCCCTCAACGATCTGATCCACCTTGTCCGCTGGCTTGCCTTCATCCAGGGTCTTCTGGCGCTGCAGGGCGCGCTCGCGCTCCAGCAACTCCGGATCCACGCCGGCGGGGTCAACGGCCACAGCCCCGGAAGCGGCCACCTGCATGGCCAGATTGCGCGCCAGTTCCAGAAGCTCCGGCTTTTGCGCGCTGGCGGCGTTTTTGACCCCCACTTCCACCAGCACACCGATCTTGCCGTTGCTGTGCACATAAGAGCCGATAACGCCCGGTCCTTGTGTCTCATAAAGGGTAAAACGTCCGACGGACATATTTTCCCCCAGGGTGGCGATCTGGCTGTTCAGCTCATCCTGAACCAGGGCCAGCAGGGCCTCTCCATGGGCGGGCTTGTGTGTATGCACCTTGTCCGCCACTCCGGCGGCAAAAATCTTGAAGTGGTCCCCGCGCGCCACGAAGTCGGTTTCGCAAAGCACTTCGACAATAGCCGCCGCGCTGTTGTCCGGGGTAATCTTGATACCGATCAGACCTTCGGAGGTAGCGCGCCCGGCCTTTTTGGCGGCCTTGGACAAACCCTTGCGGCGCAAAATGTCAATGGCGTCTTCCATTGCTCCGTTGCTTTCCTGCAGGGCTTTTTTGCAATCCATCATGCCTGCGCCGGTGCGCTCGCGCAGTTCCTTAACCAGAGACGCTGAAATCTCAGCCATTATCTGCTCCTTATGTTTCTTGTACGGGATTAGCCTTCTGCGGCGGGAGCTGCGACTGCCTCAAAGTCCGGGGCGGGGGCGGCCTGTGCCAAGGCTTCCTCGGCGATCGGGGCGGGGGCGGCCTGTGCAAAGAGCGCCTCTTTTTCTCCTTCAAAGGCGGGGGCGTTGTCGCGACCCCGGTCCTTGCGCATGGCCTCACCTTCAAGGCAGGCGTCAGCCATGCAGGAGACGAAAAGTTTGATGGCGCGGATGGCATCGTCATTGCCGGGGATGATATAGTCGATAACATCCGGATCGCAGTTGGTGTCGGTCACGGCCACAATGGGAATGCCCAGGGTGCGGCATTCCTTGACCGCTATCTCCTCGCGGTGCGGATCGATGATAAAGGCGATGCGGGGCAGACCGCTCATGTCGCGGATACCGCCAAGCACGAGCAGGAGTTTGTCCAGTTCGCGCCTTAAGGTCAGGACTTCCTTTTTCTGATAGCGGTTCACGCTGCCGTCGGCGAACGACGCCTCCAGCTTTTTCATCCGGTCAATGCTTTTCTGGATGGTGGCGAAATTGGTAAGTGTGCCGCCCATCCAGCGGTTGGCCACATAGAACTGCCCGGAACGGGCCGCTTCCACGGAAATAGCTTCCTGGGCCTGACGTTTGGTGCCGATGAAAATAACCTGTCCGCCTTCGGACACGATCCGCGCCACTTTGTCGTGGGCCGTGCGGTAGAGCTTGACGGTCTGCTGCAGGTCTATGATGTGGATGCCGTTGCGGGCGCCGAAAATATAAGGCTTCATCTTCGGATTCCAGCGCCGGGTCTGATGCCCGAAATGCACGCCGGTCTCCAGCATCTGCTTCATGGTAACATAAGCCATACAATTCTCCTGGGTTTTAGACCGCCCCGCGCGACACATAAAAATTCACGCGCAAGGGGCCGCTTCCACTCCGGCCAAAGCCCGCAACCGACGCGACCACCGCGCCGGCACCCCGGGTAGCTGCCTGAAGTGTGCTTAATTATGAGATCGAAACCACATAACACCGATCCGGCGCTTTGGCAAGCTGTTTTGCAACCCTTCGGATCTGATCATGGCCCCGGATACGGCTGAGCAAACCGCTGTGCTGTCGGATCAAATATTGAATATACATGCAGTTATGCGGAATAATAATCCGCAACAGATCGAATTCATACAGGACTTCGTCATATGACCGCTTCCCCCCTACCGCCTGCCCTGTGAGCGGTTACATTTCACCAATTTTGAGTCCGCTGTGGTGGATTGTGGTCTTTCCCGCCCCTATTGACATTCCGGCGGCAAAACTTTAGGAAGGAGTCACGATGACGAATGGTTGTTTGCGGCAACCTGGCCGGATCAGCATTTTCGGCTGCCTGGAGAGCTGAAGGATGAGCGTGAAGAATTTGGAATTTTGCCCGAATATTTTGGGCCTGAAAACGGCTGAAACCCTTGGTTTTGGCCCGCTTCTTGCTTCTCTCTCTCTCTCTCTCTCTCTCTCTCTCTCTCTCTCTCTCTCTCTCTCTCTCTCTCTCTACTCATCTCAGCTAAATAACTTATTTTTCCTAAAAAATTTCGCGCTTGACCATCTTGTCCGGCCCTGTCTTCTTTGCGAAGTCAGGGCCCTTTTGGCGTTTCTCCGACAGGCGCGCGTTCGGTCGCACAGAAAACGGCAAAAGACAGACAGTGTAACCGGCCTGTTCTTTGCTCAACCCACTCCCGCAAGCCTTAATGCGGCCTCTTGTTCGTGCCTGACTGGAATACCCGCCCGGAGGGCGCATCGTGCGCGGTCCCTTGTTTAAGTTTGTCAAATCCCTGTGGTGGGCCTGCCCCATGTTTATCATCACATGGATACTACGCGTCGTGGGCATGGTACTTCCAAAAGCTGACGGGACATGCTCCTCGACCACAGACCCAGTATGGGTAGTTGGGTACTTCTCGCAAGCGACCGGATTAGGAGAAGGAGCAAGGCTCTATTACCGGGAAGTGAAGGAGAGCGGCAGAAAGGTTTTTGCCATTGATATCAGCAAGAGTTCAGGAAAAGCCGCCGTGGATGAGATGTTTCAGGGATTGCTTTTCACTCCCCGTAACTGCCCTGCTCAAAATGAGGCAGGGACAATAGTTTTTCACGTCAATCCACCGCATATCATGGCAGCCCTCTGGCGCTGCCGTGAACTTGTGCGAAACAAAAGGCGTGTGGCTTATTGGGCTTGGGAACTTGAGGAAATCCCCCCCTTTTGGGTTCCTTGCCTGAGTCATTTTGATGCGATTGAATGCCCCAGTGTCTTTACAGCAGACGCCATACGGAGAAAAACCAGAAAGCCGATTTCAGTTCATCCCCCCAGAATATTGGAGAGAACACCGAGTCAACGCAATTTTGCTGAAGATGGCAAAATGCGTGTATTAAGTATTTTTGATCTTGCTTCAAACATCTCCCGCAAGAACCCCATTGCAGCTATAAAAGCATTTCAATCAGCCTTTGGCAACAGTGAAAAAGTTGAGCTTATTCTTAAGACAAATCTAAGCGCACATTGTCTCAAAGAATTCAACATCATTCAGGAGTCCATAGGTCGAAGCGGCAATATTCAGATTATGGCGCGTCAATTGACGCGAGAGGAGCTGGAAGGTCTGTATTGCAGGTCGGATGTGTATATATCCCTGCATTGTTCTGAAGGATATGGCCTGACGATTCGCGAGGCAATGGAATTTGGTCTGGAAGTGGTTGCCACAGGCTGGTCCGGCAATATGGATTTTATGCAGGGACCTAAGTGTCATGCCGTACCTTATAGCTTTGTGCAGGTATATGATGCCAAACTAAACGTTTTTTCGCATATGAAAAAACAGCAATGGGCCAAGGCGGATGTTGCGCAGGCGGCGGAAATTTTACGCTCCATAGCTGATTTCCGTAAATGGAGCTATTGATGCAAAATTTCATAGAGAAGCAAATCTCATGCAATATAGAATTATTCCAGAGCATGGCGCGTGATAAAGCATTGATTGCCCTTATAGCCGTTGTGGCCGAGCGCTGTGTATTTGCCTTGAAAAATGGGCGCAAACTGTTGTTTATGGGTAATGGGGGAAGCGCCGGCGACGCCCAGCATCTGGCTGGAGAAATGGTCAGCCGTTTTGCCTATGATCGTCCTGGATTGCCTGCCTTTGCCCTGACAACGGACTCTTCCGTATTGACAGCCATCGGCAATGACTACGGGTATGAGCAGTTATTCTCCAGGCAGGTACAGTCTGTGGGGCAGTCTGGCGATGTGCTGTTTGGCATATCAACCTCGGGTAACTCGCCAAATGTTATAAAAGCCCTGGAACTGGGACGGCGAATGGGTTTGCTCGCGGTGGGTCTTACAGGTAATCACGAAGCGCAGATAAGCCGGGTTACAGATTTTTGTCTGAAAATCCCTTCAACAGTAACTCCCAAGATTCAGGAGGGCCATATCTGTGTGGGGCATATACTCTGTGGGATAATAGAAGCAAGCATATTTCCTGTTGCAAAAGCCGATCCTCTTGAGGGCAACAGATGATTATTTCCCGCACCCCCTTCAGGATTTCCTTTTTTGGCGGCGGCACGGATTACCCGACCTGGGTGGAGAAACACGGCGGGGCGGTGCTTTCCACCACCTTTGACAAGTACAACTACATTACCTGCCGCTGGCTACCGCCTTTTTTCGACCACAAATACCGCATTGCCTATTCCAGACTGGAAAGAGTTCTCAACCCATTGGAAATAGAGCATCCGGCCATTCGGGCGGTTTTGAACAATTATGAATCCGAATTGGGCATGGAAATTCATTGCGATGACGATTTACCCTCCCGCTCCGGCCTTGGATCCAGTTCCTCTTTTATGGTGGGTCTGCTGCACGCACTTGAGGCATTGAACGGTCGGCGGGCGTCCCCCAAATGGCTCGCCAGAGAGGCCATTCGTTACGAACAGTCTGTACTGGGCGACAATGTGGGATCTCAAGATCAGGTGGCTGCTGCATTCGGCGGTTTGAATATCATTCATTTTCGCCCGGACGGTAATTTCAAGGTGGAACCGCTGATTTTGTCACAGGAGCGGAAAAGGGATTTTGGACGGTATTTGATGCTTTTTTTTACGGGTTTTTCCCGCATCGCCTCGGAAATTGCCAAATCTCAAATTGACAATATGGATCAGAAAGAACGGACGCTGCACAGCATGAGGGGCATGGTGGATGAGGGCGTGGAGATTTTGTCCTCAGAAGCGGATCTGCGCACATTTGGAGAATTGCTGCATGATGCCTGGGTAAAAAAACGCAGCCTCTCCGACAAGATAAGTATGGAAAGTCTTGATGCCATTTACGACCAGGCGCGTAAGCACGGTGCCATAGGCGGTAAGCTGCTGGGTGCCGGTGGCGGCGGATTTATGCTGTTCTTTGTGGAACCGGATAAGCAGGAGTCTGTGCGTCAGGCATTGGCTAATCTCATTTATGTGCCTTTCAAGTTCGAGAGTGATGGGGCGCAGATTGTTTATTACAGGGTGTGATGGGGCCATGAACAAAGAACATTGTTATACTTAACTAGAGATTGGACTTTAACTATTATGATAAATAAATATATAAAATTATTATCTTTTATTTTATATTCATGTGGAATAAAATTTATTTTATCGTATGTAAATAATGGAACAGCAAATCAAAATACACAGGCAATTTCCCTTAAAATACATTTAAATTCACTACATGTTATTATGCCAAAGGATGTATGTTATGTTTAAAATCACAAAAAAAGCAATCAAAAAAATTGTTGATCTTTGTGGTTATGTGATAATGAGAAAAAATATTCAAAATGGAATAAATATTTATTTTCCCAACTTCCCTTCCTCTTTAAATGACTCACTAAACTATGATGCTGGAATTGAGGAGTATAATAAAATAGCAATATCAAGACTCTTACTGATGTCTCACATGGAGAATATGGTGTGCGATCAAAAGGTGCTCGAATTGGGGGGAGATGGGTCATTGGGGCTTGCTAAAACCGTTTTTAATTCCACAAAGAAACGTGTAGTTGTGGTTAACCCGTATCCGAACTTATACGAAGGCGCTATGGATGAACAAAAAGTAGAAATATTACAGACAAATTTAGAGTTCGCAGATTTAGGGGAAAACGAATTTGATATTATTATAGGAATAGCGGTAACTGAACACATTTTAAATATTAAAGAAGTATTTGAAACTTGCTATCGAATATTAAAGCCGGGTGGCTGCTTGATGCTGCAGGGTGGCCCACACTGGTATTCAAACATGGGTCATCATTTGTATGTTTGTTCAAAAAATATACTTTACAATTTTTCAGACAATAATGTTATTGATGACTTTAGTCATTTGTATTTATCGCCGTGGGAAATGCGTTTAGCCTTAGAAGATAAGCATATCCCAAAACTAGCTATTGAAGCAATTATAGAACAAGTTTATTACGATGAAAAAAACAATAGAAAAACTACAGAAGAAATAATTGATGAATTTAAAAAATTACCTTGGGAAAAAACAGTTTTCGAACGAGAGATTATTCAGCCATCTTCAGATATTCGAAGAAAAATTTTAATCCGCCATCCTGATTGGAAACAGTGCGAATTTGCCTATTCACTTTATATAACAGCAAATAAGCCTTTCGAAAAAGCAGGAGGTTAGAAATGATGCTTATGCTGTTAAAATAATTAAGAAGAAATGTCGCAAATCATTAGAGATATTGTAAACGCTCACAGGGGGTAATCCCCCCCGAAAAAAAGTAGCACTCAAAAATATATGCAATTACATCTTCCATCTCAATTTGTTTGCGTCCTTTTATTGCCTTGCGCATACTGCTATTCGAGTAATTTTGTTGCGTTTATAAAAAATTTGACCTTTGGAAAGCATTTTTTCTATGACCTTATCAAGCACAAGAAAAAAATAGGAAAAGTCTTTTCGTCCCATTCCAATCTGCTGTCTGTTCCATCGGCTTTTCTCTATCGTACCGCTCTTTTTCTCTACTACAATGGGGGGGGTGGCCAAGCTATCATTAAGTTGTTCGACCATCTCCAAAAACGAGGTGTCATTCAGACTTGCTCTCTAGCCGCTACACAGCTACAACGTCTTTTTGTTGATGAAGATAATAAAAATAATAGAATACTCATTATCTGGGATGGCATATTTCGTCATAACAACTATCCACTTCACTTTTTTTACTTACTTTCTCTTGCTTCTTTCCAATTAGAACTTTTTATTGGTAATGCAACAATACCGTATTGCACTGTTTCTCTATTACGAAAACACGGTGTACGTTTAGTTCGTTCGATAAACAAAAATCCTTCGGCAACAGAATATCTTTATGAATTTGGCCACACTTACCATAATTTTTTTATTTTCTCTGATGTTATATCACATAAACTTGTTGACTGTATGTTATATGTATCCCACGGCGCTAGAATAATTTGCTATTCCAGCGATTCTAAATCCTACAACAAAATACACGAAGACATATCTGCAAAATTGTACTGCATTGTGAGCAAGCACCCTGAAGTACATTTACATCAAGGTGTGCGTTTTGCACTTTTGCCAGATATTCAACCATATATGCCATTGTCACAACAATTTCAGATGATGCTGCCCTTGTGTCGAAAATGTGGTTTACTTCCTGTTAAATTATTTACAAAATTTTTTTCTGAGAGACCTTTTCCGCGCATTTTTCCTACCCGCCCCATTATAACGTTTGTTGTGCGCGCGAGTATAAAACATGATCATACCAAGGCTGTCTTTGTTTCGCTGTCCGAGGCGGCTGAACACGCGGGACTTCCGTGGGAAATTGTAACTACATCAGATGAAGCTGCTAAAAAAACAATCTATCCTGAGTACATCCGTGTGCTTCCAGACAAATTCAGCTCTCTCAAAGAACATATCATTCATGCTGTAGACGTAGCCAGAGGTGAGTTGATTTTTTTTGTAGACAGCAACATGTTTCTCTATGAAGGTCTACCGGAAATTTTTGAACACTTTCAACACACTCCAGATGCGCGTATCTGCGGCTGCAACATCACTGACAGTAATGATATGCTGTTGCATGCGGGAGCGCTACT
>JAISKK010000115.1 GCA_031260965.1 Desulfovibrio sp. | reverse complement strand
TCCCCACTCTTGTTTTCGCCGCGGCCTACAGTTACGCCAAGCGTTACACCTGGCTCTGCCATTTTGTCCTGGGCGCGGTTATCGGTCTTGCCCCTCTGGCCGGGTGGCTGAGTGTGGATACGCATTATTCCATGACAGCCCTGTTGCTCAGTCTGGGTGTTTTTTTCTGGATATCCGGCTTTGACATTCTCTATGCCTGCCAGGATCTTGATTTTGATCGGGAAAACGGCCTCTATTCCTTGCCCGTCCGCTTTGGTTTGTCAGGGGCCATGCAGCTTTCCGCTTTCTGCCATGTGAATACGGTTATTTTTCTTTTTCTCGCCGGTCTGGAACGGGATCTTGCCTTGGGCTGGCATGGGGCGCTGGGCGTGGCGGCGGGCATTTTATGGCTGGAGCACAGTCTGGTCGGGCCAAAGCGGCTGGAGCGCCTCAAGTTGGCCTTCGCCCTGAACGGACCGGTGTCCCTGCTGCTTTTTTTTGGGGCCTGGCTGGGCGTGATGTAATGCGCAGGTGGAAAAGGCTAAGTATACAGTCTTTATCGCAAAAAGGCATGCACGCCGGTAAAGGTTACCTGGGCGGCAATGGCGGCCAAAAGCAGACCGGTGAGTTTGGCGAGTACGGCCATACCGACCTTGCCCAGGCGATTCTGGATACCATCGGCGAAGTGCAGGATCAGATAAATGCCGAAAGAGGCCGACAAAAGGGCCAGTGCGCCGATAATGGATTCCACCGTGTTTTTGGCGGAAGCGCCGATGATGATCAGGGTTCCGATGGAGGCCGGGCCGAGACAGAGCGGTATGGCCAGAGGCACAATGCTGATGTCGTCTTCGGGGGAGAGAAAGGGTTTTTCCGGTCGTTCGTTCATCAGAGACACGGCGGAAAGAAAGAGCAGGGAACCCGCGCCGATGCGGAAGGCGTCCAGGGTGAATCCGAAAAAGGCGAAAATAGCGTCTCCGCTGAAATAAAGCACGCTGCCCATGATGAAGATCGCAAGCGCCGTCTTGCGGGCGGTAAGTTTTTTCCGCTCGGCGTCATAGTGCCGCGAAACGCTCAAAAAAGCGGTCAGCGCCACCGGCGGCGTCATCAGAGCAAAGAGCTTGAGTGAACCGCTCAAAAAAAGTCCCAGGTGGGTTGTGTCCATGCGCTGATATTATCCTTTATTTCTGCGGGCGCTATTGTTGACATGCAGGCTGCGCCGACATATAATTATAGATTAGATCGTGTGCGGCGATTTTTATCCGTTGCCGGGGACTTGCGCAAAGTCCCGCATAGGTGTTGCGCTGGCGGACTGTTTAATAATTACCAATATTTCGGAGGCATTTATGGCCAGGATTACTGTTGAAGATTGTCAGGAGCGGGTGAATAACCGTTTCCTGCTTGTGCAAATGGCCATAAAACGAGTGCATCAGTATCGCCAGGGCTATCCTTCCCTGATCGAAAGCCGCAACAAGGAAGTGGTGACGGCCCTGCGGGAAATCGCGGCCGCCAAGATCATGCCTGACGATCTGAGCTGCTATACTCCTCCGGCTTTCCCCGTGGATATTTCCAAAATTGATTAAAAGATATTTATTATGTTCCGGCGTGATTATTATGAGGTGCTTGGCGTTGAACGCACTGCATCGCATGAGGAAATAAAAAGGTCTTACCGCAAGCTGGCCATGGAATTTCATCCGGATCGTAATCCGGGGGATTCCGAGGCCGAGGTCAAGTTCAAGGAAGCGGCCGAGGCCTATGACATTTTGCGCGACGCGGACAAGCGCGCCCGCTATGACCGCTTCGGGCACGAGGGCGTGAACGGGGCGGGGGCTTTTAACAGCGCGGACGACGTGTTTTCGCATTTCGGCGATATTTTCAGCGACCTTTTCGGCTTCGGCATGGGCGCGACGACGGGCCGGGGCAGACGCAAACGTCCGGCCCAGGGCGCGGATCTGCGCTATAATCTAAGTGTCAGCTTTCGTCAGGCGGCCAAAGGCGACAGCGTCAATATCAGGATTCCCCGCAATCAGACCTGTCCGGAGTGCAAGGGGAGTATGGCTGCGCCCGGCACCAGCCCGGAGAAATGCCGGCATTGCGGCGGGACCGGACAGGTGCGCCACAATCAGGGTTTTTTTCAGCTCAGCGTCCCTTGCCCTGTCTGCCGGGGCCTTGGCGAGGTCATTGCCAGTCCCTGCCCGCGCTGTAAAGCCAGCGGGCAGATTCAGGAAATGCGTGAGCTGGCCGTTCATATCCCGGCCGGTGTGGATTCCGGCAACCGCCTCCGGGTGCGCGGCGAAGGCGAAGGAGGGCTCAACGGCGGCCCGTCCGGTGACCTCTATGTGGTCATAAATGTTGAGGAGGATGATACCTTCAGCCGCGAAGGGCAAAACCTTTTTGTTACCCGCGAGATTACCTTTGTCCAGGCTGCTTTGGGCGAAAAGCTCAGCGTTCCGACCCTTGACGAGGATATCACCCTTGATGTGCCGCGCGGCACGCAAAGCGGCGAGATGTTTCGGGTTCCCGGTCGGGGACTGCCCTATCCGGGTCGCAAGGACAGCGGTGATTTGCTGGTGGAAATCAAAGTGCTCATCCCGCGTGGCCTGACCGAGCGCCAGGAGGAGATTTTGCGCGAATTTGCGGCCATAGACGCACAGAAACCCTTGAACAAGGCCAAAAGTTTCATAAATAAATTCGGCAGGGCGGTAGGGGAAAAATTGTCTTCGGTCGGAAAGTCAGCTGACTGATTTTTCAAAAAATTCTCGCCGCCTTCCGTTTTTATATTTTTATATAACTTTCCGCACCCCGGCGGATCGGAAAACGTCTCCGTATCCCGCCATCCCCGGAGCAATATGTTCAGCCTGATTTTCAAGAAAATCTTCGGTTCCAAAAATGACCGCTATATCAAGCGCAAGATGCAGATCGTGCGTAAAATCGGCAGTCTGGAAGCGCAGATGCAAAAGCTTGAGCCCCAGGATTTCCCCAAATGCATGGAAGAATTCAGACGCCGGATTCAGGATGAGGGGGAAAGTCTGGATGAGCTTCTTCCCGAAGTTTTTGCTCTGGTCCGGGAGGCCTCGGTACGCGCTCTGGGTATGCGCCATTTTGACGTGCAGCTCATCGGGGCCATGGTTCTGCATTCCGGGCGCATCGCGGAGATGAAGACCGGCGAGGGCAAAACCCTGGCCGCCACCCTGGCAGTCTCCCTGAACGCATTGTCCGGCAAAGGCGTTCATGTGATCACTGTCAACGACTATCTGGCCCGGCGTGATTCCGCCTGGATGGGCAAGCTCTATAATTATCTCGGTCTCTCCGTCGGCGTCATAGTGCATGGTCTGGACGACAAAGAGCGCCAGGAGGCCTACGCAGCCGACGTCACTTACGGCACCAACAATGAATTCGGTTTCGACTATCTGCGCGACAACATGAAGTTCTACCAGAACCAGCTGGTGCAGCGCGGACATAATTTCGCGATTGTCGACGAGGTGGACTCCATCCTCATTGATGAGGCTCGCACCCCGTTGATTATTTCCGGGGCGGCTTCGGATTCCACTGATTTATACCGCAAGGCGGATTTTATCGTTACCCGGCTCAAGCCCGAGGACTACAGCCTGGACGAAAAAGGACGCACGGCCATGCTCACGGATCGGGGCACGGAGCATGTGGAGAAGCTGCTTGACATAGAGAACCTTTTTGACGCCCGAAACATGACCATTCAGCATCATGTGCATCAGGCCCTTAAGGCGCACCATATTTACCGGCGCGATGTTGATTATATTGTCAACGAAAATCAGGTTGTTATTGTTGACGAGTTCACCGGGCGGCTGATGCCCGGACGGCGTTTTTCCGATGGTCTGCATCAGGCTCTGGAGGCCAAGGAGCACGTCAAGGTCGAGGCGGAGAACCAGACCCTGGCTTCGATTACCTTCCAGAATTATTTTCGCATGTACAACAAGCTGGCGGGCATGACCGGCACTGCTGACACAGAAGCCATTGAATTTCATGAGATATATGGGCTGGAAGTTATATCTGTCCCCACGCACATGCCCATGATTCGCCTGGATATGCCGGACATCATCTATCGCAGCAAAGCCGAAAAGATGGAGGCCATAGTCGCCCGCATCAAAAAACTCCATAAAATCGGTCAGCCGGTGCTGGTGGGCACTATTTCCATTGAGACCTCGGAGCTTCTTTCCGTCCGCCTGAAAAAGGTGGAGATTCCCCATAACGTGCTGAACGCCAAATACCATGAGCAGGAGGCCGGCATCATCGCCGAGGCCGGGCAGAAGGGTAAGGTGACCATTGCCACGAACATGGCCGGGCGTGGCACGGATATTGTTCTGGGTGAAGGAGTGCGCGAGTTGGGCGGACTTTTTATTCTGGGCACGGAGCGGCATGAGAGCCGGCGCATAGACAACCAGTTGCGCGGCCGTTCCGGTCGTCAGGGTGATCCGGGCTGTTCGCAGTTTTATCTTTCCCTGGAAGATGATTTGATGCGTCTTTTCGGTTCGGATCGTATCGCCCGGATTATGGAAACCCTGGGTCTTAAGGAAGGGGAATCCATTGAACACCGCATGATCTCGCGGGCCATAGAGAACGCCCAGAAGAGAGTGGAAGGGCACAACTTTGAAATAAGGAAGACCCTGCTTGATTATGACAATGTCATGAACCAGCAGCGCGAAGTCATCTATTCACTGCGCCGGGATTCGATCAACCGTGAGGATATGGAAGGCGCTATTCTTGAGTTTTTGGACGACACTTTAAGCGAACTTTATGCGGCTTATGAAGCTGCGCGCGGTAAACTCGCCCCGGATCAGGAAGAATGGCTGCGGAGCCGTTTGCAGGAAGTTTTCAACCTGAAACGGGCGCGCCCGGAAGAAAGCCTGCCCACGCCCGCCGAATGCCGGGCGGCTGTGCTGCAAATCCTTGATGAACTGAAAGTCGGAGCGCCGCATATTTATGCGGACATTCTGCGTTATTTCATGCTGGAAGAACTTGACCGCAGTTGGAAAGAGCATCTTTTGAACATGGATCACCTGCGTGACGGCATCGGGCTGCGTGGTTACGGGCAGCGGGATCCGAAGCAGGAATACAAGAGCGAAGGCTTTGCCATGTTCCAGGATATGCTTTTCCATATTCAGGAAAATCTTTTCAAGTCCTTAACGCGTCTGCGCGTCTCCGTGGAAGAACAACAGCCCGGAGCGGAAGGTCCCGCCCAGGAGGAAGGTGAAGGAGGGACCGCTTTGGAGGGAGAGGGTAAAGTCGTCGCCAGGGAGGACGCTTCACCCTTCCGGCACCGTGAACAGAACGCCCGCCTCAATTACTCGGGCACGTCCGCAGACGCGGGAAAAAAGCTGCCCGAACGCCGCGATACCCTTAAGGTCGGGCGCAATGACGAATGCCCCTGCGGCAGCGGCAAGAAGTATAAAAAATGCTGTGGTCAGGGCAAATAAGAATTATTTGAGAGAGGCCATCGGCTCCTCTTTTTTTATGCATTCAATTCCCTGTGAGCGATTCCGCTTCATGAAAGTTTGCGTTTTTCACGTCTTCCAAAATACCAATAATGATATCTCGCACTTGGGAGTTTGCCTTCGGATATCATCTGCGCTACGTCCGGGTTGGCAGCAAGATACGCTTCCTCGTCGATATCACAAAGTCTTTCCAAATAATCCTGGTAGGCAACATACTGTTTGTGGGGAGGGCGCTTTACATACCACGGTTGTTTATAAGCAGCGTACATTGCAATATCAACGACGAAATAACCGGCTTCATGGAAGAGCATTGCCGCCTTTTCCCGATGTGCATATGGGATATAGTGTTCAAGAACTAAATTTTTCCCATGCTTTTCTGCAAGATGGCGGCATATCTGGATAAATTCAGGAAGGAGACCTTTTGTGCAGATATTCTCGGTAATTTGTGGCGGAATCATATGTTTTGTTCCGGGAACGTACTGAATGAGATCTTTGAGTGAATCGCTGGCAAAAACTTTTCCATCGGCAATTTCATGATATAGACCCTCACCTCTTATCCTGAAAATATCTTCACAGATAATTGCCTCAACAAAACTTGTTTTTCCGGCATAATGTCCGTCCATAAGCAATATTGCATAAGGGCGCGTGTGGCATACATGATAAACGTGCCTGGGGACAGGATCCCCAGCCTGCATGACGCTGCTGCCCATATATTTTGAGGAATATTTATCCAGTAGACTGTGCATTTTGTTATGCGTGGGGAAAAGTCGCGTATCTGTAACCGTGGCAGTTATATTACGAGTTATGGGGATAAACTCATCCCCCTCGCCGTCAGCAATGCCAAGTTCAAGCACCAGCAAGCCATCCGGTTCGAGTCTGCTCATCAGTAAATCTATCAGTTGCTGCTGGTCAGCCGCGTAATGAATAGCGGAAAGGCATATAATCAGGTCATACTTTTCAGAACCTAACTCACACCAGTCAATACAGGAAAATCTGCATTGCGGAAACCATATCCTGGCCTGTTCTATCGATTTTTGCTGTTTATCAATACCCTTTACGAAAGAGGCGCGCTGAAAAGATGCCCAGCCGCTGAAATAGCCCTCGTTACATCCTACATCCAAAACTTTTTTACCTTGCAGTGGCGGCAGAGACAAAGAAGTCAATTTTTTAAAACTAAGCGAACCGCCTTTTTGCCACGGAAAATCTTGGTAGGACACGTTTGCCCCTATATTTTGAAAGTTTTGACAAGTTTCTTGAAGCATGACTTATGGCAAGTTTGGGTCCAATAAGAGCCGGTGTTCTATGTATAGACACGCCCCCAGAGTCAAAGTTTTTGAGTTTACGGTATCGAATGCAATCCTTAGCAGCACTGCTGCCCAGCCCGCGTTTGCAGCTTCAGGGGGTGTTCATCGTTGGGTTCGGCCTTGTTTCAAGGTTCTCCCCTCCTCATTTAGCCAACAATATATGGCGTTTGTATAAAAGGCAAGTCTGCGCAAGAGAAAGGTGAATCCTGTTTTTTAAAAAAAATAGAAAATACGGGTTGACAAGGTTTTATTTTTGGGGCAAAACATCATACATATTACGACACATGATGTTCTGTAATATATATGATGATACTTCGAATCAGGGGAATTTTGAATGAACCATCTAACCAGTAGGGGAGAAGCTATGAATACTGCAAAACATACGGTTTTAGCCCTTTATCCGGGTTCCGTGGCCACCAGGGTTGCGGCTTACGAAGATGAAAAGAAGGTTTTTAGTTGCGATATCACTCATGATTCGCTGGCCTTAAGCCGCCTTCCAAAAATTGTTCAACAAGTGCAGATGCGCGAGGCAGACATCGTCCGCTGCTGTGAAAAGCACGGTTTCGATATGTCCACTCTGAGTACTGTGGTGGGACGCTGCGGCCCTCTTCCGCCAATTAAGCAGGGCGCTTATCTGATTGACGAGACAATGATGAATTATCTGAACAACAAGGCCGTCCACGAACATCCGTCGAAACTTGGTGCTCTTATCGCCTGGTCTATCGCGCAGCGCTATGGAGTTCAGGCCTATGTTTATGATTCCATACGAGTGGATGAGATAGACGATATAGCGCGTCTTTCCGGTCATCCGGAGTTGCCGCGTATTCCGCGTACCCAGATGCTGAATATGCACGCCGCCGCTCTCAAGGCGGCTGAAGAACAGAATTTGAGCTATGCGGATAATGCCTTTATCGTAGCCTATCTGGGATTCGGCATTTCCCTGGGTATTTTCGACAAGGGGCGGATGATTGACTATGTGGGCGACGATGAG
>JAISKK010000053.1 GCA_031260965.1 Desulfovibrio sp. | reverse complement strand
CTTTCCTTTGCCGGGGCTTCCTTGCGCAAACTCTACCTTGATATGGACACGGATTTTTCCGGCGCGGATTTTTCCGGCGCGGATCTGCGCGAGGCGTCCTTTCGCATGTCCAGGCTGTGCGGCGCGGATTTTTACAAGGCCAACCTGGAAAACGCCATGTTCGCCCATTGCGATCTCTCCCGCGCGCGCCTTGACGGCCTGCGCGCGGCAGGCTGCCGTTTCGTCAAATGCGATTTGACGGGGGCGGACATTTCCGGCACGAGTCTTGTGAACGGCGCGTTGAAAAAATGCCGTCTGGTCGGAGCAGACCTGTCCGGGGCAAATTTTTACGCGGCGAATTTACGCAATCTGCTGGTCGGCAAAACGGATTTTTCCGGCGCGAACCTGCGCCGCACCGTGCTTGAGGGCAAAGAGGACAACCTGCTTTATGAGCAGCGCCGGGATTCTTAGACCCAACAGAGGAAGCTTTCCCTGAACGGGGGAAAATTCCGGCTGTAAAATTCAGCTTTGTTTGCCCATGCCCAGTGTATTTTGTGTTTTTGAGAGGAGTTATTCATGCCCAACAACGACCTCTGGCAATTTTCCTGCTCCGCCTTGAGCGCCGAGCAGTGCCGGGTGCTGGCCTTTCACGGCGAAGACGAGATCAGCAAGGGCTACGCCTTCAGCATCCTGCTGGTCGCGCCGGGGGTGGCGGCCAAAGACGCGCGGCAAAGCCAGGAAAAGCTGCTGAAATCTCCCCTGCTCACCCTGCGCGGGACCACGAAGGGGAAGGCGCAAGCCTTCGTCTGGAACGGTATGGCGGCCGAAGTGTCCTGGCTCTTTGCCTCCCAGGGCGGCTCTGTATTCAGAATTCTTTTGCAACCGCGCAGCGCGCGGCTGCGCTTGTCCGTCCATTCCCGCATCTTTCTCGTCATGGGCCTGCCCCAGATCTGCGACAAGATTCTCGGCCATGAAAATCTGGTCGCCGGCAATGATTATGCGGTCAATCTGAAGGCAAAGTATATTCCCCGTCCCTTTACCAGTCAGTATAACGAATCCGCTTTCAACTTCCTTTCCCGGCATCTGGAGCGCGTGGGCGCGTACAGCTATATCCGCCAGACAGAAAACGGAGACACTCTTGTGCTCGCGGATGCGCAAAGCGGCGTGGAAGATCTGCCCCTGCGCGCCGCCCTGGACTGGTCCGACGGCCATGCGGACGAAGCCCTGCTGGCCTTTGTCCGCACCCTCACCGCCCATCCCGACACGGTAACGCTCAGGGACTATTGCACGGAAAAGCCAGGTGTCACTACCCAGACAGTTTCCGACAAAACGGCCCTGTGGGGTCAATGCGAATACAACCTTTTCGGCGATATCGGCATGTTCGGAGAGATGGATTACTTCAGCAGGGACTTCACGCCCGAAGACGCGGACGCGCGCGCCAAAGAGCTTGCCGATGCGCGTTTGCGCGCCCTCAAAAGCCTGAGCGACCGCGTAAAGGGGAAAAGCGCGGTTCCCTGGCTGCGGGCTGGATACTCCATCACTCTGGATAATGAAAAATACCAGATTCTCGGCGTCAACCACCACTGCGTTCAGGCAAATGACGGGATAGAAAAAAATCTTCTCGAACAGGCGCGGCAAGCCGGATTTGAGACGGGTTTTGAGAACGAAGAGGCAAACACGGGATACCACAACAGTTTTGTCTGCCACCCCTTGAACGCGGGCGCTTATGCGCCCCTGCCCGAAACTCCGCGTCCGATGATGAAAGGTCTGGTCTCCGTTGCCATTGACGCCGGCGGCAAAGGCCAATACGCCGAGATAGACGGTCAGGGCCGCTACAAGGTCAGATTTCACTACGCGGAAAAAGTCATCCACGCCGATTCCGCAGACACCCAGGACGGCAACAACTCCGTGCCTCTGCGTATGATCCAGAGTCACGCCGGCGCTAATTCCGGCACCCACTTCCCCCTGCTGAAAGGCGTGGAGGCGCTGGCGGCCTTTGTGGACGGCGACCCGGACCGGCCCGTGCTGGTCGGCGCGCTGCCCAACCCGGCTCAACCCAGCGTTGTGGCGGACACGAACCAGCAGTCCAACATAATCCGCACGCCAGGAGGGAACAAGATTACCCTGACGGACACGGAAGGTCTGCAAAACACGACCATCGAGACACCGGGCGGGCACAAGATTATCATGCACGACGAGAGCGGCAAGCGGGAAATCCGTCTGCAGTCGTCTGACGGCTGCAGTTATATGCGCCTCAAGGAACAATAAGGAGAAAATTATGGGCGACGAATCAAAGAAACCCGGCGAGATTGCGGAGGGTGATGGGAAAATAGGACCCGTCCCCTATAAATATGAGCTTTATGCAGGCGCAAGTGCGGAAGTTATTATCGGCGCTGAGGGCTCGTTTGTGGGTGGAGAAGAGCTGAACATCGTCCTGGGCGCTGTCCAGTATTTACATGCCATTGAATACCTTGATTTTACGTTGGGTTTTGCTCAGGAAGGGTACCTCGGTCACCAGACCGAACTCGGAACTGCCAGGACGGAGGCCCATGCCGAACACATGCAATTGAAAGGCTTGCGGGAAGATATCACAGGGAATCAAAGTTCTATAGTGGCGCTGCTCGAGGACGTTGCAGCTGATCGTACAGCAATTCTAGGTATGCAAACTAGCGTAGATGGTATTGATGCGAAAGTGCAGGGTGAGGTGACAAAGGCGGTTGGCGCAAGCACCGAGGCTCTGGGAGCGAAGGTGGATGCCATAGGCTCAAAAACCGATGCAATAGGCAGCGCGTTGAAAGCAGCGGGCGCAGACTTACTGACATTGGGTGAGCAAACAAAATTACTTGGTTCGGGCACGGATTTGGCAGGTACAACTACCAACCTGTCCGGTTCAATAAACAATATTGCCGGCCTGATAACCAATATCTGATATCCATGAAAGTTTACAAGGACAAGCAGCACAGCGTTACGCTCCACCCTTTCTCCTGGCAGGGGAAACGCATGCTCATGGTCAGCGTGGGCCTGTACGCGGCCTTTGACCCGGAAGGCGAAAACAGCACTTTGCGCACGGAGCAGGACTTCTGGAAAGAAGCCCCGGACGCCTTCGCCGCCCTCGGCCAGCCGCCCCTGCTGGATATGGGGCTGCCCAAACCGGCTGCGGAAGTTCTGGTGGCGGGCTTTTGCCGCGCGCCGGACAAAAAGCCCGTGGCGGCGCTGGAAACAGCCTTCCGCGTGGGCTCGGTTTCCCGCCGCATTGCCGTGTTCGGGGACAGGGAACGCCTGTCCGGCGGCGGCTTCAGCGCCCCCATACCTTTTGTCGCCATGCCCCTGGTCTGGGAACGCGCCTTCGGCGGCCCGAACTTCCCGGCCAATCCTGTCGGCAAGGGACTGGACGCCGACAACAAAGCAGCCAGGACACCGCCCAACCTCGAAGATCCGGACCATTTGCTGCTTTCCGACCAGGATCGGCCCGCTCCCGCCTGTCCCTTCCCGCTGGATATCGCCAACCCCGCCCGTCGCGCCCTGTCCGGAACCTACGACCAGCACTGGCTCGATACCCGCTGGCCCGCGTACCCGGATGACTGCGACCCGGAATTCTTCCACAGCGCCCAGGCCGCCCAGCGCCTGCGTCCGGCGCCCGGCGAAACGCCTTTTTTCCGGGGCGACGAAGCCATTGAAATTATCGGCATGTCTCACGAATACCCGCATATCCGCTCCCGCCTGCCGCAAGCGCGCATCCGCGCCTTTGTCCGCACCGCGGAAAAATTCACGCCCTTCGCGCCCGCCGCGTCCGATGCGCCCGGACAGACAGGCAGAGCAAAAACGCCTCTGCCCTACGCCAAGGACCTTGACGGGCCGGGCCTGTTCCGCGAAGTGGATTTGCGCCTGGACACCGTCTGGCTGCTCCCCGACCTGCCTGGCGCTTTCGTCCTGCGCCGGGGACTGCTGCCGGTGGAAGACGACGAGCTGGACGATGTGCTGCGCGTCCTTGTGGTGACGGAAAAACCCTCCGAGGCCCCCGAAACCCTGGAATATTACCGCGATGAACTCCGCAAACGCGCCTATCCCGCTGTGACAATAGACCTTGCCCCCTTTGTCGCGGCGCAGGAGAAAACGTCCAGGGCCGTAAAAATGGCGCGGGACGTGCCCAAACTCTTTGCCAAAGTCAAAAAGGATTTTCT
>JAISKK010000058.1 GCA_031260965.1 Desulfovibrio sp. | reverse complement strand
CGTCAAGAAGTATTTTGACATAGATTTGAAAAATCGGAGTATTACAGAGTCGGATCCGCCGTATTACTATGACGGGAAACTCTATCATTTTGAAGGAGCGGACGGAGAAGCCACATATTCCACGGACGTCAGGAAAGTTGTCAGGCAGGCCGACGGAAATCTCCGGATGAGCGGGGAACTTTACAATGCCGAGGACAGGAACGACAGACCGGAAACGTTTGAGGCGCTCGTCAAGCCGTACAAGTTCGACGGCAAGGAAACCTGGGCTGTTTTGCGCATGAAATCGAATTGATGGGGCGCCCCGAAAACTGAATAAAAGACCGATGTAAAGAAAGGCGAGCAACAAATGACGGGAAAGATGAAATTCGTGTTGGCTCTGGCGTTGGTTGCGGTGTTGGCGCTCCCTTCTGCGCCCTCGGCTCTTTCGGATGACGAAATCGGCAAGTTCCAGGATAGCAACAAGAATTTCCGGGCAATGTATTTTTTTTACGATCTGGCGATGATGAATGCCTATAACAGCCTGAAAGATGACGAGTACGCGGCTCTTGAGAAAGAAAATAACGCGGCTTTAAGCGCCGATGCCGAAAAATACAGAATGGAAGGAATGGGCAAAGCCGACGCCTGCGCTTTCGCTTACCAGGAACGGATTCTTCACTCTTATAGGCAGTTCGAAGGGCGGCGCGTAACGACCAGGCCGCACGAGGGATACTACGAACTAACAAGCGATACGCTCTCCGGATTTATGACTATCGACTACAGTGAAAATTTAAATAAGTACCAGCTTTTTTTCGTCGTATGGATGAAAGCCCAACCCGCCAAATTCGGCAGAGGTGGCGGTGAAGCATCTGAAAAACAAGGGAAATTAGTCACTTCCGCAGTGCAACTACTTGATGGCGGATTGGGAAACGACGGCCCGGACGATTCCGGAGATCCCAAAGTCCAGATCGAGATATCCTTCGGGGGAAAGACCGCGACGGTGAAGACTCCGCCCGCTTTCAAGGCGCGCGGCACAGCGCCCAAAGGCATCGTTATTGACGGACAGTACGCGCTCACAAAGTAATCGGAACAAGGGTACCTCACAAATGACCTGCGGGAAAGGCGCTTTGCAATGAAGATAAAAAAACCAGCCGGTAGAATGATGAAAAAACAACTGTACAACATATTGTGCGCATTGTGCCTCTGCGTTTTGGCGATGGGCACATTGGCGGCGCCCGCGTTCGCGGCCTTGCCGAAAGACCACGCGCAATACATGGAAAGCAGTGAGGATTATAAAAACGCGTTCGAGCAGTTCACAGAGGGAATGCGGGAGGCCAAAGAAAGGCTCTCGGCCGGGGAGTACAAAGACCTCGAAAGGGAGAATGAAACGACCGTTGCGGAAATCGTCAAGGAAAGCCTCGAAGCCAAGGACCCGGAGGCGGACGCTTACGCGACGGCATATTGGATGCGGAACGCATACGTCAATAAGGCGCTGGTCTGGGACTGGCTGCGCAAAAACGCGAATGGCGTCCAGGGGTTCTACCGGATGCAAAGCGCCGCCTTCAACGGGTATATGACGATTCAGGAGGGTGAGGGCAAGGGCCTTTACGCCGTTTATATCTTCGCCGTTCAGAAGGGAGGAGCGGAAAACAACTGCGAATTGAAGGCCGAGGGCAAACTGAACAAAAAGAAGATGCGGCTCAATTACGGAGGCGACGACCCCTCCGCCACCGTTGACCTGGCCTTCGACGGAGAAAGCGCGCGCGTCACGACATCCGGGGCGTTCAAGGCGAGCGGCTGGTTCGGCGCCAACGTCGTGATTGACGCAGAATACATACGCGAGAAAAAATAAGGTAACTCTGGCGCCGTTGTGGAAAAACATAGGTGGGTGTGTATGATATCGGTTTTTACTTTGCAGCGGGTTTCGAGAGTCATAGGTCTGTCTGTTCTGTGTATGGCGGTCTCCGCGCTCTGTAGTCCGGAGTTTACATCAGCCGCGCAGGAAGCGGGACGGGTGATTACCCTAACTCCCGGCGTTACCGTGCAGCGTGGCGGGCAGACGTTGCCGCTCAAGGTGCGGGACATTGTGGAGCCGGGCGATACCTTGCGAACGGACGCCACGGGCCGGGTGCGGGTGTTGTTCAGTGACGACGGCTCCATCGCGCTTGGCTCGAACACGGATTTTACCCTTGAGGCTTATGTGGCGGAAGGTTCAAAAGCGAGCTTTACCGGGCGCATGGCCAAGGGGCTGTTGCGCTCCATCACCGGCAAGATTGTGGAGCAGAACCCCTCCGGTTTTGCCCTCAGTACGCCCGAAGCAACAGTCGGCATACGCGGCAGCATCGTAAGCATGCGTTCCGGGAACGGTTCGACCAGCGTCTATGTGGAAAACACCTTGCGGCAGGTCTATGTGAACGGCACAAATGTGCCGCAGTTGAACAAAATCACCATTACTCCCGGTCAGCCGCCGCGCATTGCCCCCATTGCCCCGCAGGATCGGCGGGAGATCGGCCGCGGTCTGGCCTTTCTGGGCGGCAACGGCTCCGCAGCCGCAGCGCCGGAACCGGGTAATGACGCCGGGACGACAGCCACGAACAATCTGACGGCCAGCGCGAATGAATTACCGGACACGCCCACGCTGAAAGAACTGGCCGTGGCTGATCTTAGCTCGCCAGCCCTGCCCCTGCCGCCTACGCTGACCATGGCTTCAGTGTCGGGAACATTGACAACATCTGATACATGGCAGCTTCTGGGTGTACACTCCGGAAGTTTTTCCTTTGAAGTGAATCTTTCCAGCGGAGCGATCAACAATGCAACTTTGTCCGCTTCAAATCCCTCTCCTGGTAATATCTCAACTCCTGTGAGTTACACTTTTTCCGGTGGCAGCGGCAGTATGAGCGGAGGTAATTTTACTATTAATAGTGGTTTTTCCGGAACAGTAATTTACGGTGCCAGTACGTATCCTGGTGTTGGCGCGGGATCATATATGACCGGTTCCGGCAATGTGAACAGTGTGGGAGGAAGTGTCACTGGGTCATATTACGCCGATCCTTTAGGCTCCCTCGGTGCGCAGCTTGACGCTGGCACCTTCAGCGGCACACGAACACAGTAGGGAGTGCCGTTTCCCGCCAATTACCGACATGGCGTTTTCTCTGGGCATTGAGAAAATGTTGCGCATGTATCTTTTGCAGTGCTGTTCAACCTGTCAGGTCATATCATTTGCTCGCGACAGACCGTGAGAGAGGTTTTGACGGACAGCAAACAAACAGGTATAATTGTTTCGGTTCTAAAGGCTGTCGTCATGAGATTGCAATATGCTGAAATTATTTGATACTCTATGAGTGCCTAACTGCACAAATATTAATAAATTCAATGTATTATCTGTATTGTGACGACACTCTCCAGAACTTCGCTACAATCTTTAATCCTTTTGGAGGTATAATATGAAAGGCCTTGCAATGCTCGGTATTGGTAAAATCGGTTGGATTGAAAAAGATCGTCCCATATGCGGCCCTATGGATGCCGTTGTACGCCCCCTTGCCCTGGCGCCCTGTACCTCTGACGTACATACAGTCTGGGAAGGCGCTGTGGGTGACCGCAAAGACATGATACTTGGTCACGAGGGTGTGGCTGAAGTGGTGGAAGTCGGCTCATTTGTCAAAGACTTCAAAAAAGGTGACAAAGTCATCATCCCCGCTATTACCCCTGACTGGAATTCTCTGGAAGCCCAGGCCGGATTTTCCATGCATTCTCACGGCGCGCTGGGTGGCTGGAAATATTCCAACACCAAGGATGGCGTTTTCAGCGAATTCTTCCACGTTAACGATGCCGACGGCAACATGGCGCTTTTGCCCAAAGGCATCGACCCGGCAACCGCTTCCATGCTCAGCGACATGATGCCTACCGGCGCGCATGGCGTTGAACTGGCTGATGTACAGTTTGGTGACAATGTCGCCGTTATCGGCATTGGTCCTGTGGGACTGATGGCGGTTGCTTTTGCAGCCCTGCGCGGCGCGGCGCGCATTTTTGCCGTTGGTTCACGCCAGATATGTGTTGATGTGGCCAAAAAATACGGCGCGACCGATATTGTCAACTACCGCGAAGGCGACATCGTCAAACAGATTCTGGAACTGACCAACAATAAGGGCGTGGACCGCGTCGTCATCGCCGGCGGCGATGTGGACACCTTTATGCAGGCCGTTACCATCCTCAAACCGGGTGGCGCTATCGGCAACGTCAATTACCTTGGCGAAGGCGAGTTCATCCGCATTCCAAGGGTTGAATGGGGCGTTGGTATGGGGCACAAGAGAATCAACGGCGGTCTGATGCCCGGCGGGCGTCTGCGTATGGAAAAACTTGTTCGCCTGATTGAGACGAAGCGCATTGACCCATCGCTGATGCTTACCCATCGTTTTGAGGGTCTGGAAAAAGTTGAAGAAGGACTCCTGCTTATGAAAGACAAGCCGCGGGATTTGATCAAACCCGTCATCACAATCAAATACTAGGCTATCCGGCAACACGACAATACTGCCCGGCCTTATTGGTCGGGCAGTATTTGTATGCAGAAAACCTCCCGTTGCGCAACGCCATTCCCGGGCTGTATGTGCTGGCGCAGAGACTTAAAAGCGTAAGTAAAAATGGTGACTTGTCATGATAAAATGCTGGCTGATATCCTTTTGTATGATTCTGTATGCGCTTTGCCCCTTGTCCTCCTCTGCTGCTGAACAGCTCAAGAACGCGTCATCGGCCACGCGAGATGCCAATGCGGCTCTTTTGCAGCATTTGCCTTTCGCCGACAGGAAAGATTTTGAGGACGCGCGGCGCGGGTTCATAGCCGGTTTGCCGGATCAGACAATACGCAATGCGAAAGGCGGCGTTGTCTGGAGCATGAAGAACTTCTCTTTCCTTGACAAAGAGGCCGCGCCGGACACGGTGAATCCGAGTCTGTGGCGCATGGCAAAGCTCAACATGAACAGCGGCCTGTTTGCTGTGACCGATCGCATATACCAGGTGCGCGGGCTGGATCTTTCCAACATGACCATCATAGAGGGCGACACCGGCCTCATCATCATTGACCCGCTGAGCAGCATCGCAACGGCAACGGCAGCCCTGGAGCTGTACCGGGCGAAGGGGCCGGACAAAGACGCCAAAACACGTCCCGTCAAGGCGGTGATCTACACCCATTCACACGTTGACCACTACGGCGGGGTCAAGGGCGTCGTCAGTGAACAGGATGTCGCCACGGGCAAGACGGCAGTGCTCGCGCCGGAAGGATTTCTGGAAGAAGCCGTCAGTGAGAACGTGTTTGCGGGTAACGCCATGACCCGCCGCGCACTGTACATGTACGGCGCACTTCTCCCCTACGGCGAAAAAGGGCGCGTTGACGCGGGGCTGGGTAAAACATCCGCCGTAGGTGGACTGGTGTCACTCATCGCGCCAACGGACAGCATACGTTCGACTGGTGAAAAGCGTGTCATCGACGGCGTGGAGTTTGAATTTCAGATGGCGCCCGACACCGAAGCGCCGGCGGAAATGCTGCTGTACCTGCCGCGTTTCAAGGCCCTGGGCGCGGCGGAGGACGCCACGCATACCCTGCACAATCTGTACACGCTACGCGGCGCTAAAGTGCGGGATGCCAACAAATGGTGGAAAGCCCTGGATGAGGCTCTGGATCGTTTCGGCGGCCGCGCGGAAGTGCTTTTCGGGCAACACCACTGGCCGGTATGGGGCGTGGACAACATACGCGCCCACCTGAAAATACAGCGCAACGGCTATAAGTTTCTGCATGACCAGACATTGCGTCTGGCGAATATGGGCTACACGCCCACTGAAATCAGTGAGGCGCTGCGCTTTCCCCCTTCACTGGACAGGCAATGGTCTTTGCACGGATACTACGGCACTGTCAGCCACAACGTCAAGGCGGTGTACCAACATTACCTGGGATGGTTTGACGGCAATCCCGCTAACCTGAATCCGCTGCCGCCGGTGGAGGCAGCCCGGCGTTATGTGGAATTCATGGGCGGCGCGGGAGAAGTCGTCAAAAAAGCCAAAGAATATTACGACAAGGGTGAGTACCGCTGGGTAGCCGAGGTTCTCAAACATGTTGTTTTTGTTGAACCGGCCAACATGGATGCCCGCAGTCTTCAGGCGGACGCATTTGAACAACTTGGCTATCAGGCGGAATCCGGCCCCTGGCGCGGCTTTTACCTTACCGGTGCGCAGGAGTTACGCTACGGTCTGCCCCACGCCGACGGTCTGCCCGGCGGCAGCACGGCCAGCCCGGACACTGTGCAGGCCATGACAGCGGAAATGATTCTGGATTTCCTCGCCATACATCTCAACGCGGACAGGGCGGAGGGAAAAGTCCTGCGCATAACCTGGGTTCAACCTGATACCAGGGAAAGCTACGCGTTGACGCTGGAAAACTCCGTTCTCCTGTATAAAAAGGACGCCACAGACGGCAACCCTGACGCGACGCTGACCATGCCGCGCGCGATACTGGCGGCAATAGCGGGCGGACGGTTGAAGCTGGAACAGGCATTGGGCGCGAAGGAGGCGCTTGTGAGCGGCAATGCGGCACGAGCAACAGAATTTTTTGAACTTCTGGATGAATTCTCCCTGTTGTTCCCCATTGTCAGCAGAGAATTCGGCGAATCTGCCCGCGCTCAGCAACAGAACGCTCAATAGCCGGACAATTTATGGAAATCTACACTCGGGAGATACAGTTACAGCATTGTTTCATCATTCCGTGACTGGAGATGTGTAATGTGATTTTCCCTGCGTATCTATTCCCGCGCCAGGATCAATTCCTTTGTGCAGCACTGTAAATGCCCCCAACATGATCGCGCTGTCAAGGTTTTTAGTTGATGGTATGAGATGGCAAAAGAGGCTAAAAATAAAGTCTCCCTATGCTTTTAAGACATAGGGAGACTTTGTGGAAAATCATCTGGCTAGGCAGGGATTACAATTATACTACTAACATACTGTTATTATAAATATTATATTAGACAACCAATCTTGATACCCCCGCAAATACCCCTAAAGTTGTGGATGTATTAAAATATTTTTGGCTCCATCTGGACAACGAACTGGAGAGATTTAAACCCAAGGCCAATTCCGCGCGGCGTGCAGTACGCGAAGAATAGAAATTTTTTCGGAATTTTCGGTATAAACAACGATGTAGTTAGTCCTCACTATCATTTCCCGCGTTCCCGCGACTCGCCCCCGCTTATACATGCGCGGGTTATGGATGAGTTCAGCGACATTCTTTTCAATGTCGTCTTTGAGCCTTTGGGCCGCTTCGATATTGTCGTCCATAATATACGTGACAATCGCCAGTAAATCTTCTCTGGCTGTTTCCCGCCAGTCAACTACCGGCATGGCGTTTGGCCTCAATCACTGCCTGCACTTCATTCATAACCTGCTTATGCGGTATGGTGGGCCTTGTATCATTTAGGGCTTCTTCCACCTTGGCGCGGATCCAAGTATCGTAGGCTTCCGAATCCATAACCAGTCCTTGGGGTAATTGTCCTTCCTTGACAACACGGGTCAGCAGAATACGAACCGCATCAGAGACCGTCAGCCCGAAATTGCTGAGCGTTTGCGTGGCCTCAGCCTTTATGGTGTTGTCCACACGGACGTGGAGCATAGATGTTTGCGCAGACATGGCTCCTCTTTTTAATCAAATATGTATCTCAAATGAGATTTAGTCAAGTGGATTCCAAAGGTGAATGTAGTTTGCCGAGAGTAGTAAAATTGTACATCTTAAGACTTGGTTTGCGTATATCTTATTGATATATATAGAAAAAAATTTAAAAAAAAGATTTTACCCCTCCGATTACCCCTCAATAAAAGGGATGTCGTAAGGCTGGGGTCTTTATTAGGTTCATCCGGCGCAAGCGTACTTTGCCCTGAAAGCGGTATTTAAGCCGCCAGCTTTTTGTGCCTCTCGGCGCGACAAACAGAAACAATCCGTTGCCGTCAAAAAGTTTTTGCGGTTTATCGGCGTGCTTTACAGCGCGTAGGGCGGAATCGGTGAGGGTCATGGGGGTATTGCCTCCTTGTTGGATTCACTACCCCCTTGAGTACCCCCAAAATGAATGGGGGTCTATAGACGAAAAGAGCCGGATTCGGACTAGCCCTTTTATAAATTCCTTTATTTTTAAGGTATTTAGGACTTATCTGAATCCGGCTGGACATTCATCTGGCGGAGAGGCAGGGATTATGGATATTTGAATTAACTCTTGAAATTATTGATGAATACTGCCACATATGATAATTTATGCCCCCGATTATGCCCCCAAAAAATGACATGATCACAAAAATGGATCAACCTTTATACGCCTGAAAATTATGGTTCATGTGTCCTATTCCGTCAAGGCTATTCCATCGGTGAATAGCAGGCCGCGCGTGTAAATTTTGAACAAAATCACGCCGAATAAGAAAAATACAAGACACACCCCGCCTCCCTCCGATGCTCGCGAAGGTTTGCGCAAAGGGCAGGGTTCGGGTCATGCAACGGGGCAGGTGCAGAAAGACACCCAGCTGACTGCCCTTGCACAAAAATTTTTTGGGCACTTCTCTTCCCTATCTCATTCCGCTCCGCGCTGTCATTGCATGTCTCCAACCTTCCCCTTGGAATGCGCCTGTGCGCATGACTTGCGTTTATTCTGAAAAGGGTTCCAAGGGGCAAAGCCCTTGGCAAGTTACGGGTGTGGCCACACACGTCAACTTGCTCTTCATCTCTTCAGACACAAATGCGCCATCTGTCGGATTAATGCGTACCTGTGCAGGCAATATGCGGGTAATTTTTTTTCCTGCCTGGGGATAAGCATGTTATATTCGGAAGAATCTTTTTAGCCTGAATAAGTGACCACAAATATGACTGATAAAGTGACCAAGAAAGAGATAACTGAATCAACTGCTACAACTCGCTTGCGCAAGTCCGTGCTCTTGCAGGGGGAAAGACGAA
>JAISKK010000020.1 GCA_031260965.1 Desulfovibrio sp. | reverse complement strand
GATTCAAGACGGGAGCGGAAATAGCGCACCCCCTTTGCCGAAGTGAAAATAATCAGCCTGTAATCCGCAAGCCGGCGCAGCATTTCCCGCTCCGCGTCTTTTTCGGGCAGGGGGACTGTTTCTATGGTCGGGAAAAGCGAAACCCGCGCGCCCAGTTCGGCCAGCAGGGCCGCGCTCGCCGAGGCCTGGTCCCTGGATCTGGTCACCACCACCCCCTTGCCGAAAAGAGGGCGTTTCTCGAAGCTGTTCAGACGTTCATGGAGCAGAGCGACCTTGCCGACCAGAAAAATGGAAGGCGGGGCGAAGGACTGGGCCGCTGCGTCCGCCGCCGCCCGGCCCAGAGTGGTCACCAGACTCCTCTGTTTTGGGGTGGTCCCCCATTGGATAAGCGCCGCCGGGGTGTCCGCCGGCAGACCGGCTTTACAGAGACGGCGGGCAATGTCCGGCAGATTTTTCACGCCCATATAAAAAACCAGGGTTGACCCGCTTTGCGCCAGAGCCTCCCAGTTATGGGCGCTTTGTTCCTTGTCCGGGTCTTCGTGTCCGGTAGCGAAGATCACCGAAGAGGCGTAGGAGCGGTGGGTCAGGGGGATGCCGGCATAGGCCGGGGCGGCGCTGCCGCTGCTTACGCCGGGCACGACGACAAAATCAATTCCGGCTGCGACAAGTTCCTCGGCTTCCTCGCCGCCGCGTCCGAAAACAAAGGGGTCACCGCCTTTCAGACGGGCCACTGTCTTGCCGGAGCGGGCCTTTTCGATGATCAGGGCGTTGATTTGATCCTGGGGCAGACTGTGATCTCCGCCTTTTTTGCCTGCGTAAATCAGCTCCGCATCGGGGCGCGCGAAGTCTAGCAGGTCCTCGGAAGCCAGATGGTCATAGACGACGACATCCGCCCGCGCGAGCAGTTCCCGGCCTTTGAGGGTAAAGAGTCCGGGGTCGCCCGGTCCCGCGCCGATCAGCCAGACCCCGCTCATGAGCGCTCCGGCCATTCCGTTTGCACCCGCAGGACCACTTCTTCCACCTGAGGCAGCATATCCGGCGGGCATACGCCGATCAGGGGGGTGGCGCTTTCCACATTGGCGGCGTGGCTGAAGTAAACGGCATAGATTACGCCCTCCGGTCCGTGGTAGGGCAGGGGGGTCTCACGCTTCATCCGGGACATGATGAAAAGCTCCTCTCCGTCATGCACAAAGACGCTCCGGGGCCCTGCTGTTTTGATCTTTATGTCTTTGGCGGGCACAAAGTAATAGCGGGCGCGCTCCGGGGCGAGAAAAAGGTGCAGGGCTTTCTGCAGGATGCGTTTTTCCACCTCCTGGCGGGAGAGAAAATGGCGAAACTGCAAAAGTTCCGTCCCCGCCTCCACAAATTGTCCGTCCAGTTCCCGGCGCACGGCGACCAGTTCTCCCCGCTCCGGGCAGGTAATCGGGCGCGGATTGCGTTCCCTTTCAATATGGGCCAGCAGGGTACCGGGCTTTTCAGCGAAATCTCCCTGCGGGCCGCTCAGGATCAGACCTTCTTTCAGGTCCGGGGCGAAGCGTATGCGCCCGGAATGGGGGGCGCATACACTCATCTCCGCGTAGGGGGAGTTTTTTATTTCTTCAAGCAGGGCGCTTATATCCAGCATGTGGGCCTCTTGGTCAGCGGTAATAGAGATTGCGTCCGCCCATGGTGAGCAGGGCCCGGCTCAAGTTGAAACGCATTTCGCGTCTGTCCCATATACCCTGAATATGCCCGCGCGCCAGGGCTTTATAGACATTGTGGTAATGCGGCGGGGGGGCAATGCCCGTGGTTTCGGCGATTACGCCCGGACCGGCAAAGCCCACATTGGCCGAGCGGATGCCGAACTGATAGGGGGAGCAGCCCAGAAAACTCGCCACCGGACCGGCGTAGGAATTGGTGTCATAACAGACTATGTAAAGGCCGCCGGCGTCTATATAGCGGCGCACGGCCATGGTGCAGCGCGGCATCTGGATCAGTCCGTTGGTCCCTTCCTGGATGCGGATGCCGGCCGTTCCGTGCGTGTAGGCGAGAAAAGGCACGCGCTTGCGCGAGGCCCGCTCGGCCGCGCGGATAAATTTTTCCCCTTCGGCCGCGCCTACCGTGCCGCCGCGAAAATCGGCTATGAGCATGGCTACGACCAGACGGGCGTCGTTGATGCGCGCCTCAAAGACCATGCAGGAGCTTTTATGACCGCTCTTGCGCTTGGCCTCCTCCAGTTTGCTGCCGAATTCCTCCATATGCAGGGGATTGCCGCTTTCCACATCCGCCGCGAACTCGAAGATGGATCCCTGATCAAAAACATTATGCAGATACCATTGGTATTCCATGGGGAAATGGTGTCCGCAGTTGGGGCAGACCCCGGCGAATTCGCCGTAGAGATCCGGAGCCCAGAGGTCAAGGCAGCCGTGTACCTGGGAGTTGGGGCAGGATACGGCCCTGTCTTCCCTGGCCCTTGAACTGACATAAATCCAGTTGCCGCCGCGCTGCACCAGATTGTTGTCCCATTCCGAAAGTTCGGTGAGTTTGCGCATGGTCTCTCTGTTCACCCGCTCCGATGCCCCGACAATCTTGTCCAGGAGCTTGTTCCAGGGCGAGAGGATGCGCTCGAAGAACAGGGTCCATTCGGATTTTACCTCGTCCACATATTCCGCGACTTTCTGTCTGCGTTTCTGCAGCATGTCATGCATGAAATGGGAATAGAGGCTCCAGCCGGTTTCCTGCCAGACAGCGGAAAAGCGGCGGCTTACAGGGGTGTTGTCCGGAGCGGCGTCCCTGGACAGGACGCGGTATTTGCTGTGCCGTTTGTTGACCAGACGAATCTGGGCGGAGGGCGGCAGATTCCAGCGCACATAGGCCTTTTCAAAATCCAGGCCGCGTCCGGCGCGTTTGCGTCTGCTGCGCAGGCGCAGGCTGCGGATGGGAGGCAGACCGCGTACGCTTATGGACACTTCATCCGTGACCCGCAGCAGTTCCTGGCGCAGGGAGCGGAAAAAATCATAGTGGAAGGGCCTGGCCCCCAGGTTGGGTTCCTGGATGATGTGGTCGATATAGCCCATGCGCAGGTTGTCGGCGGCCGTGATTTTCATGCGTGTCGCGCAGGTCTCCACCAGATCGGCATCGGCGCGCTGATTCCCGCGCAGACGACCTTCTATCGCCGCCGCCCCTTCCGGGGAAATGACGGAATAGTAGCCGTGCGAGAGCATCAGACGGCGGTCGGCCAGACCTATGGCCTCGGCCCCGCCGGAGCCGCCTTCGGAGATCACACTTATGACGGGCACGCGCAGGGAAGCCATGGCGTAAATATTGGCTGCAATCTGCTGGGCCGCTCCCGGCGTGTCTTCCACCGGATAGGAGCCGGGAGTAAAGACGAAGGTGTGGACGGGGATGTTTTCGGTTTCCGCGACCTGCATGTAATGCAGGGCTTTGGCGTTGCCCCAGGGTTTTGCCGATCCGCCGTTGCGGAAGTCCTCGCCGTGGCCTTTTTCGTGTCCGATGATCATCACGGACTGGTTGAAGGTGCGTTTGCCGCGTGTGCGCGTGATATAGGCGCGGGCGATAACCATGGACGGATCAATGGAATGTTCGTCCATGCTCCCGATCTCCGTGTAATTGTCATAGACGTTTTCCAGGATGTCGCGCAGGCAGATGCGCTGAGGATGGCGCACTATGCGTACCTTGTCCATGGGAGTCAGGTCGGCGTCCAGCTTCTCTTCCGAAGCGGCGAAAAACTCCTCCAGATCAAGCAGGGCCCGGCGCTGTTCGCCAAGGTCCATGGAGGCGGACTGGAGCAGGTAATCTTTCAGTCTTGATTTGAGCAGACCGAGGGCGGCATTGCTCTTGTCCGCGAAAATGTCGCAGGTGTAAGCAAGACGCTCATTAAGGCGCTGAAGGCGTTTTTCAATTTCGATCATATTTTCTTGGCTGCCCTGTTTTTATCAGAAGGACAAGACCTCATCGGTTTTGGCGCGCAGAAAACGCACATTGGATTTAAGCTCGTCGCCGTTTTGACTTTGCCCTTCAAGGATCAGCCCGTCCAGAAATTCGCGCCCGTGCGCCCGCGCCTGCTCCAGATTCTGACCCCAGACTATGCCAAGGGCCAGATTCGGGTCAAATTCGGTCGGGATATCATAGGGACAATCTCTCGGCACATGAGTGTACAGATCAAGCCAGTCCCGCTCCTGCCATCGGAAATTGTCGATGCGTCCCACCCAGGGCGTGAAGCGATGCTCCGGGTCTTCGGCTATGATACGGTATTCAAGTCCGACGCCGGCGAAACTTATGTCCGCCTGCGTGTATCCCAGAGGCTGACCGAGGGCCGTGCGGATTTGCTCGGCTATAAGGTCCACGCCCTTCTCGCCCCGGATGCGCGTTATGGCGGCCGAAACTCCGTTTTCCACCTGAATGCGGGTATTTACTTCCATAAGATAGGCTGAGCCGTCGCGGGCGACAATCCATTCCCAGGTTCCGATGCTGTCGTATCTGACTTCTCTGGCCATTACCAGGGAATGTCTGGTGATGTTTTCCAGGAGCTGGTCCGCGTCAAAATTGTAGGGCAGGGTTTTGGAATCAAAACCGGGGGCCGCTTCCAGACGTTTCTGCAATCCCGTGCTCTGGATGGAACAGTTGCGGGTGCCGAAATGCACAACATTGGCGCAGTCGCGTTCGGCCAGGATCTGTACCTCCAGATGATTGAAATCACGAATGCGCTGTTCGATGAGCACTCCCTCGTCCTTGAACTGTCTGGCCGCATAGTTGCGGATACGGCGGAATATGGAACGGAAAAGGTCGATGTCATGCACCTCTTCAATGCCCATGCCTCCGCCCCCGGCTGAAGCCTTGACCAGAACGACCGGATGCTCTATACCTTGCCGGAGTTGAAATTCATAAATTGTGCGGGCGAATTTCTCCGCCTCCATTTCGTCGTAAATGGGTTTGTCCGAACCTGGGACCGTGGGTACGCCCAGGCTGCGGGCCAGACGTTTGGTGTTGATTTTGTCCCCGAGATCCCGGATTACCTGCCAGGAAGGACCGATAAAGATTAAGGGGCGTTTGCGGCGTTGCACCCTGCGGGCGAAGCGGTAATCCTCGGCAAAGAATCCGTAGCCGGGATGCAGGGCATCGGCCCCGGAATCGTCGGCGACGGCCAGTAATTCATTGGCGTCATGGTAGGAAGAGACGCGGTAAAGACCCTTTTGCGCGCCGTATTCGCGGGCCAGACGCACATGCCCGGACTGCGCGTCCTCGGCCGTGTAAATGCAGACGAAATCCCGGCCCAGCTTGAGGCAGGCCCTGGCTATGCGCACGGCGATTTCACCCCGGTTGGCTATGAGAATTTTGTGTTTGCCGCCGCTCAAATTTACCTCATCGCGCCTCAACTGGCGCTGTTCATTGTAAAAGAGCAAGTATTATGCAAAACGCGGAAAAAGTCCAGATTTGTGCCCGAACCCTGAAAAATAAACTTCCGGACGGTTTTTCTCCCTCTTTCGGGCTGATCCTTGGCACCGGCCTCGGCGGGATTGCCGACTCTCTGCAAGAGGGGCTGTCCATATCCTATGCGGATTTGCCGGAGTTCCCCCTCTCCGGAGTGCTTTCGCATGAGGGCGCTTTTGCCGCCGGTTATTTTGCCGGGGTCCCCCTGTTGATCCAGAAAGGCCGCTGCCATCTTTATGAGGGACGTACGCCGGAGGAAGTCTGCATGGGGGTGCGGGTCATGGCCGCGTGCGGAGTAAAGGCCCTGATCGCGACCAACGCCGCCGGGGCCCTGGACCCCCTGTTCAAGGCCGGAGGCTTGATGCTGGTGGCGGACCACATCAATATGACCGGGCAAAGTCCGCTGACCGGCGGGGATCCGGGGAGCATCTTCGCCGACATGAGCCGGGTTTATGACGAAGCCTTCGCGGCCCTGGCCGAAGCGGCCGCCCTGCGTTTGGGCCTGCGTCTGGAAAAGGGGGTCTATATGGGCATCGCCGGACCGCAACTGGAAACCGGGGCAGAAACCCGTTTTTACCGCATGATCGGCGCCGACGCCATAGGCATGTCCACGGTGCTTGAGGTCATAGCCGCCCGCCATCTGGGCTTGCGCGTGCTGGCCTTTTCCATCCTGACCAACAAAAATCTCCCCGACAGTGCGGCCCCGGTCGCCATTGAGGATATAGTGCAGACCGCGGAAGAATGCGGCCGGGATCTGGAGCGTCTGCTGCGCGAGCTTATGCCGGATCTGGCGGCCGGGCTGGAAGGAGAATAATTCCGCTTCAGATGCAATTCTGCCATTTGGTCATCTTGTGGCGGAGATTGATCTTTTCGCCATCAATTATGAAAGTTCCGTCTCCGACAGCATGAAAAGAACGGACATCAACCGGCGCCGGATCATGCCAGGCCGCGACGCCTTGCAGAACAAAGAAATTGTAATCCTTAACCAGCATCCTGTTCACCACCCGGCACTCCAGGGTATACAGACATTCGGCCACCAGGGGCGCTTTGACTTCCAAAGCGGCTTGCGGATGCAGGCCGAATTCTGTGAACTTGTCCACAGTTTCGCCGCTGCAGTTCCCAATATCCACAACCTGTTCCAGAAGGCGGGCCGGGGGAACGGCAACGACGCATTCTCCGCTTTCCACAAGCGCGGTGTAGCTGAAATTCCAGGGGCCAAGGCAGAGGCCGAGGGTCGGTTCAAAGCCCATCGAGGCGTGACAACTGACGGTCATCAGATTGCTTTTGCCCCTGTGATGCGTGGAGATCAGCAGAACAGGCCCGGATTCCAAAAAGGTAAAGGCGCGATCCAGCGGGAACTTTCTTTGCTGAGGATTTTTTTTCGGCATAAGCGGCTCCGTGCCGGCCGATAGTTCGGGATTATTCTACCGACTATGGCCTCTCATACGTGGTGCGCGGCAAACTTGTCCCTGGGCATAGCGGCAAGCGGCACTATTGCCTCCAGATCAAGACTGCCTTCCGCATTGGCGATATCCAGTTCATAGGACATTTGCAAATTGAGCCAGAACTGTGGGCCGGTATTGAAAAATTTTCCCAACCGCAAAGCGGTGTCAGCGGAAATATTTCGCTTGCCGGAGACAATCTGGCTGATGCGGTTTGCCGGAACGCAAACAGCACGCGCAAGCGCCGCCGCGCTCATGTTAATGGCGTCCAGTTCATCATTCAGAATTTCACCGGGGTGAATGGGTGTGCTTGGCATATTCCTGCCCTCCTGCAGCAGTTATTGCTATCCCATAGTCGCTTACGGCGAGCGAAGCTCGCCTGCGTCTATTTGGTGGCAAGGATTTGTGGTAAATCCTCGCGGGCGTTTCACGAGTGAAATGCCCTAATGGTAATCAACTATTTCCACCTCTTCGGGGCCATCAGCTCCAAGGGGCCATATAAAACAAATTCGCCAGCGATCATTAATGCGAATGCTGTATTGTCCGCTCCTTTTACCGCCCAGGGCTTCAAAACGGTTGCTCGGCAGCAGCATAAGCGTTTCCAGCCGATCCGCAGCATCCAGAACACGCAAACGTCTTTCCGCCTGCCTGCGAATCGGAGCCCAGGCCCGGATATTTTCTCCGTTGTATAGCTTTTGCGCCTTTGGGTCTTTGTAGCTCTGGATCACGCTCTCTCTCTTTATTAAAAACAATAACGTCTGATACGCTATACGTCAAGTGTATTTTTTAAACGGCTGCAGGGGATAGCCCAAGACAGGGGATACCTAGGTCAGGGATAGCTCAAGACTCGACTTTTCCTTTTGCCGTGGTATCTTAAAAACAAGTTGGGCCGAAGAGTCGCATAAACTACATTGGCACTTAGGGAATCCCCCTGTAATGGTAACAGGTTTCAAGCCCCGGTATGGAAGACGACTCCTGCCGGGGCAATCTCATTCATCCTGCGTGAAATGTGACCCCAAAAGGAGAACACATGGCAAGACCCATTGAAGCAACGCCGGTGTTGCGGGGAAAGGCGGCCGCCGCTTTTATTCAAGCTGCCCGGAATCCGAAGCCCTACACGCCGCCAAAAATTGATATGGATAAATTAAATCTCCATGTCGCAAAAGCTCTGGAAGCTCGTGCAAAGAAATAATGTTGAACATGCAGATTATATTGTAGCTCAGTCGGACAGAGCGGCGGCCTTTAAAAACACGCCCGGCGCGGGGAGGGAACCGCGCCGGGCTTTGCCGACAACCGGCTTATGGAAGGCAATTTTTGCCTAGCGTTTCATGGCGATTACTGTCTCCAGCATGGTGTCAACGGTGGTGATGCCTTTGGAGTTGGCCTGGAAGCCGCGCTGCGTGGTGATCATGTACACAAACTCGCGGGACAGGTCCACGTTGCTCTGCTCCAGGGAATAGCCGTGCGTGGTGCCGAAGGTCCCCGTGCCCGCCGCGCCGGAGCTGGACTGGCCGGACTCCCGCGTTTCCGTGAACAGGTTGCCCCCTTCCCGGCGCAGGTTCTGTTTGCTCGGGAATTCATAGAGGGTGATCTGGTAAAGTTGCAGGGTCACGCCGTTGGAGTAGGCCGCCGAGAGCACGCCATCCGTGGCGACGTTCACATAGCGCAGGTCGCCGTAGGTGTAGCCGTCCTGCTTCTTGCCGGGCTGCTCATAGAAGTTGTCGCCCAGGTTGGTGGTGCGGGTGGGCTGCACCTCGGCGAAACCATCCAGTCCGTTCAGGAGCAGTTTGGACATACCTGTAATATTGGGGTCGGCGTAATCTTCGACATCGGCCAGACGCCAGGCATTTCGGGTGCCGTCCACAACATCGCCGATGGACATAAGGGTTCCGGTCCGTCCGCCCGTTATAGTGACGCCTTGAGCGGCTTGGGCCGGTCTGGTGCCGGAGGCTGCGGTGGCGGGAAGTGTGGTGGGAAAATGCCAGGACCGGTCCTTGTTTTTGAGGCCGAAATCAATGGCTATCATACGTCCGGCTGCGAATTTGTTCGGGTTGTCATAATCAAAAGTCAGGCCGGTTCCGGACTGCACTTCCCTGGCCCCATCGTAATAGGCCATCTGCTGTCCGGCTGTGCCGGAAAAATTGGGCGCGATCATGGGGAAGCCGTTGGTGGAAAAGGGTGCGGCAATCCACTTGTTCATGTCAATAACCAGAGGGGAAGTGGGATCACCGGGAGTTGCATTGCCCCACCACACGCCGTCACCGCCGGCATCTGTGGGAATGGCCTGGGGCACGAAGCAGGTCATGTCCTTCATTTCCCCAGATGAATTGAAAGTAATAGTCCCGGCGCCAAGCAGCCCTTTGAATTTGTCGGGTACATTGGGATAGGTGGGGGAGTTGCCGTCCGGATCCCAGTCGGAAGTGAAGTCCCGCACATCTTCGGTCGGCTCCATGGTGATGATGTATTCCCAGTAACTTTCTCCGTAGCTGCCGTCGCCCACATGCTCTTTGGGCGGATTCGTTCCGTCCGTGGAGTTAGCAACGCGGTCAAAGTAGATGGTCAGCTTGTGCATTCTCCCGGCCTCGTCAAAAACTTCCATGGTACTCTGATAGGCGCGCATGTCCTGGCCCAGAGGCGGGTCTTGCGTTGCGTCCCAGTTGTGCAGCAGGGCGAAGAAGGGATAGTCGGGGTCTACGCATTTGTCGTCTTCCGAAGGAATCTGGCTGTTGCGCAGGTTTACCGGCAAAGTGATGTTCTGGGTGTGGCGGGGCGGGCAGGTAAAGGTGTCCAGGCAGATGTCCACCGGCGAACCCGTGCCGATAATTCCCGATCCCGTGCGGGCCGCGGTGGTATAGTTATACTGGGAGTCCCGGTCGATCATCCAGCCTTGCAGCACGTATCCGTGCGGGTCAACCAGATAGCCGTCCTTGTTGAAGGTGAAGTTCCCCGCCCGGGTGTAGTAGCTGACATTGTTGGTCAAGGGCCTCACGTTGAAAAAGCCGTTGCCTTCTATGGCGATGTCCGTGCTGCCCGTGGTGGTCTCGATGGACCCCTGGGAATAGTCGTTGAAGATCAGCCCCACGCCCACGCCCCGGCCCACCTGCCCCATGCCGCCCGCCGTGCCGATGTACTGATAGACGAAATCCTGAAAATCCATGCGCTGCTGCTTGAAGCCCACCGTGTTGACGTTGGCGATATTGTTGCCGACCACGTTCATTCTTTCGCCGTGCGTAAGCAGGCCGGACACGCTTGTCCATAAACTTGCCGTAAGACTCATTTTATCCCTCCAGTTGTTTTTCGCCTGTTGAGGCGGATTTTCTATTTATGTCAGCCGTCCGTGCCGGTGGCCGATCCGTCGTCTTCGCCCGTGCCGGCGCCCGAATCTGCGCCCGCGCCTGCGCCGGAGTCTGCGCTTGTTCCGCCGTCCGTGCCGCCGCTCGTGCTTCCATTGCCTGCGGCGCTGCCCACATAATCCATAATCAGGTCGATCTGCTTGTAGTTCACGGTCCGGCCGTCCGCCAGATAGAGCTTGTGGTTGCCGTCCGCAGCCATCTCCACGCCCACCACCACGCCGGCGGAGGAGGTGGAAACCAGCATGCTGTTCCCTTCCATGTCCTTGGCGGTGATGTTGACGATATAGTTGCCGTTGGGCATGGGCGCGCCGTTGAAATCCCGGCCGTCCCAGTAGGCGGCGTTGCGTCCGGCCTGGTAGCCGGGCATGACCGCACTGTAAACCATACGTCCGATGCTGCCGTCGGTGTTTGTCTCGTAAACGTTGAAAGTGCCTTCCGCGCTCTGGGCGGGCAGGGTGAAGTAAATGGCCGGGTAATCGTCCTGGCTGGTGAACCCGGCGGCATTGCTCAGGGTGATGTTGTCGCCTCCGGCCACGACCATCTTGTTGATCAGGGTCGCGGCGTTCGTGGACTGTTGCGCCAGATAGGCGGCGTTCAGGTCCTGCACCCCGGAATTGATGTTCTGCAGCTCTTCAACAGTGGTGAACTGGGCGAGCTGGGCGATAAATTCCTTGTCTTCCACCGGGTTCAGGGGGTCCTGATTTTGAAGCTGGGCAACCAGGAGTTTCAGGAAGGTGTCCTTGTCCGTAGCTACGCGATCCGTGGCCGCGCCGGAAGAAAGAAGACTCTGGCTGCTCTCGTACTGTCCGATGATATTATTTGATATAGCCATGATTTGCCTCGTTTTCAGGCGACCAGATGCAGGCCGCCCTCTTTTGTCTGCCAGGGGGCGGACGCGCCCCTTTCCGCCGTATGCGCGTCTTCGCCTTCTTCCCGCCACAGGCGGGAGAGACGCAGAACGCGGTCGCGCTCCTGCGCGTCGCTCATAAGATTGTGTTCGGCCCCGTTCCCGCCGTTCCCGGCGAAATCGTTGCCGGCAAGCGAGGTCTGCACGTCCAGTTCCGCCACCTTGATGCCCGCTTCCTCCAGACTGGATTTAAGCTCGGCGAGCTGCTGGGAGAGCACTTCCGCGCTGTCCGCGCGCTCGGCCCGGATACCGGCCCTGAGTTCGCCGTCATGGAAACGCAGAACCACGGTTATGCCTCCGAGTTCGGCGGGATTAAGCTGCAAGGTCAGGCGCTGCATACCCTGGCGCGCGCCCTGGAGCAGACCCGCCTCCACCTGGGCAAAAATTTCCGAGCGATAGGCCTGGGCATTGGCGGCGCTGTTCTGAACCGGACTTTGCGGGGCGAACTGGAGGGGAGAGGAAACGGTCGCGTCCACAACGACGTTGGGGAACAGAACCTCGGATTTCGTTGCCGCCGCATGATTTTGGGTCTGCGTCCGGGTTTCGGAAGTTGTCGTCCGCGCGAAGGCGTCCTGCGCATTGTTGCGCGCGCCTGTGTCCCTGTCGCCCTTGCCGCTGCCCTTGTTTTCGGCTTCCTTTTCACCGGCCAGAACCTTATCCGCAGCGGCTTTCAGTTGACCGGAGGACTCATTGCCTTGTCCGCCGGCCTTTTTATCCGCGTCGGCTTTTTTGTCCGCGCCGGTCTTTTTGTCCGCCTTTGTTCCTGCATCGTCCCGGCCCTCCAGCAGGGCGTCGATCCCGGCCTTCTCGCGCACACTTTTCTGCATCAAAATTTCGCTTTGTTCAGCCGCGCGACTGCCGCGTGTATCCGCGACCGGGGCCGAGCGCTGTTCCAGCCTGGCCCGGTCCAGGGCCGCGCTCAGGGCCGCGCGCATTTCTTTACCGGCGCGGGATTGGGCCAGTTCGCGATCCGAGATTTCCTTCATGGCCGGGGCCAGGAGGGATTTGAGGGCGGCGCCGTTATAGGCCGCGCCCGGATCTTTGTTGAAAGCTGCCTTCAAAGCGGAGGCGGCATCTTTGGAAAGATCCAGACCTTTGAGCAGGGCGGCGAGTTCCGCTGCGTTTACGCCGTTCTCCAGGCCCGATTCGTCCAGCTTTTTGCTCAGGCCTTTCCACATGTCCGTGGAGTTCCCGGCATCGCTCAAGGCGAGCATTTCATCCTGCTCGTCCTTATTGAACCCGAATTTTTGCAGGAGGTTTTTCAGGGCCGCGCCTTCTTCGTCCGTAAGGGCTGCGCCTGCTCTGGAGCGCCCGGAGAGAACGCCGAAAATTGCCGAAGCGCTCAAGGGACGATTGGAGGCAGCCAGTTGTTCCAGACGCTCCAGACTGTCTTTCGCGACCCCGCGCTTTTCCAGTTCTTTTTTTACAAGGTCCAGTTCATTGCTGTCCACTGGCCCCTGGGGCTGACCATAGGCGGCGAAACCGGCCGGGCGGCCGCTGTAGTCTTCGCGGCCTTCCTCTATAAAGGAGCCCAGTATGCCGGAAAACCCCTGATCCTCTTCCGAAACTGGAGGATTGGAGACTTGCCGGCTTATCGGGGCCGTATAATCGTTCTGGCCGTCAATGGGTAAAATTTGCATGATCCGCTCCTTGCCATGGACTATACAAAGCCCGTGCCAAGGCGAGGGGCGGGGAGAGGGACTTTTTGATAAGATGGTGAATATATAGGGAAAATTTAGAGAAAGAGGGCTTTTTACTGGCCGGAGACGCTGTTCCCGGACCCTGGCCGGGGGAAATGATTTCCCCTTTCAAGGCGCAGGGCGCCTCCGCGGTCCCGGCAGACCTCCACGCAATCGCCGCAGTTCGTGCAACTCAAAGATTGTCCGGATTGGTCCGTACGCGGATTAAGACGCAGCGAACAAGCGGCCAGACAGGGCCGGTCCGAAGCCGGACAGGTGCAGGAGGAGCGCTGAAAATCCAGATGCAGACTTTGCGGCAGAATGCCTTTGCCGAGTCTGGCGGCCAGAATCAGGGGCAAGGACTGGGGGCAGACATAGCGGCACCAGAAGCGTTTGCCGACCTTGACCTCCAGGGCGAGGATCAACAGGATGAGTGCCGCGCCGGGGAGAAGCTCCCGGTGCAGAATTGCCTGCTGCAAAGCGCGCGAATACCAGCCGGGCATGGACAGTTGATTGAGAAGCGGCGCGGGAGCGAAAAAAAACACGGCCGATAACCCGGCGCAGACGAGAAATATTTTGCCTGCCAGAGACGGAAGGGATTTTTTTTGCGCCGTGCCGGGGTTGCTTTTTTTTCCCCGGAGGGGGGAAAATTTTTGCGCCAGTTCGGAGAAAAGACCGTATGGACAGATAAAGGAACAAAAGACAGGCCCCATAAAGAGAGCGAGAAGCAGGGCCAACCCGGCTCCCAGAGACAGGGTGAAGGGCAGGGACAGGGTAGCGGCGCTCACTTGCAGAGCGGCCAGGGGGTCGGAGAAGGGCAGTCCGGCCAGATTGAAGGAGAGCAGGTTCCCGGATATAAGGTCAATCTCGCAGAGGTTCAGGAGCGGCACACCGACAAAGGTCAGAGCCGCTCCGCTTTGGCAGAGCCTTCGCCAAAACCGCAGGCCGGGCCGCTTCATGCCCCGCCCGCGCCTTTTCCCAAAATAAGACGGGCAAGTTTTACGGCGAGTTCTTTGATCCCCGCTTTTTGCGCATCCGGGCCTTTGTCTTTCGCGGCTGCCCCCTGCGTTTTGTCTTTCCCCGGCAACATGCGCGCGGGCGTAACCGTGATGGCCTGGATAGGACAGACGTATTCGCATACCCCGCAACCGACGCATTTGTCCTTGTCCACGGTGGGGATATAGCCGTTGCGCAGATAAATGGCGCTGCTTTTCAGGGGACAGCGTTCATAACAGGTCCAGCACATCACTCCGCTGCTCGTCTGGTAATCGACGCAGCGTTTGCGGTCCAGATAGGCCAGACCCATCCCGGCCTCCTGCATGAACACCGGACGCAGGGCCTCGGTCGGACAGGCCGGGCCGCAGCGCATACACAGAAAACAGGGTTTGCGTCCCTGGATGACGCGGGGGGTCTCACCACCGAAAAAAGGGTGATCGGGGCGCATTTCGATACAGGAATATACGCAGGCAGCGACGCAACGCCCGCAGGAAACGCAACGCGCCTGCAGGTCTTTTTCCGAAAGCGCGCCCGGAGGACGCAAAAAAGGCGGGGCCATGACCTTATGCTTCTATTTCGTCTTCCATGGTCATGGAGGTGACGTAGGTCGCAAGCGCTCCGGCCAGAGACTGCACGCGGCCGAGCAGATTCTCCATCTCCAGACCGGGCGCTTCCGCCACGGCCACTACATAGCAGTTCTGGTGGACGCCGTAAGTGGTGATTTCGGGAAAAGCCGCCGCAGCCGCCTCAACCGCCTTACTCTGTTCGGGCAGGGTGTGTATGAGAAATCCGGCTATGGCCATGATAATCCTTTTATTTTTTGGGGGGACGAAATTCGCCCCCCCATTAGCAATCGTCTCTAATCTTACTAGGCCTGTTTATAGACCTTGGTAGCGCAGATTTTGTATTCCGGCTCTCTGGACGCGCCATCCGTGGCGTCGTGGAAGAGCCTGTTAACCAGCAGGTTCTTGTCAAAGAAGGGGCAGAAGACCAAACCGGCCATACAGGTGTCGGTTATTCTGGCCGGGAAGTTCATCTTGTCGCGTTTGGTTTCCAGGGTCACGGAATCGCCGTTGCTGATGCCGAGCTTTTTGGCGTCCTCCGGGTTAATCTCCACAAAGGCGGAGGGGAAGGCCTTTTGCAGTTCCGGGACCTTGCCGGTCATGGTGGCGGTATGCCAGTGGTCGATGACCCGGCCTGTGGTCAGGATGAAGGGATAATCCGGTTCGGCAGGTTCAAAGGGCGGGGCATAGGGGCGCAGGAAGATGTTCGCCTTGCCGTCCGGGCGTCCGTAGAAGGAGATGGGATTCGGGTGATCGGCCGGGACCAGGGGGTCATCGCCCTTCACATAACGCAGGTTGGTGCCCGGATGTTTTTCGTTGGGGCAGGGCCATTTGAGTCCGGATTCCTTCTTCAGCCTTGCGCGGGTGATACCCCAGAAATCGTATTGCGAACCTTTGCTCAAAGTCCGCCACTCTTCCCAGATGTCGGCGCTGGTTTTGTAGGGATACAGTTTGGGGTCCACACCGGCTTTCTGGGCGAAGTCCATGAGGATCTGGACAGCGGGGCGGCTGTTGCCCATGGGTTTGATGGCCTGTTCGGTCAGGGCGTAGCGGCGCTCGGTGCAGCCGTAAACGCCTTCGGTTTCGCACCAGAAGGCGGCCGGGAAGACGACATCCGCGTATTTCAGGGTTTCCGCGTCCATGAAACATTCTGTTTGGGCAACGAAGGCTGTTTCCAGTCCCTTGGTCAGCTTGTTCAGGTTGGGCAGGGTATGGGCGGGGTTGGTGCAATGGATGAAGGTGGCTTTAACATCGCCTTTGGCCATGGCTTCAAAGAGGGCCACGGTATGAAATCCCATCTTCGGCTGGATTGAGCCTCTGGGGACGCCCCAGAAATCTTCCATTTCATTGCGGTGTTTTTCGTTGGCGACCATGCGCCCGGCCGGGAGCAGGTGAGCCAGTGAACCGGTGTCGCGCACCCCGCCGCAGGCGTTGGGCTGGCCGGTCAGAGAGAGGGGTGAGGCTCCGGGTTTGCCGATCTGTCCGGTGAGCAGATGCAGGTTATGGATGAGATTATTTGCCCAGACCCCGCGCGTACGCTGGTTGATGCCCATACACCAGAGGGAGAGGGTGCTTGAAGATTCGGCAAACATTTTGGCGGCTTTGACGATGTCCGCCGCCGGGACGCCGGTGGTTTCCTGAACTTTTTCCGGCGTATAGTCGGCGAGGAAGGTTTTATAGTCTTCGAAGGTGCAGGGTTTGCCGTCGTTGGTCACGAAGTTCACATAACGGTTGTAGAAGCGTTGATTGTCCAGTTCTTCCCGGATGATCACATGGGCCATGGCGTTCAGCAGGGCGAGGTCGGTGCCGGCGACGAAGCTTATGTGCAGGTCCGCGATGCGCGAGGTGTTGGTGCGCCGGGGATCGGCCACGATCACTTTGACTTGCGGGTTCGTTTCCTTGCGCTTGGCTATGCGGCGGAAGAGGACCGGATGGGCTTCGGAGGTATTGGAACCGATGATGAAAAAACAGTTGGCGGCGTCGATGTCATTGTATGTGCCCATCGGCTCGTCCTTGCCGAAGGTGGTCAGATAGCCGGCCACGGCGGAAGCCATACAGAGACGCGGGTTGCCGTCCACATTATTGGTTTTGAACCCGGCCTTCCAGATTTTGTTGGCCAGATAGGATTCTTCCGTCAAGGCCTGTCCGGAGCCGTAATAGGCTATGGAATTGGGCCCGGTGGTGGCCAGGGCTTCGCGGAAGGGTTTGGCGGCGAACTCCAGGGCTTCGTCCCAGGAGACTTTTTCCAGAGGGCTTTTTTTGCCGCCTTTGCGGATCATGGGTTCGGTGATGCGGTCTTTGGCGTAGATTACGGGGATGAGCATGGAGCCTTTGAGGCAGAGCAATCCGGCGTTGTGGTTGTTGGGGTCGCCCTTGATGGACACGGCCTTGTCGCCCTTGACGCCGATCAGCACGCCGCAACCCGTGCCGCAATAGCGGCACACGCCCTTGACCCATTTGTCCACGCCCTCGTCCTTGCCGGCCGGGGCGGAGAAAGCCGGTCCGCTGACCATACTCAGGGCTATGGCCGCTGCGGATCCTTTCAGAAATTCGCGTCTTGAAACTGTCATAATTTATCTCCTTGCGCGCGCCAGTGTTTGCGGCGCAATTGTATTTACGGGGATCGTCTGTCGGAACTCAAAAAGAACTCTGCCCGGATTGGGACTTGCTCTGAAAAGCTCCGCTGTGCATGGAGTTCTGGTGGCGCGGGTGACAGGAATTGCATTCCAGGGGCGCCCCGAATTTTTCCGTCATGACTTTCATGGCCGGGTCATGGCAAGCGGCGCAGATTTTCGAGGGCTCAGGATTGACCGCGAAGGGAATGGATCCTTTGCCGTCCGGTTCGCCGTGGCAGACCACGCATTTGACGAGCAGGACGCCGTGTTTGGATTCCTGCCAGTCCTGGGCCGCTTTGGGCGTTACTTTGCTGTGGCAGCTCAGGCAGTCGGCATAGGCTTCCGGGACGGTCAGGTGCGCGCCCTCGCAACGGTTTTTCGGGAAAGCCCTGTCCAGATAAAGAAAAAAACCGCCCCCGCCCAAAACAATGAGGGCCAGGACAATAAAGGCTGTTTTTTGACTAATCCGCATCGCGCAAGGCCTCCTTGTTCTGAATACGCGCGGCGAATTTTTCGTTCACCGAAAGCCTGCGGTCAAATTCAGGCAGATGCGCGATATTGATGTGGCAGCCGGCGCAGTTGCTCCGGGTCTGGCCGTTTTTTCCGAGATAGGCGTCATGGGAGATTTTGCCCAGATCGGACAAATCCTTGTCGCCTTTGGCGTTTTTGTAGAGATCGGCGTGACAACTGCGACAGTTGACGTCGGAAATGAAACGCCGGGCAGAGCTTTGCAACTCTGCCCTGTTCAGCGGCGCATCGCCCCTGAACAGATGGATAAACAGGTCTTTGCTTCCGCTGTAGATCTTGACGACCGGGTACTGGGGGAATCCGGAGGGAAGATGGCAATCGGCGCAGCCGACGGCTTTTTTATCCTTGTCCAGGGCATGCGCGGAAAAGCGCAGTTCCTCGGCCTGCGGCGCCATTTCATGGCAGAAAGAGGCGCAGAAGGAGAAGCTGGAGGTGGCGGAAAAAAGCGCATAGACGCCCGCGCAAAAAACAAGCGCAATCCCTAGTCCAAGACCGCGATGTGATGTTTTTTTAAGCATGAATCCTTGCCTGTGGCCGCTTGCCGAAGCCGAAAACACAAGATATCCGCCGTTTTCGGATCGGCGTTCTGTCTGTAACTGTTAACAATACCGGGTTAATTTGTTTCAAGCGCAATGTTCTGGTAACTTCAGCCTGGCGGCCTCCTCTGGATCCTGCGGTCCTGTAGCTGCCCGGCGGGCGGCGGCAAGCCAAAATGTGCAAGGTTAATTTTTTTCATGGCCGAAAAAGCCGGATTTTTCAACCCAGATTGAACTAGGGAATTGAACCGGCGGATTATTTATTTTCTATCGTCAGAATATCCGCAAGGGAGATGTTGTCCAAAAAACTCTGGAGCCGTTCCGATATGCCGTGCCATTCGGAGCGGGCGGCGCAGGATTTTTCCTGCGGGCACCTGTCGGAAGCTTTCAGCAGACAGTCCCTCAAGTTGACTCCGTCCGCAAAATATTTCATCAAATGCCCAAGGCTTATGGCGGAGAGTTTTTTCCTGAGCCGGATGCCGCCGCCGGGACCGATGGTCCCCTCGGTGATTCCGTGCCGGCGCAGAACCGTATGCACGTTTTCACCGGCGCGCGTGGTGAGGCCGATTTGCTCGGACAGGTCGGCTATGCATACGGGACTGTCGGCGGAGCTTAACCGGAATATAAGGCGTATGGCGTAACGCGTGTTTACAGCAAGATGCATGATTTTTATATGGACGGGTCCGCAAAAAAAAGCCGCAGGCCCTTTGTTTTTGATTCGGCAGGCCTTGCCGCAAAGGCGTTTTGCCCCCTGCCGTTCGCTTCAGTATACGAGAAATGGGAAATAAGCGCAAACTTTTATTCCATTTACGGTTTTATCGTGTTATACTTTGCGGGAATTAAGGAGAAACATATGCCGAAGCGAGAATTGGAGATCAGTACCCGTCTGACGCGCGAGGACGCGGCCGGGATCGTCGAAGATCTGATCGATGGACTGAAAGACGGATGTCTCAAGGTGCACAAGGGCGGCGAACATTTGCAGATCGATGCGCCCCGTGTCGTTGACCTCAAGCTGGAAGCCTCTGCCGACGAGGAAAGGGCCGAAGTGAAGATTGAGTTTTCCTGGCTCGTCCACCGCGTCGCCCCGGACAATGTCCCGGATGAACAGCCGGCGGCAGTCAAAAGACCGGCAGGGGTCAAATCCGTCACGCGTAAAAGCGTCGCCAAACCAGAGACCGCTCCTAAAAGCGCCGGAACGGGGCGAACAGGCGGACGCGCCAAAAGCGTCGCGAAACCTGCCGCCCGCAAAAGCAAGGCGGATTGACGGCTTTTTCTTTTTGCCTCAATCCGTCCAAAGCGCGTCCGGCGTGGCCGTATTAATGATTGGGGAATTGAGGGTTTCAATCCGCATCTGAATTGCGGATCCTTTCCATATCCGCCTTTATTTCCGGAAAGCGGCGCGCGGCTTCGTCCTTAGCCGCGTGATAGAAAAAAAGCAGCAAATCCCCGTCAGTCTTTTCCCTGCCTATGCCGATGCCCTGATCCGGACCCAGATTGCGCATGGAAAAGGCGAGACGCCGCTCTTCGCCGCAGTCCAGTATCCCCCTGACCCGGCCCCTGTCCAGGGCCGGCGCGTCTACCCGCCCTTTGCAGAGCAAAACAGCTTGCCCGGTTCCCGCGCGGGTTCCGCGCAGTTCCAGGCTCCCGAAACCGACCATGCAGCCCCTGTCCATCTCCCCCGCTATGCTCAGATCCCCATATTCGCCCGCTATATGCAGGGGCGGACCGGAGAGGACCTGACGCGCGGGGGAGGGGGCGTCTTTGCCTGCGCAGGCATTCAACGCCAGCAGCGCGGCGGCCAGCAGGGTCAGGCGACTGCCCGCGTTTTTAAGTTTGAATTTTTTCATGCTTTGTCCGCAAGTTTCAAAGCCGCCTCTTCCACCCCCCTGACCATGGCCGCGCGCTCTTTTGCCAGACTCCCGGCCAGATCCCTATCCTCCAGGGCCAGAATCTGGGCAGCCAGCCAGGCCGCGTTGCGTGCTCCGGCCTTGTCCAGAGCCATGGTTGCGACCGGAAAACCGGGGGGCATCATAAGCGTGGAGAGCAAAGCGTCCATGCCGCCCAAGGAAGATGCCGTGATGGGGATGCCGATGACGGGTCTGGTGGTGCGCGCCGCCACCGCTCCGGCCAGATGCGCGGCCATTCCGGCCGCGCAGATGAAAACCTTGCAGCCGCCTTTTTCCGCGTCCCGCACCAATGTTTCCGTGCGCTCGGGGCTGCGGTGCGCCGAACTCACGCTCAAGACAAAATCCACCCCCAGTTTTTCCAGAACCTCCGCGCAGGGCCGCACTGTTTCCTCATCCGAGATGCTGCCCATAAGAACCATGACCCGAGCCATAACAATCCTCTTTGTAAAATGTCAGCTTTGGATATGCGATAATCCCTTGTTGCCGATGTCGCTGCGGTAGAATGAATCCGGCAGCCGGATTTCTTTCAGGGCCGCGTATGCGCGTTCCCGCGCTTCGGGCAGCCCCGCGCCGAGGGCCGTTACCCCGAGAATGCGGCCTCCTTCGGCTTTAATCTGTCCGTCCCTGCAAAGGGTCCCGGCCTGGAAGACCTTCACTTTGCCGGGGAACAGAGCTTCCGCCTCTTTGAGGCCCGCAACGTCCATACCCTTGCTGTAGAGGCCGGGATAGCCGCGCGCGGCCATGACCACGCAGAGCGCCGTCTCGGGCGACCAGATCGGGGCGGGGACATCTTGCAGGCGTCCTTCGGCGCAGGCCAGCAGGATGGGCAGCAGATCGCTTTCCAGGCGCATGAGCAGGGGCTGGCATTCCGGGTCCCCGAAACGGACGTTGAATTCCAGAACCCGGGGCCCCGTGTCGGTCAGCATCAGACCGGCGTAAAGGATGCCGCTGAAAGGAGAGCCGCGTTTTTCCATGAGAGCCAGAACCGGCTTCAGGACGCGCTCCGCCAGGGATTCCAGGTCTTTTTCCGGCAGAAGGGGGGCCGGACTGTATGCGCCCATGCCGCCGGTGTTCGGTCCCCGGTCCCCGTCATGGGCGGCCTTGTGATCCTGGGCCGAAGGCATGGGGATGATGCGGCCCTGAGCGCAGAAGGCCAGAAGGGAAAGCTCCTCGCCTTTTAAGGCTTCCTCGATAATCACGCGCCCTCCCGCCTGACCGAAGTCCCTGTCCACGAGCATGGAGCGCAGGGCGCTCAAGGCTTCGTCCATATCTTTGCTCACCACCACCCCTTTCCCAGAGGCCAGACCGTCCGCCTTGATGACCGGGGGAGCGGAAAGGGCGCGCAGATATTTTTTCGCCTCGGCAAAATCGCTGAAAACGGCAAAATTTGCGGTCGGGACCTGCGCCTCGCGCAATATTTCCTTGGCGAAGACTTTGGAACCTTCAAGGCGGGCCGCAGCCGCGAGCGGGCCGAAACAGGGAGTTTTCGTTTTGCGGCAGGCGTCGGCAACGCCGTTGACCAGAGGCAATTCCGGACCCGGTATGACCAGATCAATCTTTTTTTCCCTGACGATATCCAGAACCGGACCGGCTTCAAGGACCGCAATGGGCAGGTTTGTTCCTTCAAGGGCGGTGCCGCCGTTGCCGGGCGCAATGAAAATTTCCGGTTTTTCCGGGCTTTGCCCGAGTTTCCAGGCCAGAGCGTGTTCCCTGCCTCCCGAACCGATAATCAGTATGCGCATGCGTTCTCCTCAGGTTTTTGCCGCAGACCGCGCGGTCTTTTCCCCGGATATATTTTATGATATGCAGACGGGGACGTTGCGATCGGCATATGACCGAAGCGGCGGATTGACCGCGAAGTGATCTTTACGCCGGAGACGGAGATTTGAAAAGAGCGCCTGACGGCCGGAACGTTTCACGGGTGAAATATTCGCGAGGATTTGCCGCAAATCCTTGCCGTCAAATGACAATTCAGGAGGCCCATGAGCCGATTCATACCTCAATATAGTCCCGAAGCCTTGCAGCGCATTCAGGATGACGGAGTGCGCTGGACCATTCTGCACGCCTATTCCAATAGTTCGCAGTACCGGGCCAAGTTAAAGTCTGCAGGCGTCGATCCCTGCGCCATACGCGGCCTTGAGGATTTGGACAAGCTCCCCTTTACCGGCGCGGCGGATCTGCGCGAGGGTTTTCCCCTGCCCCTGCTCAGTGTGCCGGAGAGCTCGGTGGTACGGGTACACGCTTCCAGCGGAACCACGGGCAAACGCAAGATTCTCGCTTACACGCAAAAAGATGTGGACACCTTCGCCCTGCAGATGGCCCGCTGTTTTGAACTGGCCGGGCTGAACGCCCAGGACCGGGTGCAGATTGCCGTCGGCTACGGACTGTGGACGGCGGGAGCGGGTTTCCAGCGCGGCTGTGAACAGTTTGGAGCCCTGGCAGTGCCCGTTGGCGCCGGGAATCTGGAAATACACTTGCAGATGCTTACGGACCTCGGATCAACCTGCCTGTGCAGCACCGCCTCCATGGCCCTGCTGATGGGAGAGGAGGTCATGCGTCACAACCTCAAGGATCGCATCAAACTGCGCAAGGTGATCTTCGGGGCCGAGGGATCCAGCATGAAAATGCGCCGCGCCTTTGAGCGGGCGCTGGGCATTGACGAGAGTTTCGACATCGGCGGAATGACGGAAATGTACGGTCCGGGAACATCCCTTGAATGCCGGGCGCATGAAGGTCTGCATTATTGGGCCGACCTTTTTGTGATTGAGATTGTGGACCCGGAAACTTTGCAGCCCCTGCCGCCGGGTCAGGTGGGCGAAATGGTGGTGACCAGCCTCTGCAAGGATGCCTGCCCCCTGATCCGCTACCGCACCGGAGATTTGAGCCGGATAATCCCCGCCCCCTGCGGCTGCGGCTGTTCCATGCCCAGACACGATCACCTGCGGGGGCGCTCCGACGACATGATTATTTTTCGCGGCGTGAACATCTATCCGGGCCAGATTACGGATGTCCTGAATAATTTCCCCGACCTCGGCTCTGAATATCACATCCATATGAGTCGGGATGAAGGCAGGGATTCCATGGTCCTGCAGATTGAAAGGACGCCCGAGGCCGGCGCGGGCGCGGACGCTCTCCTTGCGGCTGCGGCCGCCAAAGCCCTGCATTCCAAAGTGATGATCAGCGCGCAGGTGGAAATTGTAAATCCGGGATCTTTGCCGCGCTCTTTCGGCAAATCGAGACGGGTGACAGACATGCGCATGTGAGAACGCTGTTTATCGTGAACGGGCGCGTAGAGGGGCAGAAAACCGGTAACAGATATGCACAGGTGAGGACGCTATGGCAAAACAATGGAAGGCACAGGAGCTTTTAGGGATTTCCGGAGCCTATTGGGCGGGGTGCGCTTTGCAGGCTGCCGTGCGCCTGGATTTGTTCAGCGTTTTGGCAGCGGGCGCGCGCGATGAGGCGGATCTGGCCCGCGCATTGGGCTGCGACGGACGCGCTCTGTCTATGCTGATCACCGCCCTTTGCGCCCAGGACATGCTGGAGCGTGAAGGAAGCAAGGTCAGCGCTTCCCCGGAGATTTTGCGTTTTCTGGCCAAGGATTCCCCCGACTATACGGGGTTCATCATCCGGCATCACGCGGAAATTATGAAAAACTGGGTCAATCTGGCGGATGTTGTGCGCCGGGGCCGCCCCTGGGCGGAACAGGAGGAGAGCGCGGCAGCCGGGCGCCCGGACAAGGAAGCCAAAGGCTCGGCGCCGGATAAAGACGGAAACCGGGGTTCGGTTTTTACCGAGGATGAAAGCGCGCGTGAGGATTTTCTCATGGGCATGTTCAATGTGGCCCGCCTTCAGGCCGAGCGGGTGGCCCAGGCTTTGGACCTGTCCGGACGCCGGAGCCTGATTGATATCGGCGGCGGGCCCGGCACCTACGCCGTATATTTTTGTCTTAAAAATCCCGATCTGCGCGCGGATATTTTTGATTTGTCCACAACCGGGCCTTTCGCCCGCAAGACGGCGGCCCGCTTCGGGCTTGAGGCGCGCATAGGCTTTACGCCGGGCAATTTCAATGTTGACCCCTTGCCCGGCCCTTACGATGTGGCCTGGGTCTCCCAGGTTATACACGGGGAAAGCGAAGCGGAGGCCGCCGCCCTGCTGCGCAAGGCGGGAGCGGCCCTGAATCCGGGCGGTCTGCTCTGTGTCCAGGAATTTACCCTGGCCGACGATCTGAGCGGCCCCGCGCACGCTGCCCTTTTTTCCCTGAATATGCTGGTGCAGACGCCGGGCGGCCGCTCTTACACGGCCGGGGAAATAAGCGCCATGCTTAAGGGCGCGGGGGCAAAACGCGTGCGCGAGTTGCCGGAAAAGCTGCCTATGGACTGCCGGATCTTCATCGGCGAAATGTAAAGGTAGCTCTGGTTAATCAGCGCTACCTGAAAGTGCAGGAGGGTATGCAAATGGATATGGATGAAATCAGAAAAAAAGCGCGTGAAAGGCTGAAGGGCCTGTGCCGGGTCTGTCCGCTTTGTGATGGTCGCGCCTGCGCCGGCGAAGTGCCGGGTATGGGCGGGATCGGCAACGGGGATTCCTTTGTGGCCAATGTGCGGGCCTTTCGCGAGTGTGAACTGAACATCCGGACCCTGCACAGCGCCGTGCCCCTGCGCACCGCTTGCGAACTTTGGGGGCAGGTCCTGGATTTTCCGGTGATGACCGCGCCTCTGGCCGGGGCGGCGTTAAACTTCGGCGGATTTATGGGGGAGGAGGAAATGGCGCGCGGTCTGCATGAGGGCAGCCGGGCGGCAGGCCTGATAGCCTGGAGCGGAGACGGGGCCGACCCTGCCGTTTACAGGGCCGGGCTCAAGGTCATAGAGGAGCAGAAGGGCAAAGGTATTCCCACCATCAAGCCGCGCGGGCTGGAGGCGATTGTCGAGCGCGTCCGTATGGCGGAAGCCGCGGGCGCTCTGGCCGTGGCCGTGGATGTGGACGCGGCCGCTTTCTCCGGCTTTGGGGAGGACGGGCGGCCACTGGGCCTGACCAGTCTTTCCGATATAGCCGTGCTGGTGCAGGCCAGTTCGCTCCCGCTGATACTCAAGGGCATTATGACCCCGGACGAGGCCTCTCTGGCGTCTTCCCTGGGCATCGGCGGCATAGTGGTGTCCAATCACGGCGGCCGGGTTCTGGATTCCTGTCCGGGCACGGCCGGGGTTCTGCCCGCCATAGCTGCGGCGGCAGGCGGAAAGACCAAAATTTTTGTGGACGGCGGCATCCGTTCCGGCGCGGATGTATTGAAGGCGCTGGCCCTTGGGGCCGATGCGGTTCTCATCGGCCGGCCCGTGGCCATAGCTTTGGCCGGCGGCGGACCGGAAGGCGTGACCATGTATTTTCAAAACCTGAAGCAGGAGCTGGTAAAGGCCATGGCCCTGACCGGGTCTTTTGACCTTGGCCGGGTCCGCTCCAGCATCTTGCGGGTGTCAAAGTAAATGCGTAACATTCATCCTGCCGCCTGGGTCGGGCTTTTTCTGAACCTCCTCATGGGCTGGATGCTTTTTTCCGGTTTGAGCAGCGTTGATTTGAACGCCTTTCCGGGTGAGGAGCGCGAGGTCATAGAATCCTTTGTGCAGACGGCTCTGGCCGTCCGGCCCATTTTCATGGGTCTGCTGGTTGTGCAGGCCATAGCCCTCGCCCTTATCTCCACAGGCAGCAAGCTGGGTCTTCCTCTGTCCATGATTGCCGGTCTGCTTACCCTGCCGGGAAGCATCATCTATATGCTGGGCAGCGCCATGAGCAATTGCCGGGTCCGTTATGCGGATTTTAGGCCCGCTCCCTCCGGCCATGCGGGGGCGCTTTATGTTTTTCCTGCTGCGGCCCTGAAAAAGGCGCGTGTCTGGACCCTGGCCCTGATCGTCGGGACTCTCGCCGCTATGTGGATGGGGTCTTATGACGCGATGATCATAAGCGGGGGCATGGTTTTGGCCGGGGCTTACTGCATGTGGCGGGCCGCGAAAAATAACGCTCTCGGGCTGCACGAGCGGCATTTTGTTCTTTCTCCGGCCTTTTTCGCCCAGCCCCTGCTTATATTCTATGACCGGGTTCTGGAAGCGCGGCTTGTGGAGGGCAAGGAAGGTTCAGGTCCACTTGGCGCTTTGCGGGCGGGCGGGGGCGCGAAGATCCGTTTCCGGGTGGAGACGGGGGCGGGGACGCGGGATCTGGACTGGCCGCTCAGCCAGCTTTTCCCAAAAGACGTGGCTCCGGCCCTGCGCGAGCTTGGGGACGCCCTGACCCTGCATAATGTGCCTTTGTATTAGAAGTCCATAGTTCATTTTGAAATGGCTTCTTAAATACAACTCACCGGCACAGTCCATACTTTTTCGTTAAGCGGCAGAGCCTGCGCGACGAGACAAGCACAACCCCCGTTCCGATGGGCATCCCTCTGTGCTGTCAGCCCGCGCGGCCTTTTATCTTGGTAAACTTGCCAAAGCCTTCCGGCAATGCTAAAAAGCGCAAAAAAGGGGAGTGGCGCATAGTTTTTTCTCTTTTCCGCCCGGTTAACAGCCATTGTGGCCTCAACCGTTCCCAAGGGCGGTTTTTTTATTCCTGCGCCGGACCGATATGGAAAAAGACGCGCGCGAAGCCTTGCAGGTGACCAAGGAAATCGTGGTTAAATTCATTGAAACGGGTCGTATTTCCACCGCCAACTTCGCCGGGGTTTTCCCCGATATTTACCGAGTTGTCCTTGCGGCAATAAACAGCCAGACTCCAGGGGCGACCGTGCTGAAGGCGGAAGATACCGCTGGTCAGGGAGCGGGATCGCGTTCGGAGAGCGGACGGGCTGATGCGAGCTGAAGAATGTTCTCCCGCCCCCGGTTTCGACACTGGGCATGTGCGCGGCATCTTTTCCCATATTTCGGGAGTTTACGATCTTTTAAATCACATTTTGAGTCTGGGACTGGATTCCGGCTGGCGCGAGAAGCTGGCCGATGCGTTGCTGCCCTTGCCGGAAAGGGGGGAGCGGCGCATTCTGGATCTGGCAGCCGGAACCATGGAACTCAGTCTGGTTCTGTCCCGGCGTTTCCCGGACTACAAAATAGCCGCCCTTGATTTTTGCAAGCCCATGCTGCGCAAGGGACTGAGCAAACTGGACGGCCCAGGGCGACATAAGGTACTGCCCCTGACCGGGGACGCGCGGTCTTTGCCTTTGCCGGACGCCTGCATGTCCGCCTCGACCATGGCCTTTGGTCTGCGCAATATCAGCGAGCGCGCGGAAGTCTATGCCGAAGTCCTGCGTGTGCTGACACCCAAAGGACGTTTTTGCATCCTGGAATTTGCCGGGGCTAAAGAGCCTCTGCTGTTCGGCCTTTACAATTTTTATCTGACCCGTATCCTGCCGGTCGCCGGGGGTCTTGTTTCCGGCAATTACGGCGCATACCGGCATCTGGCGGACAGCATTCTGAGTTATCCGGCGGCGGATGAACTGGCGGGGGAAATGGGCGCGGCGGGTTTTGTCAATGTACGCTACAAAAAAATCGCGGCCGGTATCGTTTGTCTGCACAGCGGCGAAAAGCCCGGTTGATTGCCATTCCAAAGCGCAAGCGCGCTTTGGAATCCGAAGGTGAAAAAGGCGGATTCATGTGTAAAGCTGACAGCAATTCAAGAGAGGAGGGCGCTTCGCCCGCCTTTTTTCCGCTTCTTGAGGATTTTACGGAAAAACGGGAAAAAATAGCGGTAGTCGGTCTCGGCTATGTCGGTCTGCCTCTGGCTGTAGCCCTGGCCGGACCTTTCTCCGTGCTCGGCTTTGATATCTCCGAAGGCCGCATAGCCGAACTGCGCGCGGGGCGAGACGCAACCGGGGAGGTTGCATCCGCCGCCCTGACCCGTTCCGGGCTGGAATTTTCCTGTAATCCCGCAGATCTTGCCGCCGCGCGTTTCATCGTTGTCGCCGTGCCCACGCCTATTGATGCGCATCGCAATCCGGACCTGGAACCCCTGCGCAAGGCTACGGCCCTGGTAGGCGGCAATCTGCGCCGGGGTACTCTTATCTCTTTTGAATCCACCGTTTATCCCGGTACAAGCGAAGACATCTGCGCCGTCATTCTGGCTCGGGAATCCGGTCTGAAATACGGACGCGATTTCGCTCTGGTCTATTCGCCGGAGCGCATCAATCCGGGCGACAAGACCCATACCCTGGAAAACATCGTCAAAGTGGTGTCGGCGAGTACGCCCGAGGCCCTGGAAGTGGCGGCCGGCATTTACGGCAGGGTGGTCAAGGCGGGCATTCACCGCGCGCCCTCTATCCGGGTCGCGGAAAGCGCCAAGGTTATTGAAAATACCCAGCGGGATTTGAACATCGCCCTGATGAACGAGCTGTCCCTGATCTTCGATCGTCTGGGCATAGATACCCTGGACGTGCTGGAGGCAGCCGGCAGTAAATGGAATTTCCTGCCCTTCCGTCCCGGTCTGGTGGGTGGACACTGCATCGGGGTTGACCCCTATTATCTGACCTTCAAGGCCGAGGAAGCCGGCTACCACCCCCAGGTTATTCTGGCCGGGCGGCGCATCAACGACAATATGGGCAAGTATATTGCGGAAAAAACCGTTAAACTGCTCATCTCCGGCGGACGCTTGGCGGACCGGGCGCGGGTGGGCATTTTTGGACTTACCTTCAAGGAAAATGTGCCGGATCTGCGCAACAGCCGTGTCCCCGGCATCAAGGCGGAACTTGAGGAATACGGCTTGAGCGTTCTCGTTCACGATCCACTGGCCGATGCGGAAGAGGCGGCCCGGGAATATGGTTTTGCGCTTTCTCCCCTTGCGGATATGCGCAATCTGGACGCCGCGATTTTCGCGGTCGCGCATTCGGCCTACACCGCCCTGAGCCTGGAGGATCTGGCGGCGCGATATGCCGCGCCCGACAGGGCCATATTGCTGGATGTGAAAGGAGTCTGGAAGCGGGACGAAGCGGAAGGGGCCGGATTTGTTTACTGGCGTCTGTAGGATCTTTTTTTTACACTATCAGTTGGAGCTTGAGGCCATGAAACAGAATTTGCTTTATCGCATCACTCTTTGCCTTACGTTTTTTCTCGTCCCGCTTTTTGCTCTGGTCTTTGTCCAGACCGGAACGGCGCGGGCGGCGGAAAGTCCGGTTCTCATCGTTGATGCAGAGGGGCTGAAAATTCACGCCCTGCTTGACCGTTCCGGGAGTATGGATGTCGCGCTTTTCAATGGCCCGGCTACGCCGGAGCAAAGAAACAGCTATTTCCAGGACGGCAAAACTCCGTCTTCCATCAACTCGTTTCTGGTGGACGCGCGGGGCCGCCTTTTTCTGGTGGACGCCGGCTACGGTCCTTATGGGACCGGTCACAGCGAGCTTCTGGAGCAGCTTGCCTCCCTGGGGGCAAGCCCGGACAAAATCCGTGGGGTGCTGCTAACGCATATGCACATGGACCATATCGGCGGTCTGCTGAAAGACGGAAAACGCGCTTTCCCTCACGCCGGCATCCTGGTGGCAGCGCCGGAAATCGAATACTGGCTTGGAAAAATCAATTCCGACCCGAATCACCCGAACGCGCGTCTGGTGCGGGAGGTAATGGCGGCTTACGGCACGGATTTTCTACCCCCCTTCGCTTTTGGAACGGAATTACTGCCTGGTGTAAGGGCCCTTGACGCCGTCGGACACACCCCCGGGCACACGGTTTTTCATGTTCAGGCCGGGGACAGGCAACTTTTGATCCTGGGAGATCTGTTGCACGCCGCCGCCCTGCAGTTTCCTTTGCCGGACGAATGTCCGAGCTATGATCAGGATGTTGCAGCCGCGATCAAGAGCCGCAAGCGCATTCTGGACATGGCGGCGGAAAAGGACATCGAAGTGGCGGGAATGCACATCCCTTTCCCCGGCAGCGGAAAGGTGAGCAAGGAAGGAAGCGGCTACAAATTCACGCCCATAAAGTAGGGGAAAGTGAATGGCTCCGCCGGCTGGCGGAGCCATTCACTTTAAATCAGGTTTTTTCGGCTGAATATTTAAATTACCAGTTAATGCCGAGCAACTCGAAATGGGCCTGGGGATGGTCGCAGGCCGGACAGAGAGTGGGAGCGCCGTTGCCTTCGTGAATGTAGCCACAGTTGCGGCAGCGCCATTTGACGGGTTCCGGACGGGAGAAGACGCGGCCTTCCTTGATGTTGGCAGCGAAATCCAGGAAGCGTTTTTCATGGAAGGCCTCGGCCACGGCTATGGCTTTCATGCAGTCCGCCACTTCCGCGAAACCTTCCTGGACGGCGATGGCCGCGAACTGCGGGTACATTTCCGTGTACTCGTGGTGTTCTCCGGCAGCGGAGTTGATCAGGTTGGTCCGGGTATCGGAGATGATCCCTGCCGGGAAAGCCGCCACGATTTCCACATCCCCGCCTTCAAGAAACTTGAAGAGGCGTTTGGCGTGTTCGCTTTCCTGGTTGGCTGTTTCGGTAATAATGTCGCTGATCTGGACAAAACCTTCCTTTTTGGCCGCGCTGGCGAAAAAGGTATAGCGGTTGCGGGCTTGGGATTCTCCGGCAAAGGCCGTGAGAATGTTTTTCTCCGTCTTTGTTCCTTTCAGGGATTTCATCTTTTTTCTCCATCCGTATATATGGTTTTTTGCGCCGGGTTGCGCGGTTTTGCGCCTTGGCATGGCATGCGCATAATATTTTTGGATCATACCGATATATATTTCTTCTCTCATAGCGGGGAAATAGATGTCAAGCCCCTGTCATGTTTTCAAAATGAGCAGTTGCCATACCTTTTTTGTGTCGATAGCTTTTTTTGTTGACATAGCGCCTGTCACAGCCTATCATTCTAAATATCATTAAGACGGTCGGTTTTATATTAATTATTGGAGATCACCTTATGGGCCTTGCCGGCGAAACGCGCCCTGCCGTTTCTTCTTTGCCGCAACCTCAATATTAACTTAGGGAGAAAGTCATGCCGGAGAAATCACTGCTGAACGCCCTGGGCCGGGATGCGGCCTACCAACTGACGAATGTCACCAAAACCCCGCCCCAGTTCGGCTCAATTACGCCGCGTTATCTGACGCAATTGCTGGAATTCAAGGGTCTGGAAGCGGGCATTTACCGCGTGAACAAGGTTGTGGAGGGAGATACGCCGCTGGATGTGCTGTGCAGCCAGGATCCGAACAAAGCGGAAATTCCCCAGGGCTACATAGAATACCAGACCAGCCCGCGTGAATACACACTCAATTCCATCAGCACGATTATCAATGTGGACACCAAGGTTTCAGACGTCTACAGCGCTCCCTATGATCAGGTGGGGGAACAGATTGCCCTGGCTATTGAAAGCCTGAAAGAACGTCAGGAAAGCCAGATCATCAATAACGACGACTATGGTCTGCTGAAAAATATTGCCGACACGCAGAAGATCAAGCCCCGCTTCGGCGCGCCCATGCCGGACGATCTGGACGAGCTGATTGCCAAGGTCTGGAAGGATCCCTCCTTTTTCCTGGCCCATCCGCGGGCTATCGCGGCCTTTGAACGGGAATGCACCCGCCGCGGAGTGCCTCCGACCACAGTGAATATTGCCGGCGGCACATTCATTGTCTGGCGCGGCATCCCGCTCATTCCCACGGACAAGCTTTTTGTGGACGGCCTCAAGAATCCCAAGGGAAAAGCCGGCAAAACCAACATCCTGCTGGTTCGTACCGGTGAACAGAAACGTGGAGTTATCGGTCTCTACCAGACAGGACTGCCCGGCGAACAATCCAGGGGTCTGTCCGTGCGTCTGCGGGGCATCAACGACCAGGGTGTAGCCTCCTATCTGCTTTCCCTGTACTGCTCGGCCGCCATTTTGGCTGATGACGCCATCGCAGTGCTGGAAGACGTTGATGTGGGGGAATATTATGACTACAGCAAGTAACGCGCCCACGCGTAATTCGGATCTCTGGCGGACGGATTTGGGGGCTTTGGACCCCAAAGCCTATGGTCTGCCGGACGATCGGGAGCTTGCGGCGATTCTGGCCGGATATTTTCCGGATTTTTCCGCTCCGGCGGGCCAAAGTTTTGCCCCTGCCCTGGTCCCGCAGGGAAGTCCGGCAGTGTTGCCGGCTCCCACTCCCGGGTCTGTGGAATCGGGTCTTGCGTCTGGCGTAAGCGGTGTTCGCCTTGCTCCTGCTCCTTATGTCGGGAATATTCCCCTGCAAACGATACGCGCGGATTTTCCCATTCTGGAGGAAAAGGTTGAGGGAAAAAAGCTGGTCTGGCTGGATAATGCGGCCACCACCCAGCGTCCCCGCCAGGTCATCGATCGCATCAGCTATTATTATGCCCACGAAAATTCCAATGTGCACAGGGGCGCGCACACCCTTGCGGCACGTTCAACCGACGCCTATGAAGCGGCGCGGTTAAAAGTCGCCCGCTTTATAGGCGCCCCGGGGACGGACAACATCGTCTTCGTGCGCGGCACGACAGAGGCTATTAACCTCGTCGCCCAGGCTTACGTCAAACCCCTGCTGCGGACCGGAGACGAGATTATCCTGAGTCTGCTTGAGCATCATGCCAATATTGTCCCCTGGCAGATTGTCGCTGCTGAAACAGGCGCTGTCCTGCGTGTGGCCCCCGTTGATGAAAGCGGGCAGATCATCCTCGCGGAGTACGGCAAACTCTTTAACCGCCGCACCCGTTTCGCCTCGCTGGCCCATGTCTCCAACGCTCTGGGCACCATCGCCCCTGTGGAGGAAATGATCGCCATAGCCCACGGCTTCAGCGTACGGGTCTGCATTGACGGCGCGCAATCAGTCTCGCATATGCCGGTTAACGTATCGGCCCTGGATGCGGATTTCTTTGTCTTTTCCGGGCACAAGATCTTCGGACCCACCGGCATTGGAGCGCTTTACGGCAAGGATGACGTGCTGGAGGCGGCAAAACCCTATCAGGGCGGCGGCAATATGATCGCCGATGTGACCTTTGAACGCACCGAGTACCAGAAGGCCCCCGCCAAATTCGAGGCCGGTACGGGCAACATCGCCGATGCCGTGGGCCTTGGCGCGGCCCTTGATTATGTGTCGCAGATCGGCATGGCCAATATAGCCGGCTATGAACAGGCACTGCTCAACTACGGCATCCGGGAACTTGCGCGGATTCCGGGTCTGCATCTGGTGGGGACGGCGGCGCACAAGGCCAGCGTATTGTCTTTCGTCCTGGATGGGCACAGTATTACGGAAGTGGGAGAGCGTCTGAGCAGGCAGGGCATTGCCGTGCGGGCGGGGCATCATTGCGCCCAGCCGATACTGCGCCATTTCGGATACGAAGGCACAGTGCGGCCCTCCCTTGCCTTCTACAACAGCGCGGAGGAAATAGACCAGCTTGTCCGCGCCCTGAGACAGATTATATAGAGTTGATATTAAACCCGCAGGACCAGTTTCAGCCAAGGGACGGCGTACTGTCGTTTTTTTTACTGGTTCGATTTTGGTGATGATTGGTGGCATACAGTCACACTGGAGGCCACAAACCCAGAACCAAAGGGAAAGGGCCGTTATCCGCATATTGTGGAGCGTATAGGTGAAAGCCCACCCCAATATGCGGACTGGGGTTAGGGCAGAACAGATGGATATTTGTCCATTCGCGGTATCACGGTAAACTGGGCCGCTGCCCCTTCAATCCGGGAACGTTGCCGATATGCACATGGCGGAGTTTTTGCCCGGCCAGGGCGGCGAAGGCTTGTAGCAGATCCAGATCCGTGGGCGGAGCGGTGAATTTGTGGCAGGGACGGTAGCGGGAGATATGCAGGGGAACGTCTGTGCCGCAGTCACGGCCAAGATCGGCCAGCCAGTCCACCTCGGCGGCGAATTCGGACAGGTTGTCGCTTATCCCCGGCACAACCAGAGTGGTGCATTCCACATGCTTTCCCGCCCTAACAAAGGCGCTTACCGTCCGCTTGACGACTTCCAGGTCGCCGCCCAGGCGGGCATAACTTTTGGGACTAAATGTCTTGATGTCGATATTCGCAGCCGCCACGGCCGGGATAAGGGCTTCAAGCAATTCTTCGGAATAGAGGCCGTTGCTCACCAGAACTGTTTCGACGCCCGCCTCGCGCAAGGCAGGCGCGGTCGCGAGGATGAATTCAGCCTGCAGGGCCGGTTCATTATAGGTATAAGCAACGGAATTGAGTTTCAGCTTTTGGCAGTTATCGGTAATTTCCCGTGCGGACAGGGATCGGAGAGAGGATATGCGGGCAGCGTCGCCGGGCGCGGGCTGGGCTATGCTGTAGTTCTGGCAGAAGGGACAGCGCATGGTGCAGCCGATGCCGCCCAGAGAGAAGATAGAGGTCCCGGGCCGCCAGTGGTACAAGGGCTTTTTTTCGATGGGGTCCACGGCGACGGCGGACCAGAGTCCCAGATAGGGCGAGACGATTTCCCCCTCCCGGCAAAAGCGGGCCGAACAATAACCGGATTTGCCTTCCGGGATGCGGCAGGCATGGGGACAGAGGCCGCAGACTGCCTCGCCCTCTTTATCCCCGCGCCTCCACCAAGCGGCTTTCATTTCTCCGCTCCGTCCGTATCTTCATAGTAGCGATGCACGGTAAAACGCTGGATCTGCGCGCCGCGCAGATCTTTTATGCCGCCTTTTTGCGCGGCTATGGACAGTTGTTTCTCAACTGTGTCCACGCCCTCGAGATCCGGCAGCAAAAGCCCGCGCCGCCCCTCTTTGCTCACGATCACTCCATAGAGTTTGGGGTCCAGATCCATACCTTCACGCAGGGTCTCCGGGGTCTCAAGCACATCTACGCTGATGCGCACATTCTCCAGTTCCTCGGAGCGCATGGGCGGAAAACGGGGATCCCGTGTTGAAGCGGATACGGCATTGGCGATAATCTCTTTGCCCAGCCCGCTCTGGACGGGCAGGAAAGTGCCGATGCAGCCGCGCAGCGCCCCCGTTTTGGTTTTTATGGAAACAAAACAGCCCTTGCGCCCGGACCAGAGGTTCTGGTCCGGGGAGAGGGCGCGGATTTCTTCCTCTTTGGGCGCGTCCCGGCCACCCAACAGGGAGGATATGACCATGCGGGCCAGACGCGGATATGGATGTCCGGCGGATGCGGCGGCGGCTCGGCTTTTTTGCCTGTCGGTTGCGGGAACGTTTTTTGAGTCCGGGGCAGGAACATTTTTTTGTTCCGGAGCGGGCAGTCCTTCATTGATCCACAAGGCATGGCAGTATCCGACCCCGAAGGGACCCTCATAGGAAAAGACTTCCAGGGGTTCGCGCGCAAGACGCAGGAGGCAGAGAACAGGGCGCATTCCGCATTCCGCGGCGCCGGCGGCGGTGTTGGCCGGAAGATCGAGCAGGGGGGCCGGGTCCCCGGCTTTCAGGGCCGCGACGACAGCGGCGTCAAAAAGCGGACCGGCGGCATTGAATCCATAGGGTCCGTCGGCTTTCAGGCGGTGGGAAAGATCGCCGCTGGCCAGCAGCGCCCAGCGGCGTTTGCCGGAAAGTTTATGCAAAATGTCGCCCAGGGTAAGGGCCTGATCCGGCGTAAGCCCGGAGGGTCCGGTCAGGATCACCGGGGGGAGTTTCCCGCCGGGGAAACTTCGGGCAATAAAACGCAAGGGCACGATGGTTCCGTGATCCTGGGTGATGTCCGGCATCATACCCAGGGAGAAGGGCAGGCCGCCGGCGCGCAGGGCTTCGGAGATCTCCTCCAGAAGCGCGGGCGGGCTTTGCAGGTCCACTCCGGCTGCGGGCGCCCCGAAACGGGCCAGGCTGCCGCGCGGGTTTTCCGCCTTGTTTATGAAAAGCCCGTCAGATACATGGGGCGCATGGGGGGAAAGAATGAAAAGCGCCTCGGGCGGGTTCTGCGCGTTGACTTCAGCCAGTCTGGCGCACAAACGCTTTGCCCCTTCAAGGCTCGGACCGGCCTCGCGTTCCCTTCCCTTGCCGACTTCGGCAACCAGTACCGGCGGATGCGGCATAAGCGCCGCCCAGATGAAAGGCATAGTTAGCTCCTTGGCTTGAGACCGACAATTACTGACAGCCTTGATAATTTATTACTTTATTCCCGCCGCACAGACAAGAAAACACTGGACCTGCCCTGTCGGATTTTTGGCAAATTCGGTGCCCCTATATTATAATATTCTGATTTAACACATTAATTATTTATGGTCCGAAAATTGCTTGGTCAGGGCAAGAATTGCTGACAAGAGCAAAGAAAAGCGGGCGGAATATGCAAAACGCTATGTACACGGCCCTGTTCGGGGCTTTATCCAACGAACACCGTTTGAACAGTATTTCCAACAATCTGGCCAACGTGCATACCACTGGCTACAAGCGGGATCTGCTGTCTTTTCGGGACACCTTTCTCATGTACGCCCATGATCAGATCATGGAGGCCCAGGGCTATTTAAGGCAGCCCAAGCTTTTCCCCGAGCCCGTGCATCTGGCGCGGGCGCGCCTCGGTTATGTGAAAACCGATTTTGAACAGGGCGCGCTCAAGGTCTCCGACGCCCCTTTTGACATAGCCATAGCGGGAGACGGTTTTTTCAAGGTGCGTACGCCGCAGGGAGATTTTTACACCCGCAACGGGCATTTTCTCGTCACCGCCGAGGGAATGCTGGTCAATGAACAGGGTTTCCCGGTTCTGGGCGGGGGGGGCGAGATTACCGTGCCGGCGGGCATCAGGAATTTCACGGTCGCGGAGAACGGGGCGATTTATGCCGACGGGGATCTGGCGGGTCAGATTGACCTTGTGGACGTGGATCGGCATCTGGATCTGGAAAAACTGGGCGGCAATATGTACCGGGTTCGGCCCGGCATAGAAGTTGCTGAGGTGGAAGCAAGCGGATACATGGTCCAGGGTTTTCTGGAGGTGTCCAACGTCAATCCTGTCTATGAAATGGTGAACATGATCGAGGCGCAGCGCCAGTACGAGGCTTACGCCAAAATCATGCAAACTTCGGAAGCCATAGACAAGGAAACAACCAACAGAGTAGGCAGGGGACGCGGATGATGAACAGCACACATATCCTTGAGGCGAATTTTTATATTGTTCCAAAATCTTTCACCCGGGCCGGGCTGGGGAATTTTCTCTTTCCCCATGTCGAGGCGCAGCGGGCTTTTGTTTCTCCCCGGGCGCTTGCCGGCAAGTTGCTTATGGATTTTCTGGACTGGCTTGGCCTTTGCCGCGCCCCGCGCATCATCAGCGCGGAATGCGTCTGCGGCGGACCGACTGACCGCTGATGCGGCGGTTTTAAAGTATAAACGATGAGGACAGCACCATGATGCGTTCCCTTTGGACGGCGGCTACGGGCATGATCGCGCAGCAATTGAATGTTGACGTGATCTCGCACAACCTGGCCAACGTGAATACCACCGGTTTCAAAAAGAGCCGGGCCGAGTTTGAGGACCTGATTTATCAGAACCTGCGCATAGCGGGCACAGTCACCGGCGCAGACGCGGCCCAGACCATCCCCACCGGCATCCAGGTCGGTCTTGGCGTGCGTCCGCAGACAGTGCACAAATTCTTTTCCCAGGGCGACTACCAGAACACCAGCAATCCCCTGGACATGGCCATTGAAGGCGACGGCTTCTTTCAGGTCATGGTGAACGGCGAGGAGGTCTATACCAGGGCCGGAGCTTTCAAGCTCAACCAGGACGGCACGGTGGTCACCGCCAACGGCTATGTGCTGCAGCCGGAATTTGCCGTTCCCCAGGAGACCAAGAACATCGTGATCACGGAGAACGGACACATTTCCGCCCTGGACGCCAATGGCGACGAACTGGCCGCCGCGGATATCCCCCTTTACACCTTCATCAACCCGGCCGGTCTTGAGGCCAGGGGCCGCAACATTTACACCACCACCCAGGCCTCCGGCGATCCCATAGAAGGCGTACCCGGCGAAGACAATGTCGGGACCATAGCCCAGGGTTTCCTGGAAATGTCCAACGTGGAAGTGGTGGACGAAATGGTGAACATGATCGTGGCCCAGCGCGCCTATGAAATGAACTCCAAGGCCATTCAGACCTCGGATTCCATGCTCCAGGTCGCGGTCCAGCTCAAGAGGTCCTAAATCATGAAAAGCGGCGGCCTTACCCTCGTCATAATCCTGACCCTGTTCTTTCAGGTTCTGCCTGTCCGGGCCGCGGAAAAGTACGCGGAGGCGGGCTGGCGCATACGTTTTCTGGAAGCCGCCGTCACGCGCGGCGACAGGGTGCGGCTGGGCGAGGTGGCGGCGCCTCTGGGCGAGATGCCCGCCGGACAGTGGGAAGAATTTGCCGCCCGTGAACTTTGGCCTTCCCCGCCCGAGAAGAGCCGGCCTCTGAACATGACCCGCCCGAAACTGCAGGAAGCGGTTATGCGGACCATGCCGGACCTGGCCCCTTACTGCCTTTTCCCCGGTTCCATGCAGATGCAGCGCGGAGGAGCGCTGATCGGCAAGGATGAGGTACGCAAGCTCGTGGAACGGGAGGTCAGGGTGATCGCCGCCGGTCTGCCCGGTGAGGTGACAATCAAGGATTTTCGTCTCCCGCAGCATGTTTTTCTGGAACATCCGGGTCAGGAACTGGTTGTGGAAAGTCCGCGCAGGATGGAGGCGGGGAGATTGTCCGTGCGTCTTTTCGTGCGGGAATCCGACGGTCAGATAAGACAGAAGCTCACCGGCACGGTCTTTATTGACTGTTTCGCCGATATTCCCTGCGCGGCCAGAGGTATGAACCGGGACGATCTTCTGGACCATAACCAGATTATATACAAACGTATGAACCTTGCCGGTCTGCGCGGCAACCCCTGGGACGGGCGCGGCGGCCCCTGGCGGCTGGTCCGGCCCATCCCGGTGGAACAGGTTATCTACAGCATGGACCTGGCCCCTGTTCCGACTATCCGTAAAGGGGAAGTGGTAACCCTGCTTTATGAAGGAAAAAGCGTGCGCCTGAGCGCTCAGGCTGAAGCCATGAGCGATGGAATGGCGGGCGAGAGCATATCAGTGCGTAATCTGCAAAGCCGCAAGGAAGTCTTCGGCATGGTGCGCGACGCGAAAACCGTACGCATCGCCGCAAGGCCCTGAGGGAGGCAAAAGCCGTGAAAAAGAAAATACTGTGGTCGGGTTTGTTTTGCTGCGCTGCTGTTCTTTCCGGCTGCGCGGGCCAGAGCACTTACGCAACTCCCGCCGTTCCCATGACCGCCAGCCAGGTTTATACCGAACCGGAACAGCGTTACGCGAACCCGGGCTCCTTGTACAGCGCGGCCGAGATGCCGGATATGTACGAGGACAGCCGCGCCCGGCGGGTGGGCGATATTGTGATGATCAAGGTGGTGGAAAACTCCAAGTCCAAAAGCAAGGCCGACACCACGGCGGACAAGGAGGCCACGCAGCAGCTCGGCATTACCGCCATGTTCGGGCACAGCAAAAGCGGCATTATACCCGGACAACCCGGCTATTTCAGCGGCAAGGTCGGGGCGGACCCCCTGCTTTCCACCCTGTCGGAATCCGCTTTGTCCGCCAAAGGTGAGACCAAACGGGAGAATTATGTCACGGCGACCATCGGGGCGCGCGTGTTGCAGGTTTTGCCGGGAGGGGTTCTGCAGGTGCAGGGAGCGCGCGAGATCCGCGTTAATGATGAAACCCAGTATATGGTGGTCAGCGGGCTGGTGCGCGCCCAGGATGTGGGGCCGGACAATTCGGTGGATTCAACGCAACTGGCGGATTCCAAAATTGAATACTACGGCAAGGGCATTCTGGCCGACAAACAGCGCCAGGGCTGGCTGACCCGTCTGCTGGACAATATCTGGCCCTTCTGAGCCTTTTTCCGGCATCGCCTTTCTTATTCCCGGCCGGTCCTTTCCCGGTCGGGATCTTTTTTGAGGATGGCCTTTTTTCTTGGCGAACTACAAATATTAATGTATGTCTAGACAGACTATCTAGACAGGAGTGAGCCAATGTCCAGCCAATGGTCTTTGCAGGATGCAAAAAACAGGTTCAGCGCGGTTGTTCATGCTGCCCAGCAGGGGATGCCCCAGATTGTCACCAAAAGAGGCAATCCCGCTGTCGTTGTGCTGTCAGTCAAGTCATATGCGGCCATGTTGCGGCAGGAAAAAAACCCGGACAGTTTTGCCTCTTTTTTGCTGTCTATGCCGTGTGAAGAAGCCTCTGTCTTTGACGAATTTGCCGCAGATCGCTCTGACCCCAACGGACTGCATCTGCGTGAGGTTGAGTTCTGATGTATCTGCTGGATACGGTTGTTCTCTCCGAATTACGCAAAACAGTCCGCAACCCCGGGGTCTCCGCCTGGATCGCCGACAAAAAAGACAGCGAGCTTTTCCTCAGCGTCATCAGCATAGGAGAGATCGCCAGGGGTATTGAGCGGCAGACACGGCAGGCGCCCGACTTTGCCGGACGCTTGCAGCTATGGCTGGAACGTTTATTGTTTGTTTACCGGGACAGAATATTGCCTGTGGATATACAAACGGCAAGACGCTGGGGACTGTTAAGCAGTCAGGTCGGGAACTCCGGGCCGGATATTCTGCTGGCCGCAACGGCACTGGAACGTGATCTGTCAATTGTCACCCGTAATGAGCGGCATTTCACCGCAACTGGAGTTCAAACGCATAACCCCTGGGTATGACCAAGACAAGAAAAGCGGCTTAGAGTAGCGGATTTTTTTGAACTTTTTTTTCAGGCGTTGGCTTTCTCATTCCCGGCCGTACTTTCGCTGTCAGGATTTTTTCTGCGGAACGTCACCATTTTTTCTTGATGTATGACTTGTTCTTTGACATTTCTGACTATTATGGCATACTGTATGTATAAAAAATTACAGGAGCTGTTATATGACCCAAGCGACATTGAGTATCCGTATGGATGCGGACATAAAAAAGCGCTTCGATGCTTTTTGTTCGGATGCGGGGATGAACGCCACGGTTGCCGTCAATATGTTCGCGCGAGCTGTGTTGCGGGAGCAACGGATACCGTTTGAAATTACCGGCAGTGATGATCCCTTTTACAGCGCAAAAAATCAGGCACGTCTTAGAAAATCGATGGATCAGCTCGAAGCCGGGAAAGGAAAGACCCATGAGTTGATTGAGGTTGAAGATGCGTAAAATCTGGTCGGATGAGGCATGGTAAGATTATCTTTACTGGCAGACTCAGGATAAGAAAACTCTCCGGCGTATCACCAGCTTTTGCGGGACATCGACAGAAACGGAAATAGCGGCGTAGGAAAGCCAGAGCCATTGAAGCATGACAAGCAAGGTATTGGAGCCGAAGGATAGATGAAGTGAACAGGCTGATTTACCGGATTGAGAAGGAAAAAAGATTATTTTTCAGGGGGCGTTTCCTGAAGGCCTTTCATTATTCTGGCGCCGGTGCGCTCTATATGACAACGCAAGGCAGCAAGGGCTTTTTCGGCGTCACGGGCGATAGTCGTTTCGACTATGACTTCATGTTCGCGTTTTGTGGCTGTGTCAACAGGATGCCCTACCAAAAAAATGCGGCGGTAGCGGTCGACAAGATCGGCGAGCATGGAGCAGAACTGCAAAAGAAGAGGCATATTGCAGGCTGACATAAGCTGTATATGTAAATTACGGTGTACGCTTTCCCAGGCTTCCTGATTGCCGCCGGGATGGCCGGAACGATTGATCTGGCTCAGTTGGTGCAAGGCCGAGAGGATATTGCCCTCCCATTCAATATCACCGAGAATAATGGCTTCTTTCAAGGCCATACATTCAAATTCCGCGCGTAAGTGCACAAGTTCCGCCAGGTTATGCCGGGAAACCGGAGCAACTCTATAGCCTCGCTGATCTTCAACCTGGATCAGTCCTTCACTGCTGAGGCGTGAAATGGCTTCACGCAAAGGACTGAGACTTACCCCAAAGCGTGAACGCAGATCGTCCAGACGCAACTTGGAGCAAGGAGGCAAATCTCCACGCAAAATAGCCAGCTTGATTCTTACCGCCAATGAAGAGGCCAGAGTCCCCGCGCCTGTGTCTGCAGCATAAACATTTTCAAAAATTTGCATAAGATACGCCCGATCATGCCCGATTTTGCCCACTGGCTTCGCTTCCGCTAAATCGGACACAGTGGTTATAGCGCCGCCTTACGGACGCGACTTGTTCTCAGTAAGGCATTGCAGAGAACGAGCGACCTGTCAACTTACCTCCCGTCTTGATCCAATAACAGAGATGCGTGCCAAATCCGCAAAGGAGAAGTTCAGCGTGGGGATGCCTGACCTTTCATAGCTTTGAGATTTTCTTTGAAATACCGTGTCAGGATGTTGCTGTCGGAACTGACGGCAATGAAAGTATACCCCATATCCCTGAACATGTGGACAAGTTCAACGCCCGGCAGAAGAATGCCGCAGGCCTTGCCTTTGCCGCGTGCGGCATCAGCAACGCGCTGCAATACTTTCATGAACTCCGGATCGTTAAACCTTCCAGGCATGTTCATATTACTACCCAAATCCATGGGACCGACAAAAAGAACATCTGCTCCGTCGACTGCGGCGATCTCTGCCGCATTTTCAACAGTGCGTCCAGTTTCCACCTGGACAATGGTCAAAAGTTCCTGATTGGCTCTGGTGAAATACTCAGGAAAATCATATCCGTAATCAGACGCGCGCGTGCCCGCACCCAGGCCGCGTATGCCACGCGGGCCATAACACATGCAAGAAACGGCATATGCCGCCTGTTCCGCAGTCTCCACATAAGGCACCATGATGCCTGATGCGCCGATGTCCAATGCCCATTTAATATATACCTGATCGAGCCAGGGAACGCGCACAATGGGGGCGGCAGGAAACCTGCCCAACCCCTGCATTTGGGTCAGCAGTCCGGCGGTCGTGCTGGGGGTATGCTCCATATCCAGAAGCACCCAATCATAGCCGGCGAGCCCGATGATTTCCGCCGCCATGGAGGATCCCAGATTGCACCAGGTGCCGGCCATAAACTCGCCTTTCATAACTCTTTCGTGAATGTAATACATATTCTCCATCCTCATTCATGCAAAATGGCAAGTTACCGTGCCCAAAGGACCATAGTCCGCAAAGATGGTATGTCCGGATTTAACGTCAACAGGACGAATAAAAGACCCGGAAAGGATAATTTCCCCTGCCTTGAGCGTTTCGCCAAAAGGCGCCAGCTTATTGGCCAGCCATGCCACTCCATTGGCCGGGTGGTTCAACACCGCAGCAGACACGCCAGACTCCTCAAGCGAGGAATTACGGTAACAAAGTGCGCTGACCCAGCGAAGATCTACAGGATCAGTGGGTTTGAAGGGCCGTCCGCCCAGCACGATCCCTGCGTCCGAAGCGTTATCGGCTATATTATCCTTTATGGTACGGTTACTCTTGGTCACTGGGTCCACGCGCTGAATACGGGCGTCCAGAATCTCCATGGCCGGACTAATATATTCCGTTGCCCGAAGCACATCAAATATGGTGCAGTCAGGTCCGGACAGATCTTTGCCCAGAATAAAGGCCAATTCCACCTCTACCTTGGCCGCGATGAAACGCCCTTCGGGAATTTCCGCGCCATCTTGGAAAAGCATCGTATCCAAAAGAAATCCATAGTCCGGCTCATTAATGTGAATCGCGTACTGCATAGCTTTGGAAGTCAGACCAATCTTATGCCCGATTACGCTCCTGCCGGAGGATTTTTTGAGATCCATCCAGGCCCGCTGAACAGCATAGGCATCATCAATGGTGATCTCAGGGAATTCAAGGGAAAACTGATGGATATGCCGTCTTTCTGTTTCAGCTGCCTCCAATCTGTCAGCAAGGGAACGAACAGTTTCCGGGGTAAGCATATAACCTCCTGAGTAAAAAATTCATCCTATGATTCGTATAATTTTAACGGATTATCCACAAGCATCTTCATTTGCAGCTTAGCTTCAGGCACCCACAGGGGGATAAGATCCACAAGATCCCCATCATCGGGCATGGGCCCGGTATAAATGGGATGAGGCCAGTTGCTTCCCCAGATAATCCTGTCCGGACATTTTTCCGTTACCGTATGGATCATGGGTAACATATCTTTGTGGGGGTACGCTTGGGAGGAAAGGCGGTAGAGACTGGCCAGCTTGATCCAGCATTTTTCGTTATCCAGCAGGCTCTCTAGAGTTGTGAAGGCTTCTGAACGTATCCCTTCCGCTCCGGTGATGCGCCCCAGATGATCCAGAATAAAGGGCACACGCAGTTTACACAGCCGGGGGGCAATTTGCGTCAGTTCCCCTGCCTTGCCGAAATGCAGAACCACATGCCAGCCAAACGCCGCAATCTGGTCCGCCAGTCGTTCCAGGTGTTCAAACCCGGCTCCGCCTGACACTACGGTGGACATGCGGACTCCGCGCATACCGGCTTTGTGCATGGAGGCGATGGTTTCGTCGGGCAGCCCGGAAGGAATGACGGCCACCCCGCGCAAGCCACGAGGCGAACGCTCCATGGCATCCAGGGTTACGCTGTTATCCGTACCGTGCGCACCGCCATGGACGATGACGCAACGGTCAAATCCTAGGGTCTTGTGCAGGGCCTCTAACGCTTCCAAGGGACAATCCTCAGGGGTATAGCTGCGCGCCGGACTATAGGGAAACTTGCCGGAAGGGCCGAACACATGCACATGACAATCCCATGACCCGGCAGGAACTTTATATTTTGGAATCCGGGCTGTAGGCCGGGGAGGAGGGCAGGCTTTCATAAATTATTCCTCCGGCACCTGAATTTCCGCAGGGTTGTCTTTCAGGCGGCTCAACTTCCAATTTTTGTAGATAGGATAAGCCAAGGACAAGATGGCGCACAAAATAAAAATACCACTCAAGGGTCTGGTGAAAAAAAGCATCCAGTCCGGATCCGTGATTAAAGCCCTACGAAAGTTTACTTCCGCCATAGGGCCGAGAATGGCGCCAAGAATGATCGGGGCCAAGGGAAAACCATTTTTTATGAAAATATATCCACCTATGCCTACCAAACAGGCAATCCAGATATCAGTGTAGTGGTTCTGGATGGAAAAAGCGCCTACGGTACAGACAACAAAGATGCTGGAGGCAAGGTGGTGATTGGGGATTTTCGTTATTTGCACAAAAAGGCGCACGCCATAAAGTTGAATCAAAAGCATGACCACATTAGCGATAATATAGGCCACAAAGATGCCGTACACCAAGGGCGCCTGTTCAAAGATCAGCATGGGACCGGGTTGTATGCCATGCAGGACCAAGGCTCCGAGCATTACGGCGGTCATGGCGTCACCGGGAATGCCCAGCGCCATGGCAGGAATCAGCGAACCGCCGCCCAAGGCGTTATTTGATGATTCACTGGCTATGATTCCACCTGCAAAGCCCGTGCCGAATTTATCCTTGTACGGGGATATCTTTTTGGCTTGGTCATAGGCCACAATATTGGCGGAAGCCGCGCCTACTCCCGGCAAAGCACCGAAAAAAGCGCCTATGAAGGAAGAAACGAAGAGAACGCGCAAATTTTTCCAGACATCTTTCAACACCTGGATATTGGAAAAAGTAATATCCCTGTTAAGCATCTCAAACTGACGGCCGAGCACCTCCGGTTCAACGGCTTTCACTAATTGCGGATACGCAAAAAGCCCGATAAGCACAGCCAGGTAATGAATGCCGTTGGAAAGCACCGGCAGATTAAAAGAAAGACGCGCTATGCCGAATACTGGATCCGGGCCTACGCAACCGATGAGCAGTCCAAGTATTCCGGCGATAAGCCCCTTAATGAGCTCACGCCCCGCAAGGCTGGCAATTATGGTCAGCCCGAGTAGAATAACAGAAAAAAATTCCCATGGCCCGAAAGCCAGTGCGGCATCTGAAAGCAGGGGCATGCAGAAAATAAGCAAAAGGGCACCGATGATTCCGCCCAGAAAAGAAGCCCAGGTCCCTATGGCCAGTGCTCGACCCGGTTCTCCGTTCTCCGACATAGGATGTCCGTCGAAAACCGTAGCCACGGCGGCGGCGGTGCCGGGTATGCCCAAAAGTACAGCGGAGATAAGTCCTCCGGAAAGCCCTCCGGCCATAAGTCCCAGCATCAGGGCCAGCCCATCCATTGATCCGAGGCTGAAGGTAAAAGGCAATGCCAGAACCAGCCCCATAGTTGTGGAAAATCCCGGAATAACACCCACGATGATGCCCAAGGCCGTACCGACAATGATAAGTGAAATAGTTTGCACTGAGGCTACGCTCTGCAAGCCTATCATCAAGCCGTCAAACATACGGACCTCCTCTGTCAGATACTTGCCGGTAAGGGCATATGCATTCCATAGGTAAAGAAACAATATAGCCCGCCGACAACAAAGATGCTGGTCACAACCGAAAAGACCAAGCTCTTCAAGGTTTTTCCGCCGAAGAGCGCGGCGCATAGCGGGATAAAAACAAGCGAGGAAATAACAAAGCCCACATACTGCATAATCCATATCTGCGCCAGCAGCAGAGTGAAAACCATACATACGCGGACATATTTTTCTTTGAAGCTGCAGGGGGGGTTATCTGGGACCCCCTCCGGTTTTTTTGTATTAGCCCTGCCTTTGTGCAAGTGCGCATTCGTCCAAACTAAAATTGCTCCAAGCATTATCAGGATGGAACTCCAGACTTTTGGGAAGAAGCCTGCACCGACCTGATCACTCAAATTCGGAGGTGGAAGTGTGCCTGCTTGATAGAACAGTACACAACCAAGCACAACCGTAAGCAGTCCCGCCATTATATTGTGATTCATGGGAAACCTCCGTAAATATCGCTGGTAAAACGATATGCTGCCAACGTAAAACAGGCGGATCTTTATTGCTGTAATTTTTTCATGCCGCTTTTTTCGGCCACTGCGTCAATGCGGGTCATTTCAAACCCGTTGTGCTCATCCAGTGTTTTGGCGTCCATATAACGCACAGGATTTCCTGAGGTATCAAGGCGCTTCGCCGTTTCAACATCTTGAAGCGCAATACGGCAGGCTTCGGAAAGTTTGGCAGTGATCTCCGGGTTAGTGCCCTTGGGGGCATAAAGTCCGTAATGGAAAGCAAAGGACACATCAACGCCCTGCTCTTTAGCGGTGGGAATATCTTCAAAACCCGGCAGACGCTCGTCAGTCAGCATAGCAATGGCGACAAATTTTTTGGCTTTGAGATATGAAACCGCCGCTACCGGCCCGGTATCAGTGCCGTCAACATAGCCTCCCAACAGGGCATTCTGGCGTTCAGCGTGCCCATCGTAAGGAACCATACGCATACTGATACCGGCTTTATTGCATAAATCCAGTATGGCGAAGTGCGTGGCGGAACCGAGCAACACCCCGTATTTCATCTCTCCAGGCTTGCTTTTTGCGGCGTTCACCATCCCGGACAAGTCTTTCCAAGGCGCGTTGGCATTGCCTACGATCATGATCGGGGAATAGACCAAGTTACAGACCGCATCCAGGTTGCTAAAATTATATTTTGTAATACCGGTAAGATATGTTCCAATAACGGCTTCCTGGAATAAACCGACGGTATAGCCGTCCGGTTTTGTTTCCACAACCTGAACCAGTCCACGGGTTGCGCTTACGCCGGGAGTATTTATAACGGCAACAGGCACTCCGAGGGTTTTGGAGAGTGAAGACTGCATGATGCGGACGATGGCGTCAGCCTGCCCCCCCGCTGGATAAGGCACGATAATCTGGAGAGGTTTTTCCGGCCAAGCGGCCAGTGCAGGCGAAACATACGCCATGAAAAAAATCAGAAACAATGCCGCAAATGTCGAACAAAAGAGTTTGCTACGCATGGGTCACCTTCCTGTGGAGTAATTCTATGATTTACTAAGGGCTGATTCTTCCAGTGCCACTGTTGCCAACATTTCAGCCCCCCTGTTGGCGGCTGGAACGCCTCGGAACAAATAACACAGGCCTATGACGGCCTGCAGCTCTTCCCATGAAGCTCCGGCCTTTCTGGCTGCCCGGACATGCATCACTGCGGCTTCATTAAGTTGGGCAAGCATGATTGCAACCACAAAAAGTTGCACCTGTTTTTCATTGAAACATTCAGGGGTCAGCACATGAGAGCGTAGATGTTCCTGCATGACCAGCAGGTCCGGGTCTAGCGCACCGGTGACGCTGAGCCTTGTTTTCACCCGGGGAGGAATGCGCCCAATTGCGGATAAATAAACGGCTTCAAGGTTTTCTTCCGTAGGAACGCGGGACGGACCGAAGATTTGTCGCAGGGAATCATAATCGATATTATCTGCACTCATAGCAACACCCCTTAAAAAACCGATTTTTTATATAAAAATCGATTTTTTAGTTTTTGTCAATATATTTTTTTAACAACAGTGTTATGAGCGAATGATATGATGGCGCTTTGTCAGGGGCCTGTTACAGCAGGCACGGAAGCCCGATTTTGCCGTCTGGCATGATCCGCTTGTGGCTTGGCTTGAAGGTAGGCATATTCGGCCTAGCCACGCCGGAGACCAAGACCTCGACTAATCCGCGAAATATTTGAGGATCTTGTGATTGTGGATCCAATAGAAGCAGCGCACAAGATCGTGCGACAGTTAAAAGCTGAAGGCGTGGAGATGATCATCGCCGTGACCCACATGGGAAGCGAAGCATATTGCTAGCCATCGTCGCAGTCCATTGCCGAGAAGGTGCGCGGCATCGACCTGATCATTGACGGACACAGCTACAGCAATACAGTTAGCCAAAAGGACTCAATGTATACAATTCCGGTGGCGCAGCCACTGCTGAGTTTATCGGCACAATCAACCACAGCAACGGCGACTACAATCAGCAAAAGGCAACCATGTGCTGACGGGCGGCGATGTGACGGCTGATGGCATCGGGTTTAAGCCGCACAAGCATGTTGAGCAAGGGGACGAGAATGTGACGAGCAGTTCGGTGGCGTGATTGCAGGCTGAACCCGGCCAATATGGGATAATTTTTAATCCCTGCGTTTTTTTTACCGCTCCATCCACACCTTGCGTTCATCTTGAGCCATGCGCTCTATGGCATACCGCAACATTGTCCTTGGCATTTGCATTTATTCATAAGCTCTTCCTGTTTGAGGAATACCCTGCGCGGCACATCCATTACCATGTAACCTATACTGGCATTGATCATCTGCGGCAATCC
>JAISKK010000095.1 GCA_031260965.1 Desulfovibrio sp. | reverse complement strand
GGATATTGCCCGGGAAGCCGGGTTCGGCAATGTAGAAACATTGCCCGAACCGGAGGGCGCGCTATACTCCGATTTGGGCATGAACCAAAAAAAAATTACACGCGCCGCTGCGCGTGCCGGTTATCTGGTCATTGATTTCGGCGGCGGAACTTGCGATTTCGCCTTGATGCAAAACGGCAGAATCGCCGCGTCATGGGGCGATATGAATTTCGGCGGACGTTTGTTTGACGATTTATTTTATCAGTGGTTCGCCGAACAAAATAAAGCAGAAGCGGAAAGAGGCGAAAGAATCGACGGGGGTTTTTACACAATGACAAAACTTTGCCGCGAAGTGAAAGAAGAGTTTAGTAACGTCCTTAACGACGACCCGACATCTAACATCGGTGTACAAGCAGTCGGCACTGACGGCGCCAAAATCCGTGACCTGAACAAAGAGAATTTTTTACGCCGCGCTCGCGCCTATCGCCCGTCCGCGACTTTTATCAAAACTTATCAGGAAAAAATGAATCAGCAATTACCGGAAAAATTGACCAATGGCGAAACGATTGACCTGATCGCCTGGTTTGAAAATTGTTTGGAAGACGGACTGCGCGAGGCCGGTAAAACATGGCAAAATATTAAGGTGGTTTCATTGGCGGGGGGCGGCTCCTTATGGTTTTTTGTAAAAGAATATCTTGAAAAGAAAATGGGGAATGAATCAGTGAGTCGGCATCCCAGTCCTATGACTGCAATTGCGAACGGGATCGCTTTGTCGGTTAGATTGAAAAAAAAATTTAATTCCAGTATAGAAGAGATTGAAAAAAATTACCCGAAATTTATCGAAGCTAAAATCGAACCTTACTTGGATGAAGAATTTAATAGATGCATAGAAATGCTCGCCGATAGAACTGTTGCGATATTATTTGATGAAAACATTAAACCAATAATGATCAAATTTCGCGAAAATGGCGGGAGCATTGACGACCTGAAAAAAGAAATCAGCGCCGCCACAGAAAGGTGTAAAACGCAAATAGAGAAGGAAGCGCAAATTGTAGTGAAAGAAAACATTCATCCCTCATTTGATATTTTTAGAGAAAAATTGCAAAATTGGCTTAATGAGAACTATGATATAAATTTGCCAGACGCTGACGACATTATTTACGAAGTTGGTGAAAATAATTTTACCACTGACGACTTGCTGGATGGCCAAATGACTGGTGTGGGCGCAGGCATAGGCATAGCAATCGCTCTCATTATACAGGGGATACTTCTCTTTGCCGGTCCTGTCGGGTGGATTATCCGAATTATTGCAGGAGTGGGCAGTTTTGTGGGTGGTTTTGCGTTGACTGATAAACTTCCTCTTCCGAGTTGGGGATTGAAAAGGGCATTAAAAGATGAAAAAATCAGCGAAATGCGAGAAAATATGCACGCTGATTTTTACTGGAAATTTGCGGCAAGTTTAGCTGGATTTTTGCCCGCTAAGGCATCGTGGGAGGCTGATGGTGAAGACTTCCCATTTACAGACGAAGAGATGGCGGATTTGGAAAAACTATGCGAGGGTAATTGCTATTCGCAAATGTTGAACGTAATTGACACTGCTATCGACGCTGAAATCAAACGCCTGGATGCAGTCGATATGCTGTGACGGCGCCTCCGGCACGCCAAAAACTGACGGCAGGACATTTTTCGCTTGAAATTGTTGCTTGACGGCAACGTGAATCCGCCTTGCAGCAATCCCGCGACAGGGGTTTGCGAGCAAACCCCTACAGAGCGGATGTACGTTTTCAGTGTTAATCGGCTGCTATCTGGATGCCGGAAACATGATAACCGGCGTCCACAAAGACGATGCTTCCCGTGATCCCCGTAGAAAGAGGAGAAGCCAGAAAGACCGCCGTATTCCCCACTTCCTCAATGCTCACGTTGCTTTTGAGCGGCGTGTATTTCTCGATATGGTTGAGAATCAGGTGAAAACCGGAGATGCCGGAGGCGGCCAGGGTTTTTATGGGTCCGGCGCTTATGGCGTTGATACGGATACGGCGCGTCCCCAGATCATAGGCCAGATAACGCACTGACGCTTCCAGAGCGGCCTTGGCCACGCCCATCACGTTATAGTTGGTGATGTGCTTCTGCGCCCCGTAATAGGTCATGGTGATCACTGAAGACCCCTCGTTCAGAACTTCTTCAAAATGCTTACAGACCGCCACCAGAGAATAGGCCGAGATATCCAGGGTAACGGCAAAGCCGGCGCGGGAGGTGTCTATATAGCGCCCCTGCAACTCGTCCCGATTGGCGAAGGCCACGGCGTGCACCAGGATGTCCGCCTTGCCCCATTTGCTTTTGACCAGATCGGCTGCGGCGGCTATATCCTCATCGCGGCTCGCGTCGCAGGAAAAGGTGAAAGCCGCGCCCAGTTCGGCGCCAATCGGCTCCACACGCTTGCGCAGGGCATCTCCGACCCAGGACAGGGCGATCTCCGCGCCGTTCTCCCGAAAAGCCTTGGCTATGCCGTAAGCAATGCTCCTGTTATTGGCCACCCCGAAGATTACGGCTTTTTTCCCTTCCAGCAACATGCTTTTCTCCTTGTAATATATTGTCCGTCAGGAATTTAATTTGACCCGCACTCACCGGGTCCGTTCTTGCAGGGAAATTTCCCTGCCGGTAAGTATTTTGTAGGCCTCGCGATAACGCATGGCTGTTTCTTGCACAACATTTTCCGGCAGATCCGGCGGTGGCGGCGTTTTATCCCAGTCCCCGCTTTCCAGCCAATCCCGCAAATACTGTTTGTCAAAACTGGGTTGGGACCCGCCGGGAGCAAATCCGTCACTTGGCCAGAAACGCGAAGAATCCGGCGTCAGCACTTCATCTATAAGATAAAGTTCATCGCCGACAAGGCCAAATTCAAACTTGGTGTCCGCGATTATGATGCCCCGCGCCAGCGCGTAATCACGCGCGGTCCGGAAAATTTCCAGGGAAATCTTTTCAATCCTGTGAAAAATATTTTCCCCCACCAGACCTATGCCGTCTTCGCGGCTTATGTTTTCATCATGGCCGCCCAAGGCGGCCTTGGTGGAAGGGGTAAAAAGAGGCTCGTCCAGACGCTGGGATTCCAGTAAAGCAGCGGGCAGCTTATAGCCGCAGAGTTGTCCGGAAGCCTTGTAATCTTTCCAGCCTGAGCCGGTGATGTTACCGCGCACTATGCATTCCAGAAGCAGAGGCGTGGCCTTACGCACCAGCACGCTGCGGCCCTCAAGCATATCACCGTAAGGCAGGAGTTCGGCTGGAAAACGCTTCACGTCCCGCTCAAGCAAATGATTTTTCACTATATGGCTGAACTTTTCCATCCAGAACAGGGTGATCTGATTGAGAACCACCCCTTTGTAGGGAATCGCCTGTTTCATGATCACGTCAAAGGCGGACATGCGGTCTGTGGTGACTATGAGCAGGGCGTCGGGAGCGATTTCATAAATGTCGCGCACCTTGCCGCGAGCAAGCAAAGGGTATTCGGCAATGTCCGTGGAAGTCACAATCCGCATAGGCTCTCCTCTCTATAGACCGCTTTGCCCCTCAAGACGGCAAAGGGCCGCACGCGCGTGCGCCTCCAGACCTTCCAGCCGGGCAAGACGGGCTACGGCGGCTGCGTTTTGGGCGGCAAAATTGTTGCTCACGGCGATAATTGAGCTTTTTTTGCAAAAGGTGGACACGGAAAGGGCCGAGGAAAAACGGGCCGTGCCCATGGTGGGCAGGACGTGATTGGGGCCGGCATAATAATCGCCGAAAACCTCGGCCGCATACTGCCCGATGAAAACAGCGCCCGCGTTTCGCACAAGGGGCAGACAGGACCATGCGTCCGCGAGGGCAAGCTCCAGATGCTCCGGTGCAATGCTGTTGGCCAGTTGCATGGCCAGATCAAGATTTGGCACACAGAAAATCGCCCCGAAATCCGTAAGCGCGGATTCGGCCCTTTCCCGGCGCGGCAAAGCCTGGCACTGACGCTCAAGCTCAGAGGCCACCGCCCTGCCCAGATCCCTGTCCGTACAGATCAAAACAGCGGAGGCCAACGCATCGTGTTCAGCCTGGGAAAGCATGTCGGCGGCGATCCAGGCGGGATTGGCGGAAGCGTCGGCAACAATGCAGATTTCGCTCGGCCCGGCAATCATGTCTATGCCCACCCGTCCAATCAGCAGCCGTTTGGCGGCGGCGACATAAATATTGCCCGGTCCGGCAATCACGTCAACGGCTTGCAAAGACCCTGCCCCATATGCCAGAGCCGCTATCGCCCAGGCGCCGCCCGCCGCGTAAACCTCGGTGAGGCCGAGCATATGGGCCACAGCCGGGATATAGGGATTAAGCGTGCCGTCCGCGCGCGGCGGGGATATGACGGCGATTTCCGCGACCCCGGCGACAAGGGCCGGAACCGCGCCCATGATCAGGCTGGATATAAGCGGAGTATCTCCACCTTTGCCGCCGGGGACGTATAATCCGGCCCGCCCAACGGGCAGGAGCATCTGTCCGAGCAGACTCCCGTCCCGGCGCGTGATGAAACGCGATTCCTCTTTCTGGGCCAGATGGAAAACACGCACGTTCTCAATGGATTGGCGCAAAATTTCCCGGTCTTCGCCGGGGATGGAGCGAGCGGATTGTTCCAGCTCTGAAGGAGAAAGAGCAAATTGTTCTGCCCTGAAAGCGGGGGAATCGTATTTGCGGGTATAAGATAAAAGCGCCTCAAGTCCTCCCCCGCGCACATCAGACAGTATCTCAGCCACCCTCTTCTCCACGGAAAAACCCGCGCCCGCTCCCTCTTCGGGATCGGCCCGACCGGCCAGCAAAACGCGGAACTCATCCGCTCCGGCCAGAGATTTTATAGTGAAAAAAGGGATTTTCATAAAGCCTCCGACTTGATCTTGTCAGTCTAACAAAGAGTCGGCGGAAAGTCCAGAGCAAGACGACGCTGTGAGCAAAACAACACCGGATGTTGCCGTCACACCGAGCCGTCAATCCGAGTTGGGCAAAAATATTTTTTCTGATCGACAATATATTTTTTTACGAACAATTGTGCTATTGACTATATTAATATGATATTCAGAATACTAACCCTAAATAAGGAGAATCATATGTCGGACAAAAGCAAAAAACTGACCACCGCCGCCGGCGCAGCCGTAGTGGACAACACCAATTCCGTGACCATCGGACAGCGCGGCGTTATGACCTTGCAAAACCCCTGGTTTATTGAAAAGCTCGCCCATTTCGATCGTGAGGTTATCCCCGAACGCCGCATGCACGCCAAAGGTTCCGGCGCTTTCGGGACCTTTACGGTGACCCATGACATAAGCAAATACAGCAAAGCCAAGGTATTTTCCAAAATCGGCAAGAAAACCGAAGTCTTCGTTCGCTTTTCCACTGTGGCCGGCGAACGGGGCGCGGCGGACGCCGAACGCGACATCCGCGGTTTCGCCATCAAATTCTATACGGAAGAAGGCAACTGGGACATGGTCGGCAATAACACTCCCGTGTTTTTCCTGCGCGACCCCCTGCGTTTTCCAGACTTGAACCACGCCGTAAAACGCGACCCCCGCACCAATCTGCGTTCTCCCCAGTCCAACTGGGATTTCTGGAGCATGCTCCCCGAAGCCCTGCACCAGGTCACCATCACCATGTCCGACCGGGGCATCCCCTTGTCATATCGGCATATGCACGGTTTCAGCAGCCACACCTACAGTATGATCAACGCGCAGAACAAGCGTATCTGGGTCAAGTATCATTGGCGCACGCAGCAGGGCATCAAAAACCTGAGTGATCAGGAAGCGGATGAACTTGTAGGCCGGGACCGGGAAAGCCACCAGCGGGATCTCTACGAAGCCATTGAACGCGGCGATTTTCCACGCTGGGATTTCTTCATCCAGGTGATGACCGAGGACCAGGCCAGAAAACATCCCGAAAACCCCTTTGACATCAGCAAAATATGGAAACATAAGGACTACCCGCTTATCCCCCTGGGTGTTATGGAATTGAACCGCAACCCGGAGAACTATTTCGCCGATGTGGAACAGGCCGCCTTCAACCCGGCAAATATTGTGCCGGGCATCGGCCTTTCCCCGGACAAAATGCTGCAGGGGCGTCTTTTCTCATACGGAGACGCGCAGCGCTACCGCTTGGGCGTCAATCACATGTCCATACCTGTAAACGCGCCCCGTTGCCCGGTTCACGCCTATCACCGCGACGGGCAGATGCGGGTTGACGGCAACTACGGCTCCACCTTGGGATACCAGCCCAACAGTTTCTGGGAATGGGCCGAGCAACCCGAATTAAAGGAACCACCCCTGGAACTCCAGGGCGCTATGGACTCATATGAGCCCAAGGACGATAAAAGTGATGACTGCTTTTATCAGCCAGGCGATCTCTACCGGCTGATGACCGAAGACAAAAAGGCCCTGCTCATAGACAATACGGTCCGTAACATCAACCCGGTCACGGACAATATCAAATACCGGCACACGGCCCATTGCTATCTGGCTGACCCGGATTACGGCAAGCGTCTTGCAAATGCCCTGAAACTTGACCTCAACAAAGTTGTGGAACTTTCCAAAATGACACACGCTGAACGTATGAAAACGACAGCCATGTAGAAAAACCTTGCCGCGTCCGGAACAAAATCGTGAAGTCGGCTGAATGCCTCCGTCCCCTGCGGGATGAGCATTCAGCCCGTAGGGGGACCGGAGGAGGTCCGCAAGAGAGGCGAAGACGAAACAAAGACTGAGCTTTGGACCTTGTGAAAGTAAAAGTATTAATACCCGTCCCCGTATTGACCTGAGCCGCAACCCGGGATAGTGTGGATTATTACATTCATGCAAAAATTCCGTGAGGATAAGCGGCGAAAACATGAAAGCAGTTCTTACCAATGACGACGGCATCCATGCCGTCGGCCTGCGCGCCATCTATAAAGCTCTCCGGGAGAGGGGGCATGAGGTGCGTGTTGTCGCACCCATGGCCGAACAGTCCGCCGTCGGCCATTCCATAACCATTTTGAGCCCCCTGCGCGCCACCCAAATCAGGGAGCCGGATTTCTCCGGCTACGGCGTGTTCGGAACACCGACTGACTGTGTTAAACTCGGCCTGGCCGAACTGCTTGAAGGATTTACCCCGGATATCATCGTTTCCGGAATCAATGCCGGGGCAAACGTTGGTCCGGATATCCTCTACTCGGGAACAGTAGCGGCAGCAACCGAAGCCGCCTGCCTCGGATTTTCCGCCCTGGCCGTTTCCTATGACAGTTTCCGCCCCGGCGACATCAGTGAGCATGCGGCCTACGCGGTTTCCATTATGGAGCGCATTCCCTGGAAAATGATTCCGCCGCGCCGTATCATGAACCTCAATATGCCCAATCTCCCCGTTGCGGAATTCAAAGGCGTGGCCATATGCCCGCAGACAACCGCCGTCTGGCGGGATTGGCATTACAAACGCGAGGACCCCAGAGGCAGGCCCTACTGGTGGTTGGACGGCTCCATACCGGAAGAAAATGTGCTGCCGGGTTCGGACAAGGGAATGCTCAACTCCGGATGGGCTACGCTTACCCCTTTGAAATTTGACTTCACGGATGTGGAAACTATTGAAAAACTACGCAGCCTTGAAAATATTTTTACCATAAAATAGCATACAACCTTGATAATAATCAAAAATCAGGCTACAGATACAACTACGGTACATAATTTTTGTGTATAAACAATATTACAAACAATTTGTTGTGAGCTAATGGCACTGTTATGGTCGAAAATTGCATCAGGAAAATGCTTATAGATTTTACCGGTAATGCCGTCCCCGACTATATCCTGGAGGCATCGCGCGAACTTCTTGAAGAAAGTGGTCTGCAAAAGCTTACCCTGAAAAAGAGTGATGCTTTCTGGGAAGCGGAAGGCAGCATACAGGGAGATGACTTTCAGATTTATACCCCAAAACTCTCCTTTGCTATCAAGGAGAGAACGACAAATTACGAATGCAACTGTCAGGATTCCTTTTCCGGAGTCTGCCGCCATGTTGCGGCCACGGCCCTGAAACTCCTGGCCGATCTTGAAACGCATCCGGACGCCCCTGCTGAGGCCATCCGGCCACGCTCCGGCTGGCATCAAATTTTTCGCTCCTTTTTCAGTGCCGACCCAGAGCCGGAAGCTGGCCGCCATTATCTCATCCTGCGTTTTTACCCGGAGCCGGGACGCCTGCAAGTGGCCTTTTTCCGGGGCAGGCAGAACAAATCCGGACTTTCCTCCGTACACAATCCCATTACCTTGCAGCAGATCATCGACACGCCGGAACTATGTGAGCAGTCTCCCGATTTTCCCGATGTGGCGCAGTTAATCGCCGCCCACGAAGGATATTCCGGGCATCGCGTGAGCATTCCGGACGGCTTGCTCACCTGGTTTCTCTGGTCCGTGCAAAATGAATACTATTTGCTCTGGAAAGATTCCGAAACTCCCTGCCGCATAGAAAAGCGCACCATGGAGCTCAAACTCCGGCCCAACTTCAGCGAAAGCGGCGGTTTAACCCTCAATCTGTTGCTGCACAGAGAAAACAAGCCGCCCCTGCCTATTGAAGGCACGGAGACAACCTTCCACGGACATATGCCCATGTGGGTATGCCGGCCCAAAAGTTTTTTCCCCGTTCACACCATCGTTGAACCCCGACTGGTGCAGGAGTTGACGCACAATCCGCTGGACGTGCCCCAGGAGGACATTTCCGAATTTCTGGACCGGGTATGGAGTCGTTTACCCGCCACGGCCCTCTACGAGCAGGAAGACTTCTTGCAACGCATGGAGCCTTTTTTTGTACCGGCGAAATATAATCCGAAGCTCTTTCTGGATGAGGAGGGGAGCCTGCTCACCCTGCAAATTCAAAATGTCTATGAGACCATGCACGGCGAATTCATAATGCCCGGACCTAATCCCGATTTCCAGACCGGCAGCTATTCTTATGAGGGGAAGACCTATCTGGTGCGGCGCTGCCAGGATGAAGAGGCGGCGCTGACGAACATGCTTCTGGAAATCAAATTCCAGCCGCGCAATTCCCGCATCTGGTTCCTTGAACCTGAAGAGGCGGTCAATTTTCTGCTTGATGTATATCCGCAACTCGTCAAATCCTACCGTATCTACGGGGAAGCATCCCTGACCCGCTATAAGGTACATCTCTCACAACCGGTGATCACGGCGGAAGTTAAAAGCAACGAGCGGGAAAAATGGATCAATCTGGATATCAACATCAAGTATGACGGGCAAAGTGTGCCTCTGGAAAAAATCTGGAAAGCCTGGACCCAGGGCAAACGTTATGTGCAGTTGAAAGACGGTTCTTACAGCAGTCTGCCCGAGGCCTGGCTCGAACGCATAGCCCACAAGCTCCAGACCTTGGGCCTGGACCCCGGCAAACCGCCCAAAGGACAATATGCCCAGTTTGGGGCTCCGGTTCTGGACAGCATTCTCGAGGAACTGCCGGGGGCTGTCACCGACCCATTCTGGAATACTTTGCGGGAAAAAATTTATTCATTCAAGGAAATCAAGCCCGTGCCGCCGCCGGCCGGACTACGCGCCACCCTGCGCGGGTACCAGAAACAGGGTCTGGCCTATCTGAACTTTCTGCGCGAGTACAATTTCGGCGGCATCCTGGCGGATGAGATGGGTCTGGGCAAGACTGTGCAGACACTGTCTTTCATCCAGCATATTTTTGAACACGGCTCCACCAAACCCAACCTGATTGTGGTGCCCACCTCGGTACTGCCCAACTGGGAACGGGAAGCGGAAAAATTCGTGCCCGGCCTGAGTCTGCTCACCATTTACGGCACCAAACGCGAAGGCATGTTCAAACTCATCAACACGACCAATCTGGTGCTTACGACTTACGCCCTGCTCCGCCGCGACCTTAAGGAACTGGAAAAATACGACTTCGGGGCCATTATTCTGGACGAAGCCCAGAACATTAAAAATCCCAATACCATCACAGCCAAGTCCGTGCGCCGCATCAAGGCCGACATGCGCCTCTGTCTCTCCGGCACACCTATTGAAAACAACCTCTTTGAACTCTGGTCGCTCTTTGAATTTCTCCTGCCGGGCTTTCTCGGGGCGCAACACTCTTTCAGGCGCGGCATAGTCCGACCGATCAAAGATGGGGATGATGCCGCCCTGTCCGGTTTACGACTGCGCGTACGGCCTTTCATCCTGCGCCGCACCAAGGCCGAGGTGGCGAAAGACCTGCCGCCGAAGATCGAAAACACATATTTCTGCGGACTGGCTGAGGATCAGGCCGAGCTTTACGCCATGCTGGCCAAGAAACTCCGGGATCAGGTGCTCAGCACCGTAGATGCCAACGGCATGGCCAGGAGCCAGATGTCCATCCTTGACGCCCTGCTCAAGTTGCGCCAGATCTGCTGCCACCCCCGGCTGCTCAAACTGGATTTGCCGGACGTGTCTCTGTCCAGCATGGGATCGGGCAAATTCGACGCCTTCAGGGATATGGTCACGGGCATAGTGGAGGAAGGACACCGGGTGCTGGTTTTCTCGCAGTTTGTACAAATGCTGCATATCATCCGCTCCTGGCTCCAGCTTGCGGAAATGCCCTTCTGTTATCTGGACGGCGCGAGCAAGGACCGTTTTGAACAGGTGGACCGCTTCAACAACGATCCCGACATCCCAATTTTTCTGATCTCCCTCAAAGCGGGTGGAACTGGTCTCAACCTGACCGGAGCGGACTATGTCATCCACTATGACCCCTGGTGGAACCCGGCTGTGGAAAACCAGGCCACAGACCGCTCACACCGCATCGGACAGACACGTCAGGTCTTCTCCTACAAACTCATCTGCCGCAATACGGTAGAGGAAAAAATCCTGAGTCTGCAAGACGCCAAGAAAAATGTGGCCGCCTCCGTCATTCCCGGCGCGGAAGTCTGGAAATCGCTGTCGCGCGAGGATCTGGAGATGCTCTTCGAGGTGTAGCCCCGGCTTGGAGCAGGAAATTCAGCCAGTTCTGAACCAGAGCGGAACAAAAAAAGCGGAATCCCGCGCCAGAACAGGAAAATTCTCCAGTAAAAATTTCAGATTTGGACGGCATAAAATGTGTCTAGAAAAAGTCTAAAATATTTCTATATAATTTCCAGAAAAATTATTCCGGCCAAAATTGTTGCAAATACGCGTGTGATCTGTCTGTAGACAGACGTCATCCGGCAAAAACAGGAAAATCCGGCAGGACCGCGCCATTTTCCCGCGCTCCGGCCCGCAAAAGCTCAAGAATGGCCTTTTGCCCTTCATCTCCCAGATTCATACTGTATTCATTGACAAAGAGTTCTATATGCCGTCTCATGACCACCGGGTCCATCTCCTGGGCATGGTCCGCAATAAATGCTCTTCCCGCGTCCGGATGCGCCCAGGCGTAAGCAAGACTTGCCCGTACCGCCGCCTGGGACTTAAGGGCGAAATCCGCCCCCAGGGCGCGCTTGACCGCGATAACTCCAAGGGGAAGAGGGAGTCCTTTTTCCTTTTCCCACCATTCCCCAAGATCCAGAACCAGGGACAGACCGTGCCGGGCATAGGTAAAACGGCCTTCATGAATAATCAGGCCCAGATCCGCCTCACCCGAGCCCAGAGCCGGAATAATGCGGTCAAAAACCATCTCCTCGCGTGGTCCCTTAAATCCGCCATGCAGAGAAAGAAGCAGGTTGGCCGTTGTCATACGCCCCGGCACGGCGATACGCGCCCCGGAATAGTCCGCGCTTTTGAGACCCGGACGGGCAACCAGAAGGGGACCACAACCACGCCCGAGGGCTGCTCCCGCATTCAGAAGCAGGTAATGTTCAAGGATGGCCGGCACGGCGGCGATGGACAGTTTGCTGATATCCAGATCAACGCGCAGGGAGCGCAGATTCAGATCCTCAACATCCGCCATGTGCAGACGTGGTTTGAAAGAAGCCTCAATACGCCCGTTGATCAGGGCTTCAAAAATAAAGGTGTCGTTGGGACAGGGAGAGATGCCCAGACTGTGGGACGGGATAGGCAAAATTAAACTCCGGGCGCCGCGACCACTTGAATTCATACTATAACTATGTATTTTAATTTATATTTATCGTCGGTCTGATTGTCAGCCGCCAAAATAAGCCGATTTTTTTCCTGATTCCCTTTCCATCACTTCCGGTGAGGCGTCATAACAACTGAATTTTGCCGCCACTTGCTTTGTATTTTCCAGCGCCAGCGAGGATCCGTCCGCGAACTCGTGACATTCGGTGGCGTCTCCCGCCTTTGTTTTGTTGAGAAAAGAAATCCTGACGCCCGCGTGTCTGACGGCGGAAATAAAAGCTTTAACTTCCTCAACATTCGCCAGCCCTGTCGTGCTGTCTACATTTATGCCTTTGGCCTGTTCCAAGAATTCATGTGCTTGTGTCATTTCGATATCTCGCTTGCCTGAATTTAACCGTTTCATCTTAGGGCTTGCGCCCTGCCCAGCGACCCATTTCACATCATGTCGATAAAACTTGCAAGTGTATTTCGAGTCGTGGACATAGCTGTGTTCGCTCCACTGTTGGATTTACATCGAAAATATACCTGCGACAATTTCCCAGGCTGCCTGTGCGGCAGTAAACGGAATAGGGTATTTGTAACATTTTCTGAGCTGCCTGTGCGGCAGTGGGTCGGCTTTTTCATTCGCTTCAGCCGTATCTGTACGTTAAATTTTCCTCTAAAACCAGGGGATGGTCGCCGTGGCGCTCAGCCCATAGGCATTGAAGACCCCGCTTACGGGTTCGGTCTGCAAGGGGCCATGCCGGATAAACAATCGAAACTGTTGTCCTGTGCTCCGGCTGCGCAGACTGACATAAGGCAGGTTGAGCAGCGTAAGGGCATGGTCCGGTATGCGTCTTTGGGCTTCTTCCCGGCTCAGTCCATGCCGGCGCATCTGGCGACGGCGCGAGCGTTCCGGGTTGCTTTTGGCCTGAACGCGGCTGACGTTCCGGTATTGGCTTGTGACCGGCGTCGCCCGGATCGCGGCTACAGACAGATAATCGTCCATGCCGGACAGCCAGGGCGGCGTCATCAGCCTGTCCAGAGCTTCCCCTGTTCCGTGCAGACGCAGGCATCGACCAAGCCCGGGGGGGATTTCGGCAAACTCGGGGAAACTGACGCCTATATCACAGCAGCGCCGGATAGTCAGGACGATATGCAGTTTTGCAAACAGGGTTGCCGTCAAATGCGCCGGAGCTGCCGCAGGGCTGGGCCGGAGACGAATATCAAGGTAGCTGTCCATGACTCACCTACGGCCAAAACGACGCCGGATCACGGCAACAGAGCCACTCCCGTAACAAACGATCCTGCAGGAATTCGCACAAACTTCATGCCGATGCTGTTGGGGTTGTTGGTAGAGAGAGTTTTTTCTATTTCCCGGCGCTTCAGAGGTAGTTCTTCAGCATACCGCTTTTGTTGTTGTTCTTCGGCTTGCCGCTCTTGCTCTGCAGCTTGCTCCTCAGCTTGCCGCTTTTGCTCTCCAGCTTGCTGCGCTTTTGCTACAGAATCTTTGGAAAGACCAGCCAAACTGTATAATTTCATTACTTCACTATTTACTTTATCACAATCAACAGGTTGTGATTGTTGTTGTTGCGCTCCAAG
>JAISKK010000130.1 GCA_031260965.1 Desulfovibrio sp. | reverse complement strand
ATGATCTCCGTGGTCTGGCAGCCCCGGATGCCCATTTTGTGCTCTTTCTGCCCAACGGAAAAGCCGGGGAAGTCCTTTTCCACGATAAAAGCCGAGATGCCCTTCAAACCTTTTGAACTGTCGGTCATGGCTGCGGCGAGGTGGGTTCCGGCTATGCCGCCGTTGGTGATGAAGACCTTGCTGCCGTTTATGATGTATTTGTCGCCCTTGCGTACGGCCGTGCTCTTCTGGGCGGCGGCATCCGTTCCCGCTCCGGCTTCGGTGACGGTGAAGGCTCCGATGGTCTTGCCGGATACAAGGTCGGGCAGATATTTTTTCTTCTGCGCTTCAGTGCCGAAGGTGAGAATAGCGTCCAGGCAGGCTGAGGCATGCACAGAATATATGGCGGCATGGCTCGCGCAGACCTTGGCGATCTCCTCCAGGGCGACAATGTAGGACAGGAAATCCCCGCCGTTCCCGCCGTATTCCTCGGGGGCGAAGATGGCGAACAGCCCCAGTTCGCCCATGCGTTTGATCGTCTCCTGCGGGAAACTCTCGTTCTCGTCTATGGAGGCTGCAACGGGCAGTATCTCTTTTTGAGCGAACTCTCTGGCCGTGTTGCGGATAAGTTCCTGTTCTTCGCTCAGTTGAAATTCCATAATGTCTCCTTATAGTTGCGTCAGGTTATACGACAAGTTAACGGATAATTGCCGTTCAGTTACAGACTTAGGCCCATGCGTTCTTCCTTGAAGATGCGCGGGTCCATGGTTTTCAGCTTGTCCGCGATCAGGGGCTTAAATTCCATCTTGGCCAGGATGTGCTTCTCCAGGTCCACGCCCGGAGCGATCTCCGTGAGCATGATTCCCTTGGGGGTAAGCGCGAAGACGGCCCGTTCGGTGATGAACAGAATGGCCTGGCCGCTCTGGATGGCGTAGTCGCCGCTGAAGGAGACCTGTTCCACTTCCTTGACGAATTTGATCCCGTCTGCGTCTTTGACTATGGTCAGTTTGCCGTCCTTGATGTCATATTCAGCTTTGCCTGCCGTAAAAGTTCCGCAGAAGCAAACCTTTTTGGCGTTTTGCGAAATATTCACAAAACCGCCGGGACCGACCACACGGCCGCCGAATTTGCTTACGTTCACATTGCCCATAGGGTCAATCTGGGCCGCGCCCAGGCAGGACAGGTCGATGCCGCCGCCGTCGTAGACATCGAAGATGTCCGGGTGCTTATACATGGCCACCGGGTTGGTGGATCCGCCTATGCCCACGCCGGGCAGGGGCACGCCGCCGAGAATGCCGGACTCGATGGACAGGGTGATCTTGTCGGCGAAGCCTTCTTCACCCGCAACGCCGGCTACGGAATCCGGAATGCCGATGCCCAGGTTGACCAGGGTGTTCGGCTTGAGTTCAAAAGCGCCGCGCCGTCCGATAATCTTGCGGACGGTCAGAGGCTCGGCGGCAATGGCGCCGGCCGGGATGCGCACGGAACCGGCGCATTCCTTGCGGTATTCCGGGAAGAGGAAGAACTGGACATTGTTTTCCGCTTTGCCTTCCACCACATAATCAACCATGACGCTATGCACCTTGACTTCCTGAGCGGGCAGAGAGCCGGGGGCCACGATCTTGTTGACCTGGGCGATGACTATTCCGCCGCTGTTGTGCACGGCCGCCGCCATTTCCAGTTGATCGCCGTGTGTGCCTTCCTCCACCAGGGAGAGATTGCCGTTTGTGTCGCCGTAAGAGGCCTTGATAAAACAGATGTTGATGGGGAAAGACTTGTAGAGAAGCTGCTCTTTCCCGCAGAGGGTGTGCAACTCGACTATATCTTCGCCCGAAGCGCGCGCGGCCTCGTTGGCCCTGCATCCTTCCAGGCGCGGATCGGCGAAGGTTTTAAGCCCGACATGGGTGAGCACGCCCACCTTGCCGCCGGCAATGGCCCGGAGCAGATGCGAAGTCACGCCCTGCGGGACCATGAAGGTGGAGATCTTGTTCCCTACCGTGAGTTTGTTCAGTTCCGGCTCCAGGCCGATATGAGCGCAATAGAGCTTTTTGACCAGCCCTTCGTGCCCGAGGTGGTTGCAGCCGCGCGTCTTGCCGTCGCCAACGGCGGCAGTATGAAAGAGGGTCAAATCGCGCGGGGATTTGCTTTCCAGAAAACGCTCCTTGAGCGCGATCAAAAGTTCTTCCGGCACTCCGGATCCGACAAATCCGCCAACGCCCAGGGTCGAGCCGTCCTTGACAAGGGCGGCGGCCTCTTTAGCTGAAATAACCTTGCTCATTCTAATTCTCCATAAATATTATACTGTTGGATATGGCATTCCGGCTCAGCTCTTGAAAACGGCGGGGCGCTTTTCCAGAAAAGCGCGGCAGCCTTCTTTCTGGTCTTCGGTGGCGAAGCAGAGGGAAATCAGGTCTTTTTCCAGTTCCAGAGCCTTGTAGATGTCCGTGTCCGCGCCCCGGTTGATGGCTATTTTGGCGTAGCGGATGGCTATGCCGGACTTGCCGGTTATGGTCTTCATCATCGTCTTGGCTTCCTCAAGCAGGCTTTCGCCGGGCACAACCTTGTTCACCAGACCGAAAGATTTCGCCTCTTCCGCCTTGACGTTGCGGCCGGTATAAATAAGCTCGCGGGCAATGCCCAGGCCGACCAGACGGGGCAGGCGCTGGCTGCCGCCGAAACCCGGAATCAGACCCAGATTGACTTCCGGCTGCCCGAACACGGCATTCTCGGAGGCGATGCGGATGTCACAGGCCATGGACAGTTCGCACCCGCCGCCTAGCGCATAGCCGTTCACGGCCGCGATGAAGGGTTTGCCCATCAGTTCAATGCGGTTGAAGACTTCCTGGGCCGCCTCCATATAAGCGCGTCCCTGTTCGCTGCTATACTCGGCCATTTGAGAGATGTCGGCGCCGGCCACAAAGGCCTTGCCCGACCCGGTGATGATCGCTCCCTTGATGCCGGCGCTGTCCTTGATGACAGTCAGAACGGCGTCCAGTTCCTTGAGCGTGTCATTGTTCAAAGCGTTCAGAGCTTTGGGCCTGTTCATGGTAATCAGGGCTATGTTGCCTTCCTGCTCAAAAATCAGATTTTCGTAAGCCATGTCAGCCTCCATATGGACTATAAGTTGAAAGGGACAGTCCTGTTCCGACAGGACGACAGGCGCCGACACTCCCGGCGCGGGCCTCATTCCCCTCATCAGCAATAGTTGTGCCGTAATTGTCACTGAGCTATAACAACTTGATTTATCAGATAATTTGCTAACAAGGTCGGCTAAACTGTGTAGGTCTCTCCAGCCTCTCAAGACATGTCTGGATTCGTAGGCGCTACTGTATTGCTACGACATGTCGCCAAAGAAAGACAAATTCTCTGGCCCCGACTACAGGAGATGTCCTCAACAATGCCCGCCACTCCAACCATTGTTGTGGTATTTATCGGATTTAAGTCATTAAATTACATAATACCAAGAAATAAATAAATTTTTTATTACAGGAAATTTGTTCGCCTCTTGACGCGATCCCGACAATGTTGTACAGTAATGCAACAGTTGTGTCTTATGCCGTCAGGTGTCGCCTATCCCGACATGTCCTGTCGCAGGTTTTGTCCAAACTTCAACCCGCGCGGCGCGGTCTGCGCATATCCGCAAATCCTTCACTCCGGAACGGGCAATGCCGGGAGTCACTTTATGGAACGCAAATCGCCGGAAGACCTTCAGAAAGAAAACGAGGATCTGAGCCGGGAAGTAACCCGCCTGCGGTTCGACAACATCATTTTTGAAACAATCATGAACGTTTTGCCCGACGGCTTTCTTATTGTGGCCAGGGACGGCACGATCAAGGACATCAATCCCGCTTACTGCAAATTTTTCGGAGTGGTCCGCAAAGACATGATCGGAACGCCCATATCCGGCCTCATCCCCAACACCAAAATGCTGCGGGTCATGGAAGAGGAACTTACGGAAATCGACTCCTTCCATCATTACCTGCCCGGAACCACGGTCGGGGACCGCAAGGTCGCCGTGACCCGTCTGCCCGTCTATGACCGGGACGGCAAGGTTTTCGCCAGCGTGGCCCATATCAAATTTTCCCAGTACAACGCCAAGCTCATGCAGTCCATCCAGGAAATGGGCGAGGAAATAAAATATTACCGCAAAGAACTCATCCGCCATTCCATTGAAATCTATTCCTTCGAGTCCCTGCCCACAGCCAGCGTGGCATACAGGGACGCCAAACTCCTCGCGGAACGCTTCGCTTCCAGCGATCTGCCCATTATGCTCGCCGGAGAAACCGGCGCGGGCAAGGAGGTTTTCGCCAACGCCATCCACAACGCCAGCGACCGGCGCAACGGCCCCTTCATCTGCATCAACTGCGCCTCCATACCCGCCGACCTGCTGGAATCCGAGCTTTTCGGCTATGAGGAGGGGGCCTTCACCGGCGGCAAACGCGGCGGCAAAAAGGGCAAATTTGAACTGGCCTCGGGCGGAACCCTGCTTCTGGACGAGGTGGGCGACATGCCCCTGCCCATGCAGGTCAAACTCCTGCGCGCGCTTCAGGACAACGTAATTGAGCGTGTCGGCGGCGAACAGCCCCGGCGGGTGGATGTGCGCATTCTCGCGGCCACCAACCAGGACCTGGAGAAAAAGATAGCGGACAAAAGTTTCCGGGAAGACTTGTATTACAGGCTGAACGTGCTGCCCGTCTTCATCCCGCCCCTGCGCGAGCGCAAGGAAGATATACCGGGGCTTATCTATTCCTTCCTTGAAGATCTCAACCGCACTTACGGGCAAAACGTGGTCATCGCCCCGGAGACCTTTGTCTACTTGCAGCATTACCATTGGCCAGGCAACATCAGAGAGCTTAAAAACGTCATCGGCCGCTGTTTTATGACCGCCAACAACAACACCATCGGCATAGACACGCTGCCCCAGTATCTGCTGACAGTTCCGGCCCAGGGGAGATTCGGGGACAAGGCCCTGTCGGACATCATCGTCACGCAGGAGCGCGACATCATCATCAAGTCCCTGCGCAAGCACAACTTCAACTGCTGCAAAGCCGCCAAGGCCCTGTCCATCCACCGCTCCACCCTGTACGCCAAGATGGAGAAATACGACATAAAGATTTCCGACCTGCGCAACGCCGCTCCCGCCTCCGCCGAAGCGGAGGCGATCCTGGTGGTTTAAGGCGCGCGCCAAGGAGCTGATCCTGAAGCAGGACAATATTGCGCCGCCCCCGGCGCCCGACAACGAAACCCTGTCGGCGCGACGCAGCTTCGGTATGGTGCGTCCCCTGGCTTTTATAGCCATGACCCTGACCCTGGGGCTGTCCGTGGTGGTCTCCGTCTATCTCGGCAACGCCGCCCGCGACGCCCTGATCCAAAAAAACCACGATTTCGCCGCCCTGCTGGCCGACAACCTGAACAACCAGATTTTCCGCCGCTTCACCCGGCCCACGATCAGCATTTTCGGACGCGTCGCCCTGCGTAACCCGGAACAATACAAACAGCTCGACCAAATCATCTCCTCCATCATCCAGGGCTTGCAGGTGGAAAATCTGCGCATTTTCGCCGAAAACCACACCGTTGCGTACTCCACCAACCCGGATGAACTCGGCAGCACCAGTCTGGCCGCGCCCTCCGTGGATCGCGCGGCCAAAGCCGGCGGCCTGATTTTCGATCTTGAGGAACAAATCCCCTATCACCTGGCCTTCTTCAAACTTTCCCTGCCCGCGAACAGCTTCCGCATGCGCACCACCTGCCCCATGCGTATCCCCGAAGGCGCGGACGACGATGCGGACGAGGATGGCCCCCCCTCGATCCTGGGGGTTCTGGAATTTTCCCAGGACATCAGCCCGGACATGGAAAACGCCGTGCATTTTCAACAGCTCACCCTGGGCGTGACCCTGCTCGGGTCCGGAATGCTCATGGCCCTGCTGCTCTTTCTGGTGCGGCGCGCGGAAATGGCCATCGCCCTGCGCATGGCCGAGGAGCAGCGTCTGCTCTCCGAACTGCACCAGCATGAA
>JAISKK010000070.1 GCA_031260965.1 Desulfovibrio sp. | reverse complement strand
GCCCGCACCTGGAGCAATTCCGGATCTCGCATCGCCTCTGCCACAATCCGCCGGGCATAGGACTCGGCGTCTGTTCCGGACGCGGGGCATCGTCTTCGGTGGGCTTGCGGCTCTTCTTGGTGATGCGAATCCCGTTTTCCCTGGCCAATTTGTTACAAAGTTTGATGTAATCCGCCGCTCCGGAAACCTTGACCGAACCCCATTTTTCGGCTCCGACTTTCAAAGCGGCCAGGACGGCGGCGGGGTCGAGATCATTGTTGACGATAATCTTAGCTCCAACATCTATAAAAGAGACATCTCGCCCGGCTTTCGAAAAGGCAATGTGTCAAATTGACACATTTTGGGACTCATAAAGACGGAGTTGCTTAAAAAGCACCAATTTCACCGGAGGTAAAATCGAGGGCGGGGGGTAAGGGTGGGGGTAAATGAAAAAGGCTTACAGATTAATTGTCTGTAAACCCTTAATTTTTCTGGTCGGAGCGACTGGATTTGAACCAGCGACCCCCTGCTCCCAAAGCAGGTGCGCTACCAGGCTGCGCCACGCTCCGATCCGATGCACATGCTTTAATGCAAAAACGCCCCGCTAACAAGCGCGACTTCGCTCAAAATTCTATCCCCTTCACAGCATCTTCCCCCTGCTCCATAGGATGCTTGATCATACGCATTTCCGTTACCAGATCCGCATCTCTTACAATCCAGTCCGGCGCTCCACGCCCCGACAGCACAAGGTGGATATTTTTTGCACGGGCCATATCCATAAGTTCACGCAGTTCAGATTCAAGCAGCAATCCTGACCCCAGAGCGTAAATACTTTCATCTAAAATCAACACATCAGCCTCGGGCAGATTCTCCCTTGCCCAGGAGAATACGGTAAGAGCCGCCCGCCTGTGCTCCTCCCTCTCTACTTCGTTACGGAAAAATCCTGCCCCACCGGCAAAAAAACGTATTCCATCCAGGGCGGCCAAAAGCTTCTGCTCGCCGGCACAGCCTGCGCGTTTCATAAATTGGGCAAAGACCACTCGAAGTCCACGACCATGCGCCCGCACAGCCTGACCCACACAGGCGGAAGTCTTGCCCTTGCCGTCTCCGGTGTATAGCAAAATCATGACCCTTCCTCTGACGGATGTCCGCTTATCCTAAATTTCATCCATAACGGCTGATAGTTAGCGCTCTTGCACAAAACCGGGAAACTGTATATCATAAATAACCAATGATTACTATCGCATCCTAATGCGCGAGAGAGGAATTCTTCTTATGCCGGTCAACATCACCCAGAAGCGCTCGATGGCTTATACAAAAGCCGGAGTTGATATTCACGCCGCCAATAAATTGGTCGACAGAATTAAATCCATCGCCGCCCAAACCCATACCCATGGCATTCTGTCCGACATAGGCGGCTTCGGAGGTCTCTTCAAACCTGATATCAGCGGGATGAACGAACCGGTGCTGGTTGCCTCAACAGACGGGGTCGGCACAAAACTCAAGCTGGCTTATACTTGGGACGGGCATGATGACATCGGCATCGATCTTGTAGCCATGAGCGTCAACGATATTTTGGTTCAGGGCGCAAACCCATTGTTTTTTCTGGATTACTTCGCCACTGGAAAACTTGACAACGATCTGGCCGAGCGGATCATCAAAGGCGTAGCCGCAGGCTGTAAACTGGCTGGCTGCGTCCTGCTGGGCGGAGAGACCGCTGAAATGCCGGATATTTACAAAGGGAACGAATATGATCTGGCCGGTTTCTGCGTAGGGATTGTCGCGGGCAATGACATTGTGGACGGATCGAGCATCAAGGTCGGCGACAGTATCATCGGCATTGCCTCATCCGGACCTCATGCGAACGGCTTTTCCATGATCCGTAAACTTCTGGACAAGAACAAACTGAAAAAGGACGACATTTTCCCCGGCACAGAGAAAACCGTCCGCGACGTACTCCTCTCCCCTACCCTTATTTATGCCGAATGCATACGCAACCTGTTGCGAAACTTTTCCATTCGCGGCATGGCCCATATCACAGGCGGCGGCTTCTATCAGAATATACCCCGCTCCCTGCCTGGTCCGGTCAAGGCTGTCATCAACTTCAACTCCTGGGAAATCCAGCCCGTCTTTCAGTGGATTAAAAAGGAAGGCAAGCTGGATTGGCCGGACATGTTGCAAATTTTTAACTGTGGCATAGGTTTTGTGATGATCGTTCCCAAAGAGGAATGTGATGAGATCATACAGCGTATCAAGGCACTGCAGTTGAATTGTTACGAGATCGGCAGTATTGAACACCTGACAGAAAAAAATGAAGAGCAGGTGGAAATTCGTTTTTCATAAGTCATAGTAACCTGACATTGTAAATGTAACTTGCGCGGCAAGGATTTTTAACAAATCCTTGCCGCGCAAATTATTGACAAACATTTATTTCTTCTATACCCTATAGGGGTATTAGGTATCGTAAAGGAGAAAATCATGCGCGAGTGTATGGATGTGAAGGCGGTTCTCGCCCGGTTGAAGAAAATTGAAGGACAGGTGCGCGGCATCCTGAGTATGGTTGATAAGGATGTGCCCTGCGAAGACATTCTCATCCAGATCGGGGCTGCTAAGTCGGCCCTGCACAAGACAGGTCAGGTTATTCTTGAGGGACACCTGCATCACTGTGTGCTGGCTGGAATTGAAAATGGCGATGCCGATGACACGTTAAAAAAACTGGTCAACGCGATAGAACAGTTCTCACGCATGACCTGAAACAAATTACTGCGAGGCAAAAATGTTTACGCAAACCTCCCAGGTGCCGCCTTGCGGCTGCTGCGCACCGGCTTCGCCGCTCAACCGGACGACAGGCGGAAATGGCAAAAACCTTGAGGCTTCCAAAGCTGGCTGGCTCCATGCTGTAATCCTGAATGAGGAAAAACAGCATATCTTCCTTGCCATTATCAGCGGGCTGTCCCTGGTTTGCAGTTTTTTTTCAAGCCCCGATGCATGGCCTTTTGATCCTGCATGGATAGCGATCCTATTATGCGGAACTCCTATCATCAAAGATGCTGTCGTCGGTCTGGTCACACGCCTGGATATAAAAGCCGATGTGCTGGTCGCCCTGGCCCTGGTGGCCGCAGTTATAATTGATGAGGTTTTCGCGGCCGGCGAAGTCGCCTTCATCATGTCTCTGGGCTCTTTGCTGGA
>JAISKK010000060.1 GCA_031260965.1 Desulfovibrio sp. | reverse complement strand
CAAGGTAAGCATTATTCCGCCTGGGCTTGTTTAAATGCCAAAACCTTGGACGGTCCCTCTCCTCTCGCCAAGTCGTACAGGGTCGTTCAAAGACCACATCTTTTGTGACCACGATATTGAACAGGTGGCCACAGGCGAAAATCGCCAAACGCTCGCCTCTCTTGCCAGATTGCGACTCAAGTTGTAGATAACAGTCATGCAAACAACTCCCAGTTCCATCCTGCCTGACATGCTGCCTTGCGGCACTTGCAGGAAAGTTCCAGCAACTGTCGAAAGATTTCGCCCTGAAGGCCATGCCAAAGACGTTTACCGCGTTTCCTGCGCGTGTGGGGCTCATTCATCCTTGTGGTCAGTATCTGAATCGGCCGCTGTTCGTCTCTGGAACCAGCATATGAGCACTAACGAAGACAATAGGGAATGACAAAATAATACACCATGAGCCTTTCCGTCATTGCCATAATTTTGGGTTCCGCCATACTGCATGCTGTGTGGAACGCCATTATCAAAGGCGGGGCGGACAAGCTTTACGAAACGTCCATCAAGGCTTTGGGCGGCGCATTGCTGATGCTTTGCTGCATACCCTTCCTGCCTTTGCCCGCCCCGGCCAGTTGGCCTTTCCTCGCCGGCACGGCCACGATCCATCTCTTTTATTACCTGTTTATGGCCAACGCCTATAAAGGCTCGGACATGAGCTATGTTTACACGCTTATGCGTGGATCTTCTCCCCTGTTCACAGCCCTGTTCACCGTGTTCATCATAGGGCACAGCCTTTCCCCGGGCGGCTGGGCCGGGGTGGCAGTGCTCTCCGCCGGTATTCTGGTCATGGCCCTCGATTCCCAGAAACGCGGGGATTTCAACATCGCGGCCACTATTTTCGCTCTGGCCAATTCTCTGGTCATCATGGGCTATACTGTCATGGATGGATCCGGCGTGCGTGTCGCCGGTGAACCGCTTTCATATATTTGCTGGGTTTCCTTCCTTAATTTTTTCCCCATCACAACCTTTGTGATTATGCGCCGGGGAGTGAAACCGTATTGGGGATATCTGAAAACGCGCTGGAGATACGGCTTAACCGGTGGCGTATGCAGTGCCGTTGCCTACGGTCTCGCCGTATGGTGCATGAACCATGCGCCTATATCTCAGGTGGCTGCCCTGCGTGAAACATCGGTAGTTTTTGGTATGCTCCTGGCCGTCATTTTCCTGAAAGAAAAACTGACCCCGGCCAGGGTTCTGGCCGTAATTGCAGTGCTGGTAGGTGCAACGGTTATGCGTCTTTTTGCGTAACTTTCATAATATTCATGCCTTTTGACTCAATCCCAGTATGTATGTGGTAGAAAGAAGGTGATGTTATGCAAAAAAATGACTATTGATGAGACAGTATATCAAGGGCTTCTGAGCGTTATTGGCAGACGGAAAATGAATAAAAAATGGGCTTGGGATATTACCCGTAAACACTTTAATTTCTTTGGCTGGGCCGCAAGGACTCGAACCTTGATTGACGGAGTCAGAATCCGTTGTCCTGCCAATTGAACGACGGCCCAATAAGGGAGGCAATTTATACTAAAGCGGTTGCGGCGGCAAGTGATACCCGAACGCTGCACTAATATTTTGCCAAGCTCGGGAAATAATGCTATCAGCCTGTCTGTACGGGAGATCGCTTTTGCCCGCGCCACCGCTTTGCGTTCTAGCCCGCAAAGCCCTTAAATGTCAATCAGTCTGACCTTATGCCGGCCTTATTTACGGGAGTTTTAAATGATCCAGTCCTTCTCCGGCAAAAACGCCGTCCCCCTCAGTTCCGCATCCGGTCCAAATACTGCCTCCGGGTCGCGCCAGGAAACGCATAAAAGCCCACTCCTTGCCGTAGTCCTTTGCGCCTGCATGCTTCTGCCCACCGCGCCGGATGAAGCGCGCCCCGCTACCAGCAAAGACGAGATCCGGCAGATCCTGAAAGAAAATCCGGACCTGGTGCTGGATATTCTCAAAGAACACAGTGAGACGGTTCTGGAAATCGCGCAACAGGGCAATATGCTGCGCAGGCGCAAATCCTTGCTCGCTCAATGGGAGCAGGACGCCAAACAAAAAAAGGTCGTCAAGCTGGAGGGGCGGTCTTTCCGGGGCAATCCCAATGCCTCCGTCACCATAGTGGCTTATTCCGACTTCACCTGCCCGTACTGCCGTCAGTCGGAAGAGGTTATGGCCCAGCTTCTTAAAAAATATGAAGGCAGGATCCGCATTGCTTTCAAAGTGCTGCCCAAGGAAGACCCCGTTTCAATTACAGCCGCCAAATACTCAACAGCGGCCTTTATTCTCGATCCGGTCAAAGGTTGGCGCTTTATGGATGTCCTGTTCAACGGCGTGGAGCAGTACGAGCGCGAGGGCGAGGATTTTATCAAAAAAACAGCCGAAAGCCTGGGCTATGATTTCAAAAAACTGAAAGCGGAGATGAACGGGCAGGCCGTGCAGCAACGTCTGGACGCGGACAACAAAGAAGCCGAAGGTTTCGGAATCTCCGGGACACCCCACTTTCTGGTCAATGACCTCGTGATCCGCGGGGCCTTAAGCAGAGAACTCTTTGAAGAAGCAGTAAAAAAAGCCCTGAATCTGACCGCAAAAGATTAGAGCCTTCACTCAAGTCCCGGCCAGGTATTTCCTGAGTTTCTCAATTACTGTGGCGAACTCTACGGGTTTGCCGAGATGATCGTTCATGCCACAGGCCAGGCAGTTATCAATGTCCTGCTGAAAGACATTGGCGGTCATAGCGACAATCGGTACGCTTTTCGCCTGCGGATGCGCCGATGCGCGGATTCGCCGTGTAGCTTCATAGCCGTCCATCTCCGGCATATGGATGTCCATCAGAATGATATCATAGGGCTTTGCGGCGCTGGAAAACTTTTCCACGGCCTGTGCGCCGTCATTGGCGAAGGAAATTTCAATCCCTGTTTCTTCAAGCAGCGCGGACATAATTTCCCGGTTGATCTCTATGTCTTCGGCAACCAGTACGGATTTGCCGCTAAAGTCCATACCATCGAGGTTCTGCTCCTCCCTTTCTCCGCCTGTTACGTTTGTAGGAATGCTTGCCCCGGAGACGGACCGGGCTTTGATTTCAAAGAAAAACGAAGATCCCGCGTCCAGTTCGGACTCTGCCCAGATGCGTCCGTCCAGCATTTCAACAAGGCGTTTGGAGATGGCCAGTCCAAGGCCTGTGCCCTCATATTTGCGGGAAAGACCGCCATCCGCCTGCTCAAAGGGGACGAAAATATGTCGCTTTTCATCTTCCGACATACCAATGCCAGTGTCCTTGACAGCAAAAAGCAGGGTGCAGAGATCGTTTTCGCGCGCACTGACACTTGCCGTAAAGGTTATTGAGCCGGACTCGGGCGTAAACTTTACCGCATTGGAAAGCAGGTTGGAAATAACCTGGCTCAGACGTTTTTCATCTGTAATGATGTTCGCCGGCAGATTTTTGTCGTAATCGGCAATAAATTTTTGTTTGCGCTCATTTATGCTGAACAAGAAGGAGTCCGTAACGCGCCGCAACATATTTTCCAGACCAACCTCGGCGCAGGACAGTTCAAGCGAGTCTGTTTCAAGGTTGGACATGTCAAGGACATCATCGATTACCCCCAACAGATGCTGCGAAGCCTCGCTGATTTTATCCAGACAGTATGTTGTGCGCTCCCCGTCAGATGTTCTGGCAATGTTTGTCATGCCGATGATCGCATTCATGGGAGTACGCATCTCATGGCTCATGCGGGCCAGGAAATGCGTTTTGGCATAGCTGGATCGTTCCGCCAGCGCGCGGGCGCGCTCGGTCTCACGCTGGGCCAGCACAGTTGCCGTCTCATCATGCAAAATGGTCATTGCCCCCACGATTATTTTATTTTCATCCAGCATGGGAGTAACGGAGACGCGGTAAAAGCGCATCGTGCCACTATGTTTGAAATCAAGCTCCAGACTGCTTTCTGACGAAGCTTTGTCTGAAAGAGCGATGCGCAGCAGTTCGTGCATCTGCCGCAAATCTTCAGGGATAGCCAGCGGGGCGAACAATTCCTGGAAGGTTTTGCCCTGGACATCATCTTGCGCGCTGAACTGACAGGATTGCAGGAAGGAGTTGCTTGCCAGCGCCAGTTTTCCATCCGTGCCGAAGATCAGGATTATATCAATGCAGTTGCTGAGCAGCAGGTTTACATACTGCGTGAGTTTGGATTTTTCGTCCATCAAGGCCTGGCGGCGTTCATCGAGCAACTGCACCATGGTGTTGAAGGCCGCTGCGAAAGAACCCATAAAATCCACGCGCTGGCGGTAGTCGCCTTTGGCGACCTGCTCAGTCTGCCAGGTCAGGTGCTTGAGCGAGGCCTGGAGGGATTTCAGGGGCGCGGCCAGTTCATTGCCGCGCGAGGGTTGTTTGCCGTCAAGATCCCCCCTGGAGAGGGCATGGGCAATTTGTTTCGTTTCAAAGACGCACTCGACAAGATATTCCAAGCCCTGACCCAAATCGCGAAAATCCTCGGGGAGCTGTTCCAAATCCAGTTTGGCGCGCGCGGGATTATAAATTACATCGCGCAAATAATTGAATAATATTTCTGCGGCACGATTCACAAGATATGCCTTCTAAAAAACTTCATCCTGTAACTTAAATCAACCCACAACCTCGCCCTTGAAACGGCAAACCCGATCTCCGCTGGCCCAGCAGTCAACTTCACGCACAACATATTTTTTTCCGGTGTAGGCTTCAAGAATGCCGGCGATAAATCCCTCGTCATAGTTGCACACGTTTTCATTGGTCACAGGCAACCCGCTGCAGTCCAGGTCCTGCCCGACTGTCATCACGAGATTGCCGGTTTCCGCGTCAAAGGCTTCCATGCGCAGAATACCTATTTTCAAATCTTGCAAAGCCTTCTGCAAATTGGCGACAAAAGCATCCAAATCCACTTTCAGGTCCAGGGTGTTTTTGGCGAACTCAACGCCGGCCAAAAAACCGGCCTGACGAAAATATTCATTGGCCTGCTCCGATCCGTGCGCCTTGGTCAACACGTCCAGCATGGTGTATTGCATGAGACGGTATACGAGCACGGGCATCTCTTCGCCGAGATCTCCGCGCCCCTCCATGATATTGCCAAGGTTATCCCAGGAAAAAATATTATGGGTTTCAGTTTTCTGAAATATATTAGCCATGTTCAGTCTCCCTTACTATACACATTGCGCGGATGCGTAAAAATTGTCGCGCCAGAAACAGAGATACGCTCTGCCCCGGAAATCTTGCCTGAGCAACAAAAACCCTACCCTGCAACAGACACCGCTTCCCAACTCCGTCAGAGGCTTTGTAAAGCAACCCCTAACCGTACCACTCTAGCACATTATCCGGTCCGGGTCAACCACTTCACTTATTTTTCCTCCGCAGACACGGCACTGGTATTTAAATCCTTTTTTAATTTTATTATGGGTTCTGATTGTTATTTCGTGTGACATACAATTACATTTATATAAAATTTTTCTTATTTTATAAGATCTCATTTCATCAGGATGCAGTGCTTTACTTGATGCAAAGCGATTACCGGATCCACCAAGGGCGATAAACACATTTTTCCAGATTTTATCATGGCCTTTGGAGCCAAAATAATAAGAAATGAGGTGGGCAATCTCATGTTTGATGGTGTTAAGCATCTCTTCTTCATTCCAAGCTGAAACAACATAAGCAAAAACCTGGACACAGCCGTTTCTGTATTTGCCGCCAGGGTAATAACAAATCCCCATCTTTCTTACTTTTTTGCCGCTAACCTCCAGATCCGGAACCGGAACCCGGGCTATCCCCGCTTCCTCAAAACTGCTCCGAAACTGTGCGCAGGCTTTTTCCCATTCTTCAAACAAGCGCTTTTGAATATCCATATTTTAAACCCGATAAGCGCCAACCGGCTTGCCTCCCGTACAAACCGGAACATGCTGCTTATATTCGACCATTGTCGTCACCTTCATTTTTTGCGTGGATATTGGCGGAAAGCGGATGAAATGTAAACAACAACGCTCCGGGGATCCGGCGGCTCTGCCCCGCAGGAGGAAGGGATACTTGCAGACCCGTAGGGACTGTGTCATAAGGCGATCATCACACAAACCATACTCACAGATTGAACAAATTTGACAAAGGAGCTGTCCCCATGAAAACACAGGATGTAACGCGCGCTCCGGGTGAACACGCCATTTTTATGGTGCTGGGTCTGGTTGAAACGGACGGCGTCACGAAAAAAGTCAAAGACTTGTGCGGTAATTTTGCCGCCATTCCCAAAAGCATGCGCAACCGGTACCCTGAGATGGAAGCCAGTTGTGTTATGGGCTTCGGGGCAAAGGCATGGGGCAGGCTCTTCCCGGATCGGCCGCGTCCGGCGGAGCTTGAGGTCTTTCAGGAAATCAAAGGGGCAAAGCAGAACGCCGTATCCACCCCCGGTGACCTCCTCTTTCACATCAGGGCCAAAACAATGGCCGCCTGTTATGAGATGGCCGAGCAGATCAGCGCAACCCTGAGCGGCGCGGTCGAGTCCATTGATGAAGTACACGGCTTCAGGTACTTTGACGGACGCGCCATCATAGGTTTCGTGGACGGCACGGAAAACCCGGATGAAGACGAGAGACTGTCCTTCGCCGTCATCGGCGACGAGGATGCGCATTTCAAGGGCGGGAGTTATGTATTTGTCCAAAAATATCTCCATGATATGGCCGCCTGGAAGACCCTGTCCACAGAGGAGCAGGAGAAAGCCATCGGCAGGAGAAAATTCAACGATCAGGAACTGAGCGACGACGAAAAGCCGGAAAACGCGCACAACGCGGTCACCAACATCAGTGACGCCGAGGGGAATGAATTGAAGATTGTGCGGGCCAACATGCCCTTCGCCAATCCTTCAACAGGGGAATACGGAACCTATTTCATAGGTTACGCCGGAACTTTCTCCACCACCAGAAAGATGCTGGAGAACATGTTTGTCGGGGAACCCAAAGGTAATACGGACAGGCTCCTGGACTTCAGCACAGCGGTGACAGGCACGCTCTTCTTCGTCCCGACCCTGGAAATGCTGGAAGATCTGGGCGACTGAGGACAGTCCCAGGCTGCCTCTGTGCGCTTGCACCGCATCCGGACTGGATTCGCGATTTCCTGAAGGTGCTTGGCACAAAAATTGAGCTGTAAAAAAATTTCGCAAAACAAGCCTGTTCTTCATACCTATCCGGTAAAAATTCCGCCGTTCACCGCCAGGGTCTGTCCCGTTATATAAGAGGCATCGGCAGAGCACAAAAAGGAGACGGCCCCGGCCACTTCTTCAGGTTGCCCAAAGCGCTCCATGGGGACCATGGGCAGTATGCGTTCCCTGGGCAAACCGCTCACCATCTCGGTCTCAATAAAACCTGGGGCAACGGCATTGACGAGTATGTTACGTTTGGCCACCTCAACTGCCAGAGAACGCGTCGCACCGATAAGACCGGATTTTGCGGCGGAATAGTTTACCTGCCCTCCCACCCCGGTCTGCCCGGAAGTAGAGGCAAGGGTAATGATGCGTCCCTGCCGTTTGCGCAGCATGGACCTGAGCAACAGGCCGGTAACATTGAAAAAACCGTTAAGATTAACTGCAAGAACATCCTGCCAGTCTTTTTCCGGCATCATGGCCATGATGCCGTCTCTGGCAAATCCCGCATTATTGATCAGCGCAAAAGGGGTCTGTTCCTTTAAAAGCGGAGTCAGTGCTTCAGCACAGGACTTGGCATCGGCGACATCAAAACGCAACAATGTACAGGAGCGGCCACAATCTTCAATGCCCAGCCGGGCTTCTTCCGCCCCTTTTGTGTCGCTGCGGTAGTTCAACCATATATCAAAACCGTCCCGCGCCAGGCGTAAGGCCACGGCTTTGCCGATGCCCTTGCTCGCGCCTGTAACCATTGCAATTTTAGCCTCGTTCATGGTCTTTCCTTTTGCAGGTTGGGGTGCTATAAGTACCCGCCGTATGTTAAGGATGAGCATTTCATGAGTGAGATGCTCTAACGCGCGGCAAAGATGGCACACTTTGCATCGTGAGGGAAGAGGGAATGAAACATCGTGTCGCCATTACCGGACTGGGTATTGTTTCCTCACTGGGTAACGATGTTGATACGGTCGCGGAGGCGTTGCGGTATGGGCGTTCAGGGATTCGTATAGACGCAGAGCGTATTGCCAGGGGTTTTCTTTCCCCGCTTAGCGGCAGCATCTCCAATTTTTCACCCCGCTTCCCCCTTTCGCGCAAGCAACGCAAAACAATGCCCGACTTTGGCGAATGGGCAGTTGAAGCGGCGCTCCAGGCCCTCAACGCATCCAGGCTTGCCCCTGAAGATCTGCACAACACCATGAGCGGCGTCATTTTTGGCAACGACTCCAGTTGTATTGCAGCTCTTGAGCAAGTGGAGACCCTCGCCAAAACCGGAAGCACTGCCGGTATCGGCAGCGGTCAGGTGTTCCGCTCAATGACATCCTGCCTGAGCATAAACCTCAACGTCATACTTGGAAGCCAGGGCGCCTGCTGGACCTTAAGCGGGGCCTGCGCAAGCGGTGGACATGCCGTGGGCCAGGCCGCCGACCTCATCCGGCTCGGCAGACAGGAGCGCATCATCTGCGGCGGCGCCCAGGAAATCAACTGGCAGTCCATGTGCAGTTTTGACGGTCTGGGGGCCTTCGCTTCCAGCTACAAAACGCCGGAAGAAGCAAGCAGGCCTTTCGATGTTAAAAGGAATGGGCTGGTGCCAGGCGGCGGTGCCGCAGCCCTTGTTCTGGAGCGCTATGATCTGGCGCGCAAACGGGGCGCCGCCATATGCGGTGAAGTGCTGGGTTACGGCTTTTCTTCGGATGGAGACAACATCTCCGTACCCAGCAAAAACGGTCTTGCCCGCTCCATGCGCATGGCCTTGAGTGAAGCGGAATTAAAAACCGGGGATATTTCCTACATCTGTGCCCACGCCACATCTACCCCTGTGGGAGACTCCATGGAAGCCGCCAATATCCTTGATGTTTTCGGTACGCTTAAGGTCCCCGTCTCCTCAACCAAATCTATGACCGGGCACGAGCTGTGGATGTCCGGCGCGTCACAGGTGGTGTACACAGCACTTATGGCCAAGCACGGCTTTACCGCAAAAAACCGGAATTTTGAACACGGGGACGAATTTTCCTCGCAACTTAATATTCTGCGGGAAAGGCTGGATAAGCCCCCAAAAATTGCGTTGTGCAATTCCGCCGGCTTCGGCGGCACCAACTCCAGCCTGCTTCTTTCTTTCGCCTGAGCCGACGCAAGGAACATCATGTCGCAACGCCAAAAATTTTCGGTTATCGGCGGTGGGATTTCCGGCCTGACCAGCGCCCTTATCCTGGCCCGCAACGGTCATGATGTCACTTTAGTAGAACAATCCCCCCGTCTGGGTCTGACCATACGCGGATTCACGCGACAGGGCGTATATTTTGACACGGGACTCCATTATACAGGCGGGCTGACCGAGTGTGGCATTGTTTCACGTTACCTGCGCTATCTGGGGATAGACGGGCTGGATGTGCTGTCTTTCCGGGAAGATGGATTCGATGAAATACGCTTTGCCGACACGGGCCGCACTATTTTGCTGCCCGTGGGCTTTGCAGCCATGGGCCAAGCCCTTGCCGAGCAGTTCCCGGATCACAGAGAAGCCATAGACGCGTATATGCAAGCGGCCAAAGCTGATTTTGAAGCCTCT
>JAISKK010000128.1 GCA_031260965.1 Desulfovibrio sp. | reverse complement strand
GTGATGAACGTGATCTCCGACATCGCGGACCAGACCAACCTCCTGGCCCTGAACGCCGCCATTGAAGCGGCGCGGGCCGGTGAAGCCGGACGCGGCTTCGCCGTGGTGGCCGACGAAGTGCGCAAGCTGGCGGAAAAAACCATGTCCGCCACCCAGGAAGTCGGCGCCAACATCAGCGCCATCCAGCAGTCGGCCAAGACCAATATAGGCGAAGTGGCCAACGCCGCCAAGGCCATCACCGAAGCCACGGATCTGGCCAACACTTCCGGCCAGGCCCTTTCCGAAATAGTCAATCTGGCCACTTCCAACTCCGCGGTTGTCGCCTCCATCGCCACAGCCGCCGAGGAACAGAGCTCCACTTCCGAAGAAATCAACCGCGCCCTTGAGGAGATCAACAATATCACGGGCGAGACGACGGACGGCATGGTCCAGGCCTCCGCCGCCGTGCAGGAACTGGCCCAGATGGCCCAGGAGCTGAACCGGGTTATGGGGCAGTTGAAGTAAGATCCATCCCGGCTTCGCGGGTTTTATCATTCATCTCAGCAAAGGGACGCGGGAATCCGCGTCCCTTTGCTTTTTAAATTTATACAATTTTTTTTGTTGCCTGAAAGCCGCATATATGTCATTATTTATCATCCAAGTACATATACCAGCACACAGAAGTGCATTAATAATCCACCTGCCGCCCGGATCTGACGGATGTGGAAAAATTCGTTGCACTTATATTTCTTGCAACAACCCTACTGATGGAGTTTATGTTATGACTACGAAAATAAAAATTATTGCCGGATTTGTGATCATGATCGCGCTTGTGGGACTCATGGCGCTGATCGGTTACAACGGTTTGCAGAACGCTTCGGACGCCTTCACCAACTATCACCGTCTGTCCAGCTTCAATGTGGTGCTCAGTGAGGCCATGGCCTTTCTGAACGACTCCCAGGCCGATGTGCTGACCTATACCATCTCGAACGATAAAGAGGAGTTGCTCGCCGCCGGCAAAAAACTCGACGGGACGGCAGAAAAGCTCAAGCAGGGCCAGAAGTTAGCAAGGCTCAAGAATAACATGGATTCTCTGTTGCTGCTTTTGGGGAACGTCGACGAACTGCGGAAAGCCATCAATACTATTGAAACTGCCGTCACCGCCTTGGACAAAAACTATAACGAGGTAGTCCGGCCTTCGGAACTGGCGGTTCTTGATGACTTCATGACCATGGCCAAAGTGATGGTCAGCACGGACCATAGCGAATCTCTGCTTGCGCTTGCCGAAGCCTATACCGCCATGGCCAATTTTCGCGCCTCGGTGGCCCGTTTCGCCGAATCCTACACGGAAAGCGCCGGCGCACACTCGCAAACGCGTATGAAGGAAATGGACAACGCCCTGGGGAAACTGAGCGCGCTTCTGGTCACGGAGCAGGGCCGGGCGGTCTTCGCCAGAACGCAGCAGGCCTATGCCACAATGGAAAACGCCGTGACGGGTATGCACAAGGATGCGCAAAGCCTGCGCGCGGCTCTGAAGCAGTATGACGACTTGAGCAATGCCGCGATCCTGACCATAAACCAGACCAATAGCTCCGTGAACGGCATGGCGAACGAGGCAGGCAGGAGCACAGCACAAGCCAACAGCACAGCGCAGAGCATGATGCTGGCGGTCAGCGCCGGCGGACTGGTCGCCGGCGCCCTCATCGCGGCCTTCATCATCATCGGTCTGGTCCGCGTGCTTACCGCGCTCGGGAACTTTGCCGGGGCCATTTCCGCCGGCGACTTCAACTTTGAGGTCAAGACGCATGAAAAGGGCGAAATCGGCAGCATGGTAAGGGCCATGCGCCAGATTCCCGCGACCTTGAACACCATTCTGGCCGACTATCTGGATCTGGAAAGGAAGATCGAGTACGGAGAAATCGCCGTGCAGAACGACGCCGGCAAATACAGCGGCGGTTTTGCCACTCTGGTCAAAGGCACCAACAATATTCTTTCCCGCTTCATCGCGGTGATTGACAGCATCCCCACCCCGGTCGTAGTGCTGGATAAGGATCTTAAAATCCAATACCTGAACGGGATAGCCAAAAAGACGGCCGGAAACGATTTCCGGGGCAAAACCTGCAAACAGCTCTTCAACCGCGATGACGACGGCAGCGAGACTGACGCGCTGCAGAAGGCCGTGGAAAGTAAAAAACCCTCTGCCGCCGAAACCCGCGCCCACCCGCGCGGCAAGGACATCGACATCACCTATACGGCCATTCCTCTGCTGAATAAAGAAGAAGAGGTTGCTTCCGTCCTGCAGTTGATTACGGATCTGACTGCGATCAAGGACACCCAGCGCAACATCCAGAACGTCGCCAACCAGGCGGCCAGCATCTCCAACCGGGTGGCCGCCGCCTCGGAAGAGCTTTCCGCCCAGGTCGAGGAAGTCTCGCGCGGTGCGGAAGTGCAACGCACCCGCGTGGAAAGCACGGCCTCGGCCATGACGGAAATGAACTCCACTGTCCTTGAAGTGGCCCGCAACGCCGGGCAGGCTTCCGAGCAGAGCGAGGCGACCAAAAACAAAGCCGCTGACGGCGCGGGACTGGTCGACCAGGTGGTGAAATCCATCAACCTCGTCAATCGGGTGGCCCTTGCCCTGCAGAAGAACATGCAGGAACTCGGTTCCCAGGCCGAAAGCATCGGCGGGGTAATGAACGTGATCTCCGACATCGCGGACCAGACCAACCTCCTGGCCTTGAACGCCGCCATTGAAGCGGCCCGGGCCGGTGAAGCCGGACGCGGTTTCGCGGTGGTGGCCGACGAGGTGCGCAAGCTGGCGGAAAAAACCATGTCCGCCACCCAGGAAGTCGGCTCCAACATCAGCGCCATTCAGCAGTCGACCAAAATTAACATCAACGAGGTGGAGAACGCCGCCAAAGCCGTCACCGAAGCCACGGATCTGGCCAACACCTCCGGGCAGGCCCTTGCGGAAATAGTCAACCTGGCAACATCCAACTCCGCGATTGTCGCCTCTATCGCCGCTGCCGCCGAGGAACAGAGCGCCACATCCGAAGAGATCAACCATGCCATCGAGGAGATCAACAATATCACGGGCGAGACGACCGACGGCATGGTCCAGGCCTCCGCAGCCGTACAGGAACTGGCCCAGATGGCCCAGGAACTGAACCACGTCATGGGGCAGTTGAAGTAATAAAGACACACTCCGGAGCATAGGGCGGCAATGAATACCGTCTACGCTCGCAGCGGGCTGCCGCCTTTGCCCGCATTCTGGGGACGCGGAAATCCGCGTCCCCTTTATTGATCAAAACCTGTCAATTGTTTTGTTGCCGGAAAGAAGCATCTATGGCATTGTCTCGAAAATCTATAGAAATACATCAACCATCCTTCCGGAGTCCCAGCATGACTACGAAAATCAAAATCATTGGCGGCTTTGTAATCATGATCGCGCTTGTCGGAGTTATGGCCCTGATCGGTTACAGCGGATTGCAGGGCGCTTCGGACGCCTTCACGGACTACCGCCGTCTGGCCCGCTTCAACGTGGTGCTCAGCGACGCCCTGGCCTTTTTGAACGACTCCCAGGGCGATGTGCTCGACTATACCAACACAAATGATCAGGAATCTCTGACTGCCGGGCGCAAAAAACTCGACCTGATGGAAGGGAAGATCAAGGAAGGCCAGCAGTTCTCGAAACGCAAGGATGTCCAGGACTCTCTGGTGGAGCTTTTGGCGGACATCGCCAAACTGCGCGGCGCTATCAATACTATTGAAAGCTCCCTCAGCGCCGTGCAGAAGAGCTACCGCGAAGTGGTCCAGCCCGCGGAACTGGCGACTATTGAAGCTTTCAGGGACATCGCCAAACAGATGGCCGGAGAGAACAATACGCAGGGCTTGCTCACCCTGAGCGAGGCCTATGCCGCTATGGCGAATGTGCGCGCTGTGACAGCCCGCTTTTCCGAATCCCGCAGTGAAGCTGACGGTAAACGGGTGCTGGTGCGCACGCAGGAATTGGAGGATGTCCTGACGCAACTGGGCAACAGCATAGTCACGGAGGCCGGCAAAGCGATTTTCGGAAAAATGCGCCAGACCTATGGTGGTCTGAAAAGCGCCGCCGCGGACATCCACAAGAATGCGCAAACCCTGCGCGAGTTTCTGAAGCAGTATGATGTCCAAAGCGTGGCCGCGACCGCGACCACCAACAAGATCAGCGGACTGGTGGATGGTCTGCAGAACGAGTCGGGCACAAGCACTGCACAAGCCAACAGCTCCGCGCAGAGCTTGATGCTGGCGGTTACCGGCGGCGGACTAATCCTCGGCGCCCTCCTCGCGCTGTTCATCATCCTCGGTCTGGTCCGTGTGCTTGCGGCGCTCGGTCAGTTTGCCGGGGCCATTTCCTCCGGCGACTTCGGCTTTGAAGTCAAGACGCGCGAAAAGGGCGAAATCGGCAACATGGTGAAGGCCATGCGCCAGATTCCCGCCACCCTGAACACCATCCTTGCCGACTACCTGGATCTGGAAAAGAAAATCGAACGCGGGGACATAACAGTGCAGAGCGACGCCGGCAAATACAGCGGCGGCTTTGCCACTCTGGTCAAAGGCACCAACAACATTCTTTCCCGCTTCATCACGGTGATCGACAGCATCCCCACCCCGGTCGTAGTGCTGGACAAGGAGCTTAAAGTCCAATACCTGAACAGCGTGGCCAAAGAGACAGCCGGGAATGATTTCCGGGGCAAAACCAGCAAACAGCTCTTCAACTGCGATGACGACGGAAGCAAGGATGACGCGCTGCGCGCGGCCATGGAGAGCAAAAAATCTTCTTCCGGCGAAACACGAGCCCACCCGCGCGGCAAGGACATCGACATTACCTACACAGTCATCCCCCTGCTGGACAAGGAAGGACAGATCGCTTCCGTCCTGCAGTTGATTACGGACCTGACCGTCATCAAGGACACGCAGCGCAACATCCAGAACGTCGCCAACCAGGCGGCCAACATCTCCAACCGCGTGGCCGCCGCCTCGGAAGAGCTTTCCGCCCAGGTCGAGGAAGTCTCGCGCGGATCGGAAGTGCAGCGCTCCCGCGTGGAAAGCACGGCCTCGGCCATGACGGAAATGAACTCCACCGTCCTTGAAGTGGCCCGCAACGCCGGGCAGGCCTCCGAACAGAGCGAGGCGACCAAAAACAAGGCCAGTGACGGCGCAAAACTGGTCAACCAGGTGGTGAAGTCCATCAACCTCGTCAATCAGGTGGCAGAATCCCTGCAAAAGAACATGCAGGAACTCGGCGCCCAGGCTGAAGGCATCGGCGGGGTGATGAACGTGATCTCCGACATCGCGGACCAGACCAACCTCCTGGCCTTGAACGCCGCCATTGAAGCGGCCAGAGCGGGCGAAGCCGGACGCGGTTTCGCGGTGGTGGCCGACGAAGTGCGCAAGCTGGCGGAGAAAACCATGTCCGCCACCCAGGAAGTCGGCTCCAACATCAACGCCATCCAGCAGTCGGCCAAAACCAACATCGACGAGGTGGCGCACGCCGCCAAGGCCATCACCGAAGCCACGGACCTGGCCAACACCTCCGGGCAGGCCCTTTCCGAAATAGTCAGCCTGGCCACTTCCAACTCCGCGGTTGTCACCTCCATCGCCACGGCTGCCGAGGAGCAGAGTTCCACTTCCGAAGAAATCAACCGCGCCATTGAGGAGATCCACCATATCACCGGGGAGACGACGGACGGCATGGTTCAGGCCGCCGCCGCCGTGCAGGAACTGGCCCACATGGCCCAGGAACTGAACCGGGTTATGGGGCAGTTGAAGTGAGGGAATAGTACATGCCCGGCGAGCGGCGCGCCAGCCCGCGCACCTCAAGCAGGGTGAGCGAGGCGCTGGTCCGCGCCGCCGTAAATCCCAGAGAATGACTCAAATCGTCAATATGTCTGGGTTCGACGCCAAGGGCGGCGAGGACACACTCCTCCTCCGCGCTTAAAGACATCGCTTCCGGCCCGGCTTCAGCCCGCGCTCGCGCGTCGGAAACGCCATCCGCTCCTGCCTTGTCCTGCCTTCGCGCGCGCGATACTCCATTCGCCCCGGATTTATCTGCCTTCTCCCTGTGTCGCGACGCTTTTTCCGCTTCAGAAGATGCGTTCCCGCCCTCCATCTGACGTTTTTCCAGGGCCGTGCGCGCGTCCAAACTCAAAAGCGGGGCCAGTTCCAGCAAAATGTCATCCGCGTTAAAAACCGCTTTTGCTCCTTTGCGGATCAGATTCCGGCAACCTGCGGATGCCGCAGCCAGAGCGGGTCCGGGCACGGCGAAGACCTCGCGGTTTTGTTCCAGAGCCAGACGGGCGGTGATCAGGCTGCCGCTGCGCGTGGACGCCTCCACCACCAGCACACCCCTCGAGAGACCGCTGATCAGCCGGTTACGGCGGGGAAAATTTACGGCCAGGGGGGCAGTCGCGGGCGCAAACTCGGAAATGAGCAGGCCATCACGCTCCATGCTTGCAAAAAGATCTTTATTTTCCGATGGATAAATTATGTCGATACCGGTTCCGAGTACGCCTGCGGAACGCCCCGGCCCGGCCATGCCGGCCAGATGCGCCGCCCGATCTATCCCTTTGGCCAGACCGGAGACAATACTCACCCCCGCCCGACTCAAAGCGCGGGCGATAAAGGAGGACACGGCCAGCCCGTCCGGCGAGCAGTCCCTTGAGCCGACCACCCCTATGGCCGGGCCGCGCAACAGGGAAATATCGCCTTTATAATAGAGGAGAAGGGGGGCGTCGCCAAGTTCACGCAAAAGATCCGGATAATCCGGATCCGAATAATAGACAAAGGGAGAGCCAAGAGCGGCCAGGGCCTTCCATTCGGCTTCGGCATCGGGCCGCCAACCCCCGCCCGCGCAATCTCTGAGCAGGGACAGGGGTATGCCTGCCCTGGCCGAGCAATCTTCAGGATTATCCATACAGGCCCGCAAGGCGCGATGCGCGCTCCCGCAGGTACGCAGAAGCTTTAAGGCGCGCAACGGCCCGATGCCTTTGGCATGACGCAGAGCCAGACTGGCCCAAAGCTCCTCTTTTTCTTCAGCGCTTAAGGCAGCAAAGATCATGAGCCGGACATGCGCCTGCGGGCCAAAGCAGCCGAAGGAGACTTGGGGTGATCGTCAATCAAAAGCTGCCAGTAAAAACGCGCGTTACCCGGATCCTGCAGGCGCTCATAAGCGTAGCCCGCCTTGAGCAGGGCGTCCGCCGCCTTGGGGTGGGCGGGAAATTTCAGGGCCACATCCTTGAAAGTCAGGATGGCCTCATCGTATTTTCCCCTGGAATAGGCGCATTCGCCGATCCAGTACAGGGCATTGGGAGCGAGAGAGCTTTGCGGCGAACTCTGTAAAAAATCTTTAAAAGCCCCGGCGGCCTTTTCATAGCCGCCCTTGTGATACAAGGCCAGAGCCGCGTCATAGACGGACTGACCGCCGCCTGCCTGCCCGCTTCTCCCGGACGCGCCGGACTTTGCAGAAGTCCCTGCTTCCCCGGCTTGCGAAGACTTCCCGGCCAACGGGAGCGGAGCCGGACCAGGAGACGGTGAAAGATTTCCCGGAGCAGGAACGCGTCCTTTTTTCTTATCCGCAGGCATCTCCCGGCGCAGCCCCTCCAGGTCCGTCTCAATCCCGGCGATACGCTCCTCCGCGCGGCTTAAGCGCAAATCCAGCACCTGCCCGTCGCGTTTGACGCGCTCCTCAAGGGCGGCCAGACGTTCCCCATCGGAGGCGGCGCAGCCGCCCAAGGCCAAAAACGACAAAAGCAGGAGGAAGGGGCGCATATTCCTTACTCGGGTTCAGGATTATCAGCCAAGAGGGTGGAGACATAAAGCTGCGCATCAAAGGGGCGCAGGTCTTCCATTTTTTCACCCAGGCCGACAAAGGAAATAGGGATGCCGAATTCGGCCGCGGCGGCGATGGCTATGCCGCCCTTGGCCGTACCGTCCAGTTTGGTGAGGATGAGCTCATCTATGTTCACACACTGCTTGAAAAGCCGAATCTGGCTCAGGGCGTTCTGTCCGGTGGTCGCGTCCAGAACCAGAATACCGCGTTGCGGCGCTCCCGGATGCAGCTTGGCGCAGACACGGACGATTTTTTGCAGCTCTTCCATAAGATTCGTTTTGGTATGCAAACGCCCGGCAGTATCCGTGAAGATCAGGTCATAGCCTTCGCGCAGTCCCGTCTCCAGAGCCTCATAGGCGACGGCAGCCGGGTCCGCTCCTTTGCCTTTGGAATAAAATCCCGCTCCGGCCCGTTTGGCCCAGATCTCAAGCTGTTCCACAGCGGCGGCCCGGAAGGTATCTGCCGCCGCCAGAAGAACCTTCTTCCCGCGCAGGCACTCGCGGTGGCAGAGCTTGGCGATGGTCGTGGTTTTGCCCACTCCGTTCACGCCGAAGACCAGCACGACTTCCGGCGGATTGACCAGACTCACCCGGCGCACAGGTTTGAACAGGGCCAGCAGTTCCTCGCGCAAAACAGAGCGCAGAAGCCCGGCCTCGGCCAGACCTTCGATCCCGGCGCGGGCGCGTAACTTTGCGCATAAGCCCGCGGCTGTGCCCGCCCCGGCATCCGCCAGGATCAGGGTTTCCTCCAGTTCCGCCCAGAAACTTTCGTCAATGCCCCGGCCGGGCGCAAAAAGCCTGTTCAAACCGCCGGCGATGCGGGCGCGGGTTCCGGCAAGACCGTCCGCGATTTTCAGCATCAGCCGGCTGCGTTCATCCTCTTCGTCTTCAAGGTCCAAAGCCAGGGCCAGACGATACTGGAGTTCGGAGCGAAAATCCGTCAGCCGCTCGTAATCCATATCCTCCAGCCAAAGCCGGAACTTGCGGATGAAGTCCTCCCTCTCCCCGACCGGCGTCTCCAGGGCGGCGAGCAGAAAGGCCAGGCGCTCGTAGAACAGATCGTCCGCCCGGCTTACGCCCTGCAGAACCACTTCCAGCCAGACAGACAGCCGCGGCGCAACGACGCGCAGGGCCGCGAGCATGTTCTGCTCCTCCGGGCCAAAGGAGGAAGGATCAAAGACGGAAGGGGATTCGCCTTGCCCTTTGCTCTCGCCGCCGCCTGAGCCGGTCGAGAAAAAAGAGCGCAGGGACGAAAAAAAGCCCAAAATCAGCCTTCCGCTTCTTTATGCTGCTTGTATTCGGCAACCACTTTCTCGGCCACGGGCGGCGGCGCTTCCTCATAGTGAGAAAACTCCAGGGTAAAACTGCCCTGACCGCCGGTCATGGAACGCAGATCCGGGGCATAGCGCAGAATTTCGTTCATGGGGACCAGGGCCTTGATCTCGGTTATACCGGCAATGGAATCCGAACCCTGCACCTTGCCGCGCCGGCTGGAGAGGTCGCCGATCACATCACCCATGTTCGCGTCCGGAATGGAGATGGTCAGGGTGACGATGGGTTCGAGCAGGGCAGGCTTGCACATTTCCATGGCTTTTTTGAAGGCCAGGGAACCCGCGACCTTGAAGGCCATTTCCGAAGAGTCCACGGTATGATAGCTGCCGTCATAGAGCCTGGCTTTGAAGTCCACCAGGGGATAACCGGCCAGAAAACCACGCGCGGAGGCCTCCTGAATGCCCTTGTCCACGGCCGGGATATACTGACGGGGCACAACTCCGCCCACAATGCCGTCCTCGAAGCGGTAGCCGGAGCCGCGCTCCAGAGGACCGAACTCCACCCAACAGTCGCCGAACTGGCCGCGTCCGCCCGACTGCTTCTTGTGCCGGCCCTGCACCTGGGCCGTGCCCCGGATGGTTTCCCGGTAGGGAACTTTGGGCGTCTTGAGCAGTATCTCAACCTTGTAGCGGCGTTTGGCCCGCTCCACAGAGGTTTCAATATGCGACTGACCCATGCCGGAAACAAGAATATCTCCGGTTTCCTCATCGCGGGAGAGCTTCAAGGTGATGTCCTCTTCCAGAAGCCGCTGCACGGCCGCGTAAACCCTGTCTTCCTCTCCCTTCTCCTTGGGCGCGAGCGCGTAAGAAATAAGCTGCGGGGGCAGGGCGGGACTTTGCAGGACAAAACCCAGTTTATCGTCCGAGAGGGTGTCGCCGCTGTGCGTGTTCTTAAGTTTGGCCAGGGCGACCACTGCGCCCGGACCGATGCTTTCCTTCGTCTGGGTCTGGCTTTTGCCGACCATGAAAATGGGCGCGCCCAGGCGTTCGTTGTCGCCGCTTTTCATATTTTTGAGCGCGCTTTCCGCGCTGATGCTGCCGCTCAGGACCCTGGCGACGGAAAGCTGACCCGCGAAGGGGTCGGTGAGAGTTTTAAAGACATAGCACACGGCCGGACCGCCTTCCACCGGGACAAGCTCTTTGCCGTTTTCCCCGACAAAGGGCGGATGCTCAAGACCGGAGGGCAACAAGGCCTGAGCGGCGTCGAGCAGGACGCCTGCCCCTTTGTTCTCCAGTCCCGATACGGCGATCACCGGCACAATCTGTCCCCGGATCACGCCCTGACGCAGACCATTCGTTATCTCTTCCGGGCTTAAACTTCCTTCCTCAAGATATTTTTCCATAAGCGCGTCATCGCTTTCCGCGATGTTTTCCACGGCTGTTTCGCGCAAGGCGGCCATATCCGCAGCCATGTCCGCCGGAATATCACCCTCTTCCACTCCTCCGCCGTCCTTGAAGAACAGGGTCTTGCCGGCCAGAACATCGACGACGCCCCGAAAAGCGGCCTGCTCCCCAACAGGGGCGTAAAGAAGTACGGAACGGATGCCCAGAATGGCGGAAAGCCCGTTGCAGGACCCGGCGAAATCCGCGCGTTCCCTGTCAACTTTGGTGATGGCGCAAAGCGCGGGCAAAGAGGCCTTTTTCACCGCGTTCCACATGCGTCTGGTCAGGGGGCGCACCCCGTCAACAGCGTCAATGACAAAGATCGCGGCATCAACTCCGGTCAGGAGCATATCGATATCGCCGATGAAGTTGCCGTCGCCCGGAATATCAACCAGAAAATGCCTGGCATCTTTGCGGACAAAGGTAGCGAAAGTGGGCTGAATGCTCCCCCGGCGTTTGATCTCCTCCGGCTCAAAATCCAGAACCGTATTGCCATCTTCTATCTTGCCGAGGCGGGTCATAACGCCGGCCTCCAGCAGCAACATTTCCGCAAGGGTGGTTTTGCCGCACCCGCCTGTTCCGACCAATGCGTAAGTTCGTTGGGCCAAAATGGTGTTGGACATAGCTTCTCCCTTAAAGAAAAATAACGGCAACTGCCTTGTAAATATGCGCTTGAAAAGGTAATTTTCGCATCCACTGTAGATACAGGGGCAGGATTTTGTCAAGGAAAAGACCGAAAAGGCAGTGTTTCGGTTTGCCGGGGTCCGGCGCGGCGCAAGTTGACGTTGGAGCAGATGTACATTTCAATGTCAATCTGCTCTGGCGGGAATAAAAACCACCCCGACCCGCGGGTTCCCACACAGGGCGTCATACCTTGAATTTTCTCAATCTCAAGCGGCAAAC
>JAISKK010000043.1 GCA_031260965.1 Desulfovibrio sp. | reverse complement strand
AGCGTTATGTGACGGACGGCGCCGGGAATTTCCGGGTGCAGGCCAGTTCCGCCACTTCCCCGTTTACCGTGACCCTCAAGGCGGGGGAGACGGAAGAGACCTTTACTTTGAGCGGGGGCTCTGTGTCTTCAACAAGCCTTATTTTGACTTTGACAGTGCCTCCCGGCGCATTTGTGCTCGGCAACTCCACCACGGCAACCATAATGGCTGCGGCGGAAAAGGACGGCAACCCTGTGGCCATCGGCGCCAACCCCGTAACCTGGACGGTGCTGAGTTCTTCCATCACCGCCCCATGGTGGGGGGATACCGTCGGCCGTCCCCGTTCTTCCGGCGCAATGAATGGCCTGGCTTGGGGGACAACGCCCATATCCTTGAACGGGTATGAAACTGAAAGAACGGATATGAGCGGTAACGGGGGCACAGCGCCCACAACCGATACAGCGACCCTGACGGATATTGTGGGTTCGCGGCAGGTGGTGCTGCGGGCGGAAGTGACCATAGGCGGTGAAACGTATGTAGGGACAACGACGACTCCGATAGATTTCGGCAACGGGCCGTTGTCGGTGTTTGCCGGAGCGCCGCAAGGCAGTTATAATTGGGCCAACGCCGCAACTGCTTGTGGTGGTACTCCCGGAAATCCCAGTAGCGCCATATATCAGCCCGCCACCAATTTGCCGACACAAGCGCAGTTGCAGGCCGTCGCCGGTAGTGGGTCCGGCGGCAGGCAAGGCGCGGCCCATGCCGCCGGATGGCGCGATGATACTACCGGTGCTGGCTTGTTCATCTACTGGACTGGCGAGGGTAACGGCAATGGCCTCAGTGCCAGGCTCGCGCGCCTGGACGGTGCTGGCGCCTACTGGTTCAGCGTCAGCATCGACTACCCGGTTGCCGTTTGCCTGCCTTGAGGGTCTTCGGATTTTGTTGATGAGGGAAGCGGTCTTGTGCCGCTTCCCGCTTGAGCCTTCAGTTTTTAAACTTTGCCTTTGGCTTTTCACCTTTACGCCGGAAAGACCGGCTATAGGGGCTTTTCTGGACTTTTCCCAGCCCCAAAGCCTAAAAAAAGCGCTCAAATACTCCCCCCGACGATTCCGGGAAGAGGCGGAGCGGTTCCATTTCAGGAACGCTTGGGAGCAGCCTGACGCAGTTACGGCGCAGTTGACCGCTACCAAAAAACTGTGTCGCAGACGCAGAGGGCTGCGCCCGTCAGGAAGAGGATCAAGGGCAAAAGAACTGTGCGGGTCGGGAAAAAACGCGGGGAAGCGCTTGGACCGGCGCTTCGGGCAGGAGTCCGGGAGGAAGCGGGGAAGGAAATTGGAGAGGCGCTGAAACGGACGATTAGGGGCCAAAGCAGAAAGACCAGGGCAAAAACCAGAACCCAGTCCCGGCCCAAGTCTATAAAGGGCCAGAGGATTGGCGCGACCTGGGAAATACTGAACATATCCGTTGTCCGGGACCAGAGGGGAGGCGGACCTGAAGGCGCAAAGGGCAGGAGCAGCACCAGAGTGAAGTGCGCGTTTGCGAGGCAGAGCGCTTGCCGGGCGAAAGTGGCGTTGTCTTTGGGAGCAAAGGCGCGGCCGGTAAAAATCAGCAGCCCGGCCCCAAGGCAGAGCAACCCGGTCCGGCCCGCAACGCCAAGCACAGACCAGAGGGGAAGGGTCCGGAAAAGACCGGCATCGAACATTTCTCCGGGCAGACCCCTGTACAGGGCGATGAAAGCGGCCAGCAGGGCAACTCCTGCCAGGGAGGACAGCCCGTATAGCCGCGCGGCGGACGCGGTTTTGCAAAGCCCGTCCTTTTGGGACTGTCCGGCAATTTGAGCGATGGGGGGCAAACAGCCTGCCTGTCCCCTGCTCTGTATAAAAAACGCGAGAGCGAACAGGGCGAGGATGAAGAGGATTCCGAAATCCGTACGGATGAGGGGAGGCAGGCTTCCGGCCGGGAGAAGCAAAAATACGGCCAGGGCAGGAGCGGCCTCAAAGCCGGCTAGCAGCCCGCTTTGCAGTCTGTTCCCGGAGTCCTTTACTGTTCCGCTCTCCGTTGCGGGGCGGGAGACTGCCCTCTGGACCGGCCCGGGACGGATTTTTGCACGCCCGGCCAGTCGCGTTGACAGGGCCGTGAGACAGCAGATAAAAGCCGTATAGGTGAGGGCTGCGGGCAGGATGGCGGCGTAATAGGGCATAGGCTTTGTATTTATAAGGTCAGCGCGGCTTTTGCCATAAATTTTTTTTACCCTAAACAATAGGCGCGTTCCGCCGATAAGCCAGACAGCACAATTCCCAATGGAGGCGAATATGAAAAATGACGCGAATACCGCGAATGCGATTCTCAAGGAAGGCATCAAAAGAGACATTGTGACCGGGACCTTGAACAAACTGAACCAGAGCGGCGGCAAGAAAAAAGCGCGGAACGCGCAGGCGGCCATGAGCGACACCTTTCACCTGAGCCAGTCCGTGCTCTCCTCGGTTTATGAAGGGAAGGGCACGCTGATCGACAGCTCCAGATAGACACTGATAATGACGCGTGAGCGTTGCGCCGCCCTGTCCCCTTTCCTGGCCATGAGCATTCTTGAAAAGGCCCAGGAACTGGAGGGACAGGGGCGGCACATCATTCATCTGGAGATAGGCCAGCCGGATTTTCCGACTCCCGTCTGCGTCAGGGAGGCGGCGGAGCGCGCCCTGCGCGACGGAAAATGCTCCTATACCCACAGTCTGGGCATTATGCCCCTGCGTGAGGGCATAGCCGAATATTACCGGCGCGAGTACGGAGTGACGGTCAGCCCGGAGCGGGTGATCGTGACCAACGGCACTTCTCCGGCCATGCTCATGCTTTTTTCCGCCCTTTGCGCGGCCGGGGATGAGGTGATCACCGCCGACCCGGCCTATGCCTGTTATGAAAGTTTTATAACGTACATAGGGGCGAAAAACGTCCGGGCGCCGGTCCGGGAGGAAGATAATTTTCAGCCCCGGGCCGGGCTGCTGCAAAAGTACTTGAGCGCGCGCACCCAGGCCCTGCTTGTCAATTCCCCCTCCAACCCGGCGGGCACGCTTTTAAGCCTTGAGGATTTGCGGGAACTGGCCGGGCTCGGGCCGGTCCTGGTCTCCGACGAGATCTATCACGGTCTGGTTTACGAAGGCCGGGCGCATTCCGCTCTGGAGGCGGACCCGCGCTGCTGTATACTGGACGGCTGCTCCAAACGCTACGCCATGACCGGCTGGCGTCTGGGCTGGATGGTCGTCCCGCCCCGACTTGTGCCGGTTCTGCAAACCCTGCAGCAGAATTTTTTTATCTGCCCGAACAGCGTCTCCCAGTGGGCGGCTCTGGCCGCGCTTGAAGAGGCCGGAGCGGACGTCAAAAGAATGGCCGCGGAATATGCCGCGCGCAGGCTTATTCTTCTGGACAGGCTGCGCGTCCTTGGTTTCAATATCCGATCCAGACCAGCCGGGGCCTTCTATGTCCTGGCCGATGCCCGGCATCTGTTGCGGGACAATGGTCCGGGCGACAGTCTGGAATTGGCTCTGGACATCCTGAACAAGGCCGGGGTGGGTCTTGCGCCGGGCATAGATTTCGGACCCGGGGCGGAGGGACATTTGCGCTTTTGCTATGCCGCCTCCCGCGAAAATATCGAGGAGGCCATGCGGCGTCTGGCCCTTTATATGGAAAGGAGCCTTTGATGGGTGTGAACGGGCGTTTTGATCTTGTTGTTCTGGGGGGTGGTCCGGGAGGGACGCGCGCGGTTCTGGACGCAGCCGGCTTCGGCATGAGCTGCGCGCTGGTGGAAGCCGCCTTTCTGGGCGGAACCTGTCTGAACGTGGGCTGTATCCCCACCAAATTTCTGCTTGGCGGCAGCGCGTCCATTGCTTCGGCAGCGGCGCAGCGCCGTTACAAGGTGGCGCGCTCATTGCCGGACCTGGATTTTACGGCCCTGCAAACGCGCAAGGCGCGTTTTGTAAAAGGCTTGCGCCTCAGTGTGGAGAAACAGATGCAGGAAGCCGGGGTAAAGATTTTCCGGGGCCGGGGGAGCTTTTGCGGAGAGGATCGGCTGCGGGTTGAAGGCGGGGACGCGCCTGTGGAACTGAGTTTTTCGAGCTGTATTGTGGCCGCGGGGTCGATAGCGGCCTTTTTTCCGGGTTTGCGGGCGGACGGAGCGAGTGTGCTGTCTTCGGCCGGGTTGCTTGCGGCAAAAAAGGTTCCGGACAGCCTGATCATAGTGGGCGGCGGGGCCATAGGCCTTGAGCTTGGCGAAATATTCCACCGCTTCGGCTGCCGCGTAAGCATTGTAGAAGCTCAGGCCCGTTTGCTGCCGGGCGAGGATGAGGAGATCGGCGAATGTTTCAGGGCGCACTTTGCGCGTGAGGGCTGGAGCATCCATACGGGACGCTCTGTGGCTTCTCTGCTCACTGTGGACGGGCGTTCCCGGCTGCGCTTCGCCGACGGCGAGGAGATAGAGGCGGAAAAATCCCTGATTGCGACAGGGAGAAGACCCCGGGTCAAGCATCTGGCCCCGGAGGCGGCGGGTCTGGAGTTGACGGACAGGGGCTGGATAAAGACGGATGAAAATCTTATGGCCGCGCGGCGTATCTATGCTGTGGGCGACGTCAACGGTCGCGTTCAGCTCGCGCATGCGGCGGATCATCAGGCCCGTTTCGCGGCGGCCCATGCTGCCGGCCGTGAGCGGGGACCTTACACTCCCCCGGCCATGCCCTCCTGTGTTTACGGGAGCATGGAGGCGATGCGCGTGGGTCCGACGGCGCTGGAACTGAAAAGGGAAGGACGGGAAATTTTTCTGTCCCGCGCCCCTCTGGCGGGAAACGCCATAGCCCAGAGCACAGGCAGCGCCCAGGGCATGGTGCGCATGCTCTGGGAAGGCGATGAGCTGCGCGGCGTCAGCGCCGCCGGGCATGGAGTTTCCCATCTGGTCACGGCGGCCGCGTTGCTTCTGGCAGGGGGGGTGAAAAAAAATATGCCCCTTCCGGTAATTTTTGCGCATCCGACACTTGACGAAAGTTTGGAAACCGCTATAGTGGCCCCCACGGAAAGCATCGTATAGGATTGTCCAAAACGCCGGCGCGTGGCGGCGGTCTTATACCGGGCTTGTGCTTTACGTGTATGGGAGTGATTTGGTCCAGCAAGTGGGACCGCATATTCCGGTGAAAGGCCCGAACAACTTTTTATTTGGAGGAGCTATGAAACGCTTTACCCTGATTTCGCTGGTCTCCATTATGCTGCTGGCCTTTGCCGCCACGGCTATGGCCGATCCGCCCGTGGTTTGCCAGTCTACCAAAGTCCAGAGCTTTGACTTCCTCCTCGACTATTCAGGGTCGATGATGATGTTCCACAAGCACAAGGCCGAAAACAAGTTCAAACTGGCCAAAGAGGCTCTGCGTCGCGTGAATGACCGTATCCCCGAACTGGGCTACACCGGTTCCATCCACACTTTCGCAACCAACCGCGAAGTCGTGAAACAGCAGACCTACAACCGCGCTGTGTTCCAGAAAGGCTTCAATTCCCTGAATCAGACCTATGAAGTCTTTGCCCGCCTGACCCCGATGGGCAACGGCATTGCGCACTGGACCAAGGCTCTGTATGCCAGCCTGCCCAGCCCGACCGCCGTTATCATCGTGAGCGACGGTGAAAACAACCGCGGCGTCGATCCCCTTTCCGCCGCCCAGGCCGCTATAGCCGCCAACCCGGGACTGGTGTTCCACGTCATCTCCCTGGCTGACAGCCCGGCCGGCGAAGCCACCCTGCAGGCCATTGTCAATCTGCGTCCGAAAGAAGGCGTATATGTGCGCGCTGAAAACATCATCGACCACGACATCGTCGCTGACGGTTTTGTGACCGAAGTGTTCTGCGCCACCGGCCGCATCGTTCTGCGCAGCGTTCAGTTCGCCCTCGGTTCCGCGGAAATCACCCGCGAGTCCGCCGCCATCCTGAACGAACTGGCCAATATCCTGAAAGGCAGCGCTGCTCACGTTGAAGTGAACGGCCACACCTGCTCCATCGGTTCCGACGAGTCCAACCAGCGTCTGTCTGAACGCCGCGCGGCTTCCGTGAAGCACTATCTCACCACCAAGGGCATCCCCGCCGCCAGCATTGCTACCCGCGGCTTCGGCGAAATGCAGCCCAAGTTCGACAACAGCACCGACGAAGGTCGTCGCCTGAACCGTCGCGCCGAGATAGACTTCAATCGTCGCCAGAACATCGACTTCAACTATAACCGTGCCGACATCGACTTCAAATAAGTCGAAGTGACTATCTGGAAGGCCCGGCATAAACCGGGCCTTCCTTTTCTTAAAAGCGCCCTTTATCTGGAATCATGTCCGTCCCGCTGTGTGGGGCGGCGTCTTTGTTCTTCCGGCGGATTTTTTGGACCTCTTCACCCAAGGTACAGGAAGATGAAAAAATTTTTCAATTCAATTTTACTGCTTGCTCTTTTTGTCTGCCTTGCAGGGGGAAGCTCCGCTTTGGCGGCCTCACCCGCTCCGGATGAGGGCAAACAATCCGCTGCTCCCGCCGTTGCAAGCGAGAAGAAAGCGCCCGTTACCGTCAAGCCTGCCGCCGCCAAACCCGCCGCAAAGCCTGTAGCCGCCAAGCCTGCCGATGAAAGCAAGGCGCCTGCCGCGAAACCCGCCGCCGCCAAACCTGTAGCCGCCAAACCTGCTGATGAAAGCAAGGCGCCTGCCGCGAAACCTGCCGCCGCGAAACCCGCCGCCAAGCCTGCCGCCAAAGCAGCCGCTGAAGGCAAAGCGCCTGCGTCCAGTCTGGACGAGACGCTCAAGCGCAAGCTGGATGAATTCGCGCAGAAAACGATCGAATCCATCAACCGCCACATACTGCCTTCGGAGAGGAAAAAAGAAGTCAAAAAGAATGGCGACGGGACCTTTGTCGCGCGCTATATCGCCGTTGACCCGACCAGCATTGCCACTTCCTTCAAGAAATCAGACGGGGGCGGACCGGTACAGTATATCGGGTATATGAGCTATACCGAGAAGGAATACCACTGCATCGCCCCCAGCAAAGCGGCGGCGGAAAAGGGTCCCTTCACGTTGCGCAGCAGCGAGGGCATGACGGAACTCGTCAAATACGTGAATGGCCGTTGGACTTACTGACAGGCCCGAATGCGTTCCAGCAGGGCTGTGGTGGAAAAGCCGCCCAGGAGGGGCAGGGATAAAACTTTCCCGCCCCTGGCCCTGACAAAATCTGCACCGACGATTTTTTCCACACTCCAGTCACCGCCTTTGACCAGCACATCGGGTTCTATGGCGTGAATGAGATTTTCAGGATTCTCTTCGTCAAAGCCGACCACAAAATCAACGCAGGCCAGATGGGCGAGCACGAAGGCCCGCACCGGGAAGGGATTGACAGGCCGATCGCGTCCCTTGCCCAGAGAGCGCACGGAAACGTCGCTGTTCAGACCGAGGATTAAAGCATCGCCCGCTGCTCTGGCCCGGCTCAACAAGTCCACATGACCGGGGTGGAGCAGATCAAAGCAGCCGTTGGTAAAAACCAGAACCTTGCCCTGCGCGCGCAACTCTTCGCGTCTGCGGAACAAGCGGTCTCTGCTCGCACCGGCAGGCAGTCCGGGGAGCAGAACATCAGGCAGGTCAAGGTTGGGGGTCATCGTGTCCGCCCGTGCAAAAAACACCCCTTACGTCGAACTGCTTTTGTCACACGCAACCGGTGGGTTTGGGAAGACCGGCCATCTTACAGGCCCCCTTGCCGGGGCCGGACGGGAAAAGTTCGTAAATTTCCTTCAATTTATAGCCGGTGTTTTTGGACAGAATACGCACCATCGGCGCTATGCCGTTCTTTTTATAATAGTCCTGTAAAAAATCCAGGACGGTTTTGTGATTCGGTGTTACTTCGCTGATCCCTTCGGACTCCTTGACGAATTCCACCCATTCCGGGGACCAGTCTTCAAAGCGCAGTAAAAATCCGTCTTCGTCCACTTCAAAAGTTTTTCCGTGAAACTCTACCTCGGCCATTGCGTTCTCCTTTGCGGGCGTACTTTTGCATATCACTATCCGCAAAACCCGGAAAAAGTCAATAGAATTGACGTCTGGCTTCTTGAAACGCCGATCCTCAATTTGACAAAAGCGGGCAATACGTATAACCGTATCTTTTTATATGCCAAATATAAAGTAAGGGATTTTATATGCAGAAGACAGGGCTCTATGACCCGCAATTCGAGCATGATTCCTGCGGAGTGGGATTCATCTGCTATCTGGACGGTGAAGCCAGGCATGATGTTATCCGTATGGGCGTTCAGGCGCTTTGCAATTTAAGCCACCGCGGAGCGGCCGGGGCCGACGCCGATACCGGAGACGGGGCCGGCATTCTCTTCAGGGTTCCGCATGTCTTTTTGCGCCGGCAGCTTAACTGTGACTTGCCGCCTGAAGGCAGCTACGGTCTGGGCATGGTTTTTCTGCCCCTTGAGCAAAAGGCCGCCGCCCAGTGTCTTGACCTGATGAAAATTACCGCCACAGCCGAGGGTTTTCACATCCTGGCCTGGCGTGATGTGCCGGTGAACCCTGATGTGCTTGGCGATACGGCGCGAGCCAGCCGTCCCCGGGTCTGCCAGTTTGTTGTCAGCGACGGCAGCGCCCGCGACGCAAACGCCCTGGAGCGACGTCTCTATATCCTGCGCAAGTGTATGGAACGCGCAGTGACCAAAGCCGGCTTCTCCGCCGACAGTTTTTATATTCCCAGCCTGTCCAGCCGGACGGTTGTTTACAAGGGTATGATGATGGCCTCGCAGATCCTGGGTTTTTATCCGGATCTGGCTGATGAGAGTCTGGCCTCTACCTTTGCCGTCGTGCATCAGAGATATAGCACCAACACTTTTCCCTCCTGGCGTCTTGCGCATCCTTTTCGCTGGCTGGCCCATAACGGAGAAATAAACACGATCCGGGGCAACCGGAACTGGCTGACCGCCCGTGAGTCCGGCATTGCCTCCCCCCTCTTCGGGAAAAATGACCGGGACATCGACAAGATTTTCCCTCTGATCGAGGCGGAATCCAGCGATTCCGCAAACCTGGACAACGCCATGGAGTTTCTGATACGGGGCGGGCGCGGCGTGGATCACTCCATGGCCATGCTCATCCCCCAGGCCTGGGGAAGCAAATATCCCATGGGACCGGATCTGCGCGGATTTTTTGAATTTCACGCCGGGCTTATGGAACCCTGGGACGGACCCGCTGCCGTGGTCTTTACCGACGGCTACAGAGTCGGGGCCTGTCTTGACCGCAATGGCCTGAGGCCTACCCGCTACAGTCAGACCAAAGATGGTCTGGTCGTCCTGGCTTCGGAAGACGGGGTCCTGGATTTGCCGGCGGATCAGGTGATCAAGAAAGGCGCGTTGCGACCGGGTCAGATGATCCTGGCCGATATAGTGACGGGACGCCTTATCGAAAACGTGGAGCTCAAAGGACGGCTCGCCCGTTTGCAGCCTTATCGGCGCTGGGTTGATGAGAACCGCGTGGAAATCCCCGGTTTTTTCAGCGTGGATTCCGATTTTACGCGCAGCGTGGAGTCTTTGCCTTTTCTGCAATGTCTTTTCGGCTACGACCGGGACGATCTGGATATCCTGCTCTGGCCCATGGCGGAAAAAGGCATTGAACCCGTGGGATCCATGGGCGCGGACATCCCCCTCTCCGTGCTTGATGCCCGGCCCCGCTCGCTTTTTTCCTATTTCCGGCAGCAGTTCGCCCAAATTACCAACCCGCCCATTGACCCGATCCGGGAAGCTCTGGTCATGTCACTCATGACCTTTATCGGATACCAGGCGAATATTTTGCAAGAGGAGCCGGGGCAGGCCAGACTCATAAAATTTCGCCATCCCATTTTGTCCAACAGCGATTTGCAGCGCCTGCGCGAAAACCGGAGCGAGGGCTTCGCCTGCCGTACTCTGGACAGCACCTTTGTCCCCCTGCCCGGGGAAAAAAGCGGCGTGGCTCTGGCCAAAGCCTTGAGCCGTCTGGAGGAGGAGAGCCGGACAGCGGTGCAGGACGGCACAGGCATTATCGTTATTTCCGACAAAGAGGCGGCTGCGGGCCGGCTTCCGATTCCGGCCATACTCTCGACAGCCGCCGTGGCTCGTATCCTGCGCGAAAGCGGGAGCGTGCATGTGGGTCTTGTCTGTGAAACAGGGGAAGCGCGTGAAGGCAATCACATGGCCCTGCTTCTTGCCCTTGGCGCATCAGCCATCAACCCCTGGCTTGCCTTTGAAAGCGTAGCGGCCATGGCCGCCCACGCGGGGCGGCAGGGCGGTCCCAGTCCCACGGGGGCGGTGGAAAATTATACGAATGCCCTTTGCTCGGCCCTGCGCAAGATTATGTCGAAAATGGGCATTTCCACCCTGCGCAGCTATCGCGGCGCCGGCATTTTTGAGGCCGTGGGCCTTGGTCCGACCCTGGTCAACGCCTATTTTCCCTCTATCTCCTCGCGTGTCGGCGGCATAGGGCTGGAGCATATTGAAGAGGCATCCCTGCGCCGCCGCGACATGGCCCTGGATATGGCCCCGGATCTGCCCCTGCGTCCGCTTGGCGGGAGCTTTTCTGAATTCTCCCTGGACCTGACCGCGAATAAGGGGGAAAAAGCGCAGGGCGGCGAGACGGACTTCGGATGGGACGGCGGGAGCGAATTGGCGGAGAACCCCCTGCCGGTTGGTGGGGCTTACCGCTACCGGCGTGACGGCGAAGCCCATCTTTGGACCCCGGAGACGATCACCCTCCTGCATACGGCTGTGCGCAATACAGATCAGACAGCCTACCGCGAATACGCCAGATTGATCAACAAACCGCAGGGACAGCCCTTCACCTTGCGCCACCTGCTGCGTTTTGTCCCGGACCCGGCGCGGTCTCCTTTGCCCTTGAGCGAAGTGGAAGGAGCGGACTCCATTGTACGCCGTTTTGTGACCGGCGCCATGTCCTTCGGCTCTCTGTCCAAGGAAGCGCACGAAACAATGGCTCTGGCCATGAACAGTATGGGCGCGCGTTCCAACAGCGGCGAAGGCGGAGAAGACAGGGAGCGCTTTAAAACCCTGCGGGACGGCGGGTCCCTGCGTTCGGCCATCAAACAGGTGGCGAGCGGGCGCTTTGGCGTCACCCTTGAATATATGGTCAATGCGGGCGAACTGCAGATAAAGATCGCCCAGGGCGCGAAGCCGGGCGAGGGCGGACATCTGCCCGGACACAAGGTCAACGCCGAGATCGCCAGGGTGCGCAACGCCACCCCCGGCGTCAGCCTCATTTCTCCCCCGCCGCACCATGACATTTATTCCATAGAAGACATAGCGCAGTTGATCTACGATCTGCGCCAGGCCAATGACGTAGCCAGAGTCTCCGTGAAGCTGGTTTCGGAAACGGGTGTCGGAACCATTGCGGCCGGCGCGGCCAAGGCCATGTCCGACACCATTCTGATCTCCGGCGCCGACGGCGGCACAGGCGCCGCCCCTTTGTCCTCCATCATGCACGCCGGCTGTCCCTGGGAGATCGGTCTGGCGGAGACGCAGCAGACCCTTGTGCTGAACAATCTGCGCGGTCGCGTGCGCTTGCAGGCGGATGGACAGATGAAGACCGGGCGTGATGTAGCCGTGGCCTGTCTGCTTGGAGCGGATGAATTCGGCTTCGCCACCGCCGCCCTGGTGAGCATGGGCTGCATCATGATGCGCAAATGCCACACCAACGGCTGTCCGGTCGGGGTCGCCACCCAGGACCCGGCCATGCGCGCCCGTTTCAAGGGTAAACCGGAGCATGTGCGCAACTTCTTCCATTTTGTCGCCGAGGAAGTGCGGGAAATTATGGCGGAACTCGGTTTCAGGAGCATGGCGGAAATGACCGGGCAGGTGGAGAGGCTGGCTCTTGAGCCCTGCGCAGAACTGCCCCATACGCGCCATCTGGACTTTTCCAACCTTTTGCTCGCTCCGGGAGGCGATGCGCGCCGCTATTCCGGACCGCCGGAAGGCTTCGTCCCGGCCGGCAAGGGGCTGGATGACGAAATACTCCCCTTCATAGAGCCCGCCCTTGAAAAGAGAGAACCTCTGGTCTTTGAGCGTCAGGTGCGTAATACGGACCGTACCCTGGGGGCGAAGATCTCCTCGCGCATTGTCCGCGCCAAAGGCATGGAAGGGCTGCCGGACGACAGCATCCGTCTGAATCTCTATGGTTCCGCCGGCCAGTCTTTTGGCGCTTTCGCCGCGCGCGGACTGACACTGCACCTGCGCGGCGCGGCCAATGACTATGTTGGGAAAGGACTGTCCGGAGGACGCATTATCATCAGTCTGCCGGAAAACGCCGCCCCGGATTTCGTTTCGCACAAGAATATCATAGCCGGCAACGTGGCCCTGTATGGAGCGACCAGCGGGGAAATGTTCCTGCGTGGTCGGGCCGGAGAACGCTTTGCCGTCAGAAACAGCGGCGCTACCGCCGTGGTCGAGGGCGTGGGCGACCACGGCTGCGACTATCTGACCGGTGGTCTGGTGGTGGTTTTGGGACTTACCGGAGTCAACTTCGCCGCCGGCATGTCCGGGGGGCTGGCCTATGTCTATGACAAGGACGGTCTTTTTGACAGCCGCTGCAATCTGGAAATGGTGGATCTGGACCTGTTGACCGAAGCCGATGAAGCGGAATTGCAGACCCTGATCGAGAAACACAACGCCTATACCGGCAGCCCCCTGGCCAGCAAACTGCTTGCCGGCTGGCAAAGGGAAAAGGGACGTTTTCTGAAGGTCTTCCCAATGGAATACCGGCGCGTTCTCGGCGAAATGTCCGTTGCCGACGCAGCTACGCCGCGTCGTGAAGTCGGACCCGTATAAGCGTTATGCCGGCAAAAGGCCAGGCTGCAAACACCGCTGAAAGACACACCTGCACGGGAAATAAATTATGAGCACATATCGGCCCATCAACGAAAGAATCCGCGATTTCAAGCCTGTGGAGATACAACCGCAGCCGGCAGATCTGTATGAGGATCTCAAGCACTGTCAGGATTGCGGCATCCCTTTCTGTCACGCCTGCGGCTGTCCTTTGCTGAATGCAGTGCCGGAGATAAATGCCGCCGTCCTGAACGGACGTATGCACAGCGCCCTTGGAGTGCTGCTTGCGACCAGTCCTTTCCCGGAATTTACCGCCCGGGTGTGTCCGGCTCCCTGCGAAGGCTCCTGCGTCCAGGGCCTGAACGCAGATGCGGTTCCGTGTCGGCAGGTGGAATTTGTTGTGATCGAAGAGGGTTTTGCAAAGAGTCTTATCCGTCCGCGTCCGCCCAGGCTGCGGCGCTCTTTGCAGGTCGGGGTCGTCGGTTCCGGACCCGCCGGTCTGGCTGCGGCCTGGCGTCTGAATCAGGCCGGAATGCAGGTCAAGGTTTATGAAAAGGACACTCGGCCGGGCGGTTTTATGCGCTACGGCATCCCTGATTTTAAACTGGAAAAGAAAGTCCTGGATCGGCGTATCCGTCTCCTTGAGCAGGAAGGCATTGTCTTTGAGTGTGGCGTCGAGGTGGGTAGCGACATCTCCGGGCGTCTTTTGGCCAAACGGCATAATGTGCTGGTCCTGGCGGGGGGGGCGCGGCAGAAGCGGGATCTGGTCATCCCCGGACGCGATCTGGCCGGCGTCCATTTCGCAACGGATTATCTGACCTCGCAGAACCGTCTGAACGCCGGGGAAATAAATGCCCTGCCAAAAGACCATGATGCGGGCGGCAAACGGGTGCTGGTCATCGGCGGCGGAGACACGGGCGCGGATTGCATGGGCACAGCCTGGAGGCAGGGGGCCATATCCGTAAGTCAGGTGGAAATTCTGCCCAAACCGCCGACAACGCGCGCTGCCGACAATCCCTGGCCGCAGTGGCCGCGTACCCTGCGCTCCTCCAGCAGCCACGCCGAGGGTGGAGAACGCCTCTTCAGCGTTACCGCAACTTCCTTCAGCCCGGCCACGGACAACGCCGGGCATGTCGGGACCGCGCTTTGCGCCGCAGTGAACTGGAGCGCGGGCGATGGAGCGCCCCGGCCCCTGCCCGTGGAAAATTCCGAGTTTGTGTTGCCGGTGGATCTGGTGCTGCTGGCTATGGGTTTTACGGGCGCGGAGGACGGCGCTTTGCTGAAAAGCCTGGAACTGAAGAAAGATAAATCAGGACGGCTCCCCCGATCTGAAGGCGGGCGCGTACTGCGCGATGCGCAAAATTCCGCCCGGACGGATACTGACGCCCCGGATGAGGCTGCGGATACGCTTGCGGATTTTCCCGTTTATGCTTGCGGAGATGCGGCGCTCGGTCCCTCGCTGGTGGTCCGGGCCATGAATGACGGCCTGCGTGTGGCTGAACGGGTGATTGCGGATTTTCGCTAAATCCGCCAAGCGACAAGCTCAAGCGGAATGGTCCAGGGGAAAGGCTTTGGCGGCTGGGAACGGAGATCGTCTATGTCCGGGTATGAGACAGTCGAAAAGATCAGGATTCCGAAACCGCAGGCCGGACAGGCGGTGCAGATCGGCATGCGCTCCGGGCAGACTTATCTTCTTGATTTCGAGTTTGACGCAGCGGACGTGCAGCCCGGCGACAGGGATGTGCGCATCAGTTTTGACGATGGCGCGATCCTTTTCCTGAAAGGTTTTTTTCCGGCTCTGGACGGCGGAGATTTCGCCCTGCAACTGCCCGACGGCGCGCTGCTGTCCGGAAAAGACATGGCCGAGGCCCTGACCCTGGTCGTGGGTGACTTCCACCCCGAACAGCCCTGCCTGACGCTCGATCCCGCCATCCTGTCCTCTCCCTCCCCGGATTTGCCCCTGCCCGGACCGGAACCGCGCCTGTCCCCGCAAGCCGCTTCAGCGTTTTGTGTCGAAGCGTTAACTTTGGACAGGTTCGCTGCGGAGCTTGATCTTGAAGTTTCCTTGCGTCTGGGACTGCTTTGAAAGCGCTTGCAAAGATATAAGGGCATGCGCGAAAGCAACTTTGCGCGACCCCGGACCGGCGGCCCGGAGGCGCAGGCAATAGTCGAGCCGCATCCGCTTCTCGACTATTACCTGGAACATCTTCTGGTACAAAAGGGTCTGTCCGAGAATACCTTAAGCGCCTACAGAGCGGATTTGGAGGATTTTCTGGGTTTTGTGCGCGCGCGGCTCCCCGGCTGCGCGGCAAAGGATCTTCTTTCCGCTGTTGATGAACAGATACTCTTTCTCTATGTGGTCTTTGTGCGTAAAAAAGGTCTGGGAGGCCGCAGCCTCGCCCGCCGTCTCTCCGCCCTGCGCGGCTTCTTTGCCTTCGCCCGCGAGGAAAAGGAGCTTGCCGAAGACCCGGCCCGATTTCTGGAAAACCCCAAATTTGTGCGTTACCTCCCGGAAGTGCTTACGCGTGAGGAGATGGAGGCCATGCTGGCCGCCCCCAGAATCTCGGACAAGCTGGGTTTCAGGGACCGTACAATGCTGGAATTGCTCTATGCCTCCGGCTTGCGCGTCTCCGAGCTTTGTTCCCTGCGCGCCCTGGATTTTGATCCCCAGACCGAACTTCTGCGCGTCTTCGGCAAAGGCGCCAAAGAGCGTGTGGTCCCGGTCCATCCCGGCGCCGTGGCCTTTCTCATGGATTATATCAAAATCTGGCGGCCTCTCTTTGACCCCAAAGTTCCGGAACTTTTCCTGAACCGTTCCGGACGGGGGCTGTCCCGCGTAGCCCTCTGGAAAATTGTGCAGAAATACGCCCTCAAGGCAGGCATAAGCGTCTCCATATCTCCGCACACCTTCAGACATTCCTTTGCCACCCACCTGCTGGAAGGCGGGGCGGATCTGCGTTCGGTGCAGATGCTCCTTGGACACGCGGACATTACCGCCACGGAAATCTATACCCATGTACAGCAGGAGCGCGTCACCCGGACCCACAGCAAATATCACCCCCGCAGCGGCAAATCCGATCCTGATTTTTAGCTCGGCCCTACCTGGGCGTTTATAGCGGCATGGTCGGGAATTCGTAGTCCAAAGGCAAGGCCCGAAAAAACCGCGTAATGAATTGGCTGGAGCATTTAAAATTGCACTCTCGCGGCGATGCAGGCGTCCAGGGCTGCTCTGGCTTTGGGCAGGTTTTTTTCATCCGGAAGAAGATCGGCAGGCCAGGGGGGAGGCAGGATAAATTCCCGGCGGGCAACATTTTGTCCTGATCGCGCCTGTTCTCTGTATCCAGGGCAAAGAGTCGGGTCCAGTCCTGAATCTTCCCTTTCCTCCGGGGTCCGTTCCGGCAGACTCAAAAAATGCGCGTGCAGCAGCAGATCCGGAAAATGCGGGGCCGAAATCCTCTTGTTGTTTTTTCCTTCTCCCTGTCCGCCGTGCCGGTTATTTTCTATTTCTTCCTGCGCATTCAAAATTCGACCATGCAGGGCATCGCCGATAACCGGCAACCCGCGCGCGGCCAGTTGGACGCGCAACTGGTGCTTGCGTCCGCTCAAAAGGCGCAGCATAAGCAGCGCGGCCGGGACGGGAAAGCCCGGCGGACCGGCCTCAAGGCAGCGCAGGACAAGGGCGGCGCAACTGGCCTTCTTGCCTTCCCTCTTTTTCCCCTGCGTTTTATCAGCCTCAGATTTTTCGCCTGTCTCTTGCGTTGCTGGTTCTGCGGTTTTCTCTGCTGCGCCAGATTCAGGCTTGACACGCATCAGCTCGCGCCCGGCCAGAAAGCCCGTATCCAGCTTGTCTTCAAGCAGAAGCGGTTTTTTCCAGGAGGGGCGGCCGAAAACCCAGGCCAGATAATATTTGCGGATTTCGCCCTCTGCAAAAAGCCGTTGCAATCGGATTGCCTGAGCATGGCTCAATGCGGCCAGCAAAAGACCGGAACTGCGCCGGTCCAGACGGTGCGCAGGAGCCGGGATATAAGACGCGGAGGCGAAGTATCCGGCCAGCATCTGCGCTATGGAAGGCGCCTGTGCCGATCTGGCGCTTTTTAGCTCTCGCGTCGGCCCCTGTCGCGCCAGGCTGCCCTGATGACAGGATATGCCGGCGCTTTTGCCCAGAACCAGAATGTCGTCGTATATGTCAAGCAGCGCAAGACCGGGGCCGATGATGCCACCGGGTCCGGCAGGAGCAGGGTCGATGAGACCATCGACCTCAGCAGGGGCGGGGGCGGACTCTGCCCGATCCGGATATGGAGCAGGGTTGGACTCGGCCCGTGCTGGAGATAAAGGCGGATGTTCCCCGGTTGCGCGTGCCCTGGCAAAGGGGGGAAGGCGCACCTGATCGCCCCGGACGAGCCGGGTAAAGGGAGCGCTGCGCCCTCTGTTCACCCGTACCTGGCCGCTACGGACCCATTTATGCAGCAGAGCCGGAGGGGGGGTATCCATAAGTCTGCGCTGCAGAAAGCGCAAGAGTTTCAAACCGGACTCGGCGGGACTGACTTCAAGAAGGGAAGCGGATTTTGGGGGAGTATTTTTTGCGTCCCCGGCGTCCGGGATGGAAATTTCCGCCCCTGCAGCGCTAGGGCTTGTTGGCATTGTCCGGAACAATATAACTGGTGACGCTGCGCACGTTTTTGATGCGTTTTACGGCCGTGACAGCGGCTTGTATGTCGGATTCCTTGTGCACCATTCCGGTCAGCACCACATGGCCGCCCCAGACATCGGCGTCAATGCGTCTGCCTGCGTCCTTGCCCGTGGAGGGCAGGCGCTCGGAAATTTCCGCTTCGATGGCCGCGTCTTCATGGGTGAAGGCGCTTCCGGACGGGAACCAGTGGGTGCTGACCTTGTTCGCGCCCGGAACTTTTTCTGCGGCGGCTACGGCTTGACGGCAAAATTCCCGGTTTCCTTCCCCGACCAGAAAGACGTGACCGTAAAAACAGTGCACGTTTACAGTGCTGGCCTGGGAAGGGTCCAGGGCCAGCAGCGCGCCGGAAACCTCGGTTTTGATGCCGGCGTCATCGTAGCGGCTTTCCACTCTGGGCACAGGGGTTGGCTGGCCGGCGACAAAGGCACAGGCGGACAGCAACAGAAAGCTCAAGGTGATGCAGCATAATAATGGCAGACGCTGCATGGCTTGCCTCACATGATATACGCGGCCCTGCGTTTCCGGGGCCGATCAGGTTAAAATAAGCCCTGCTGCGGGCGGGCCTTAGTCTTTTACGGTAACAAGCTCGTATTTGCTGCTGCCCAGGCCGATTTTTTCCGCATGGGCAATCTGTCCGCGCCAGTCCGTGGTCGGATGGATGGCGTGGAAATGATCCTTGTCAACGCCGTCTTTCTTCTCGTCCAGCAAGGTTCCCGTCAGGGCCGGAGCTGCGTTTACCGCGTCAATGCAGGCCCTGTCCAGGGCTACGGGGTCGAAAGAAGCAAACATGCCGATATCGGGCACAACGGCGGCGTCGTTTTCCGAATGACAGTCACAATAAGGGGAAACCTGGTTGACCACGTTAATATGGAACTGCGGACGTCCATCTACGACAGCCTTGGCGTATTCCGCCATTTTACAGTTCACATCCAGGTTGGAGGCGTCATAACGGCTGTAAATTGCGTCATAGTTGCATACGCCGATGCAGCGACCGCAGCCCACACAGAGGGCATGATCGATTTTGGCCTTTTTTTCCGCATTAAAGCTGATGGCCGACTGCGCGCAGTAGCGGGCGCAGGTGCGGCACCCCACACATTTTTTGGAGCTCACATCCGGCTTGCCCGCGTTGTGCATAACCATTTTCCCGGCCCGGCTGCCGCTGCCCATCCCCACATTCTTGATCGCGCCGCCGAATCCTGTGATCTCGTGCCCCTTGAAATGGTTCAGGGAAATGAATACATCCGCGTCCATAATTGCTCTGCCGATTTTTGCGCTTTGCAGCAGAATGCCGCCGGGGATCGGGGCCTCAACCTCGTCTGTGCCTTTCAGTCCGTCGGCGATGATCACCTGACAGCCGGTGGAGAAGGGCGAATAGCCGTTCTCATAGGCCGCATCCAGGTGCGCCAGGGCGTTGTTGCGCCGGCCGACATAAAGGGTGTTGCAGTCCGTGAGAAAGGGCGCGCCGCCCAGAGCCTTGACCCGCTTGGCTACGGTAAGGGCGAAGTTGGGACGCAAAAAGGAAAGGTTGCCCGGTTCTCCAAAATGGATTTTTATGGCTACAAATTTTTTCGTAAATTCTATTTTTTCGATTCCGGCTTCGAGGATCAGCCGGTCCAGCTTCTCCAGCAGACTCACGCCCACCCGGCAGCGCATATTCGTAAAATAAACAGTGGATGCGGTCATTTTTAAACTCCTTTGTGCGTATTTCAACCCGGAGGGTCAGTCGGTCTGGGCGCTTATCCAGGCCAGGGCCGCTTCGAAGTTCAGATCTCCCTCATAGAGCGCGCGTCCGCAGATGATCCCTTCAAGTTTTGTGCCCTTGCTCAATTCGTAAAAGCTCCTGATGTCATCAAGCCCGGCCACGCCTCCGGACGCGATTACCGGCATCAGGGCGGAGGAGGCAAGCTCCCTGAGCGTCTCAAAATTGAGGCCGCCGCGCATTCCGTCCCGGCTGATGTCGGTGTGCACTATAAAGGCGGTTCCCTGGGCATAGAGCCTGGGCATAATCTCTTCAATGGTCATCCCGGAATCGTCGATCCAGCCCCTGGTTTTCAGACGTCCCCCCTCCGTATCGAGAGATACGCCTACCTTGTCCGGCAGGTTGGTGCAGATTTCCGCGTAAATTTCGGGATGCTCGACCGCCATGGTGCCTATGATAATACGGGCCGCGCCGGCTTCGGCATAAGCCTGGGCCGTTTCCAAATCCCGGATGCCGCCTCCGACCTGCACGGGGACGGAGAGCTTGCGGCAGATTTCACTGATCAGGGCTCGGTTCACAGCCTTTCCGGCAAAAGCTCCATCCAGATCCACCACATGCAACCACCCGGCCCCACGCTCCTGCCAGGCGAGCGCCACTTTCAGGGGGTCGCTTTCATAAATGATTTCGCGGTCCGCCCGTCCCTGGAGCAGACGTACGCATTTTCCGCCCTTGATGTCCACAGCGGGAAAAATAATCACAGACCAAGCTCCTTTACGGCTTTTTCCATGCCTTCGCGGGCCAGTTCCTGGGCGCTGATCCACTGTCCGCCGCGTTTGAGGAATTTGCCCGTATCCAGAAGGTTGCTGCTTAAGTTGGACTGCGTTTCATCAAAACGCGAGCGGGAAATAAGGGCCTCATTGCGCGTGTCGATGATGAAGGTATCCATGACTACCCGCGCCGGGCTGACCACACCGAAAGATCCGCCATCGCGCTGGCGAAATTCCAGGGCCTGCGGAACGACCAGCAGGTCCACGCCCATGCAGCGACCAACCGCAGACCAGGTGCGCAGGGCCGCCTGGGTGTTGCTGCGGCCCTCCTGCGCGCCCACGGTGCGGCGGCAGTGGTCCGAACTTTCCCGGCCTGTGAAGCTGTGTTTTGATTCTTTGCTCAGAACCTGATTGAAGATAGAATCCAGCTCGTTCAGATCCTTGGCGTCGATCTTCGGCGTTCCCTCCGGCTGATAGCCGGCCAGCATGTCCGAGGCAACTGCGGGCTGAGTGAAAGATGCCAGACCGAGTTTCAGGCTGCCAAGCGGCAGGGGCGGTTGCTTGGGAGCGCCGCAGGCTGCGGCGAGAAGCGCCGCCGTCAGAAGCAGACAGGCGAACAGAAGAGTCTTGTTTTTTGGGCTGTTGCCGGATGCGGGGGAAGGCGTTTTTGACGCGCGTTTCGGGTGGAAAATCATAGATCAAGACTCCCTTTTGTGCTCAGGATGCCGGAGCGGTTTAGTTTAACGGCGTCCCTGAGGCAAAGTCCCAAACCCTTGCAGGCGGATTCGAGCAGATGATGGCCGTTTTTTCCGTATTCAAAATTTATGTGCAGATTCATTTTCCCCCCTCCGGCGAAAGCTTTGAAAAATTCCCGCCAGAGGTCATTTTCTTCCCCTGCGATCAGGGGGGGAAGCAGTTCCTGTCCTCTGAAGACCAGAAAGGAGCGCCCGGAAAGGTCTACGCACACCCGGGCCAAGGCCTCATCCATGGGCACCCCGGCAAGGGCGCTGCGGGCGATGCCCACTCGGTTGCCCAGGGCTTGATCCAAAGCCTGCCCCAGACAAAGGCCCACGTCCTCAACGCTGTGATGGGCGTCAACATGCAGATCCCCGCGACATTTGAGGCCGAGATCGAAGCCGGCCCAGACCGCCATAAGGGTGATCAGGTGATCCGCCATGCCGTATCCCGTATCCGCTTGTACCTCACCTTGACCGTCAATGCAAAGGCTAAGCTCGACCATAGTTTCCCTGGTTTCCCGCTTAAGCGTCACACCGCGTTTTTTTGTTTTCGGCGCCGGCATCTCCAAACCCTCCTTGTCACGGACATGATACGACAATTATTTTCCCGTGTTAATCGTTATCCTCAAGCTCATCCTCTTCGACTTCCTTTTCCGGCCCGGCCTCTTTTTTGCTCTTTTTTCCGAAAAGAGCGGCAATGATAATGCCGATTTCATAAAGCAGGATCATGGGTCCGGCCATAAGCAACTGGGAGGCTACGTCCGGGGGGGTGAGGATGGCGGCGACAATCACTATGATCAGGATCGCGTAGCGGCGAAAGCGCCGCAGGGAGTCCGCAGTGACGATTCCGATGCGGGACAGGAAAAAGGCGAACAGGGGCATCTCAAAAACCACCCCGAAGGCGAGCAAAAACTGCAGAACGAAGCTCAAGGTCTCGTCCAGAGCGGGCATGGCCTGAACGTAGCCTTTATTGTAGCTCATGAAAAAGGTGAAGGCCAGATCGAAAACGACGAAGTAGCAGAAGAGTCCGCCGCTTATGAAGAAAAAGGCGGAGAAAAAGGCCACGGGCAGGATGTAGAGTTTTTCCTCCCGGTACAGACCGGGGGCGATAAAGGCCCAGAGATGATAGAAGACCATGGGGCTGGCAACAAAAAGCCCGGCCGCCAGGGTGACTTTCATGTAGGTGAAAAAGGCCTCGGGCGGACTTAGATAGACCAGTTTTCCGCCTTCGGGCAGGACGGCGATCAAGGGTCTGAAGAGCAGGGTGAAAAGCTCCTCGTGGAAGGGATAGCAGATACAGAAGCCCGCGATGAGCCATAAAAAGGACTTGAAAAGACAGGAGCGCAAATCTTTCAAGTGGTCGCGCAGGGTCATGCCCTCGTTTTTCGGATCCTCGTCTGCAGCGTCCTCGTCTTTTTCGCCTTCGTCCCGGTCCGGTTTTTCTTCCGTGGGCTGTTCGGCAAGCTCGGCCGGGATTTTTTCCTGCGCAGCTTCTTCGTCCGGGCTGTCCGGGTCTGCGTTCACTGCTGTTTCTTCTTCCGACAGGTTGGAGACCGCGTCCGCTGTCGATTTTTCGTCCGGCGGGTTCGGGTCTGTGTCCGCTACTGCTGTGCTTTCAGGCCCGTCCGCGTTTTTAGCGTCCAGGTCTTTATCGTCCCCGGCCATGCTCACAGTTTGGCGTCCTGTTCCACGCCACTTGTCGTTTCGGTGCGAACAACTGTTTCTTCAGGGGAAGTCACGGCCTGGGCAGAAGCCACGGTCCCGGGGGAAGCCGGGGTATCGGCAGAAGCCGCGGTTTCATCTGAAGTCCCGGCCTCAGGTGAAGTCACGCTTTCAGCGGAGGATTCGGCTTTGCTTTGTTCTTTATCCGGGGCGGAGTCTTCAGCGGGCCGGGTCTTTGCCTTTTTTGCGCTTTTGTTTTTTTTGCGTTCCAAATCATCGCGCTCGGCCTCAAAATGCAGGGCGCGCTGAAAATCCGTGCTCGCCTTGCGAACGTCGGACATTACCCTGGAACAAATGCGCACGATGCGCGGCAGATGTTCCGGTCCGAGCACCAGAATCGCCACCACCATGATCACCAGAAATTCGGTTCCGCCTATTCCGAACATGGATTTTCTCCTCGGCTTATTCCCATTCTATGGTTCCGGGCGGTTTGGAGGAGATGTCGTAAACTACGCGGTTGACGCCTTTGACCTCGCTGATGATGCGTCCGGAAATGCCGGCGAGAACGGAGTGGGGCAGGCGCGTCCAGTCTGCGGTCATGGCGTCCACGCTGTCTACAACGCGCAGGGCCAGCACATGCTCATAGGTGCGGGCGTCACCCATCACCCCCACGGTGCGCAGGGGCAGAAGCACAGCGAAACCCTGCCAGACTTTGCGTAAAAGTCCGGCTGCGCCAAGTTCTTGCTGCACTATATGATCCGCCGCGCGTAAAATATCCAGACGCTCCTTTGACACCTCTCCGAGGATGCGCACAGCCAGACCGGGACCGGGGAAAGGCTGCCGCCAGATCAGATCTTCGGGCAGACCGAGCTCGGCGCCCACGATCCGGACTTCGTCTTTGAAAAGTTCGCGCAGAGGCTCCAGGAGTTTGAGGCTCATCCGCTCCGGCAGACCGCCGACATTGTGATGGGTTTTTATGACCATGCCCTTGGCGGAATAGGACTCTATGACGTCGGGATAAAGGGTCCCCTGGGCCAGCCAGCGCGCGCCCCGGATTTTTTTGGCCTGCTCCTCAAAAACTTCCACAAAGGTCCGGCCGATGATCCGGCGTTTTTCCTCCGGGTCCGCCACCCCGGCCAGCCTGTTCAGGAAAAGATCCCCGGCTGTTACCGCGTGCAGGTTAAGGCCGGGCAGGTATTTGTTCAGGAAGGCGATAACCTCGTCACCTTCATGCAGACGCATGAGACCGTGGTCAACGAAAATGCAGTGCAGTTTATCGCCGATGGCTTTATGCAGCAGGGCCGCGACCACAGTGGAGTCTATGCCTCCGGACAGGCCGAGGATCACTTTGTCCGAGCCCACTCTGGTCCGGCAGTCCTCCATGGCGTTTTCCAGAAAGGAACTCATGCTCCAGTCCGCTTTGATTTTTGCTGCGGTAAAGAGAAAATTGCGCAGGATCTGCGCGCCGTGCCGGGTGTGGTGTACTTCCGGATGAAACTGCACCGCGTAAATGCGACGGCGCGCGTCGGCCATGGCCGCCAGATCCAGATTGGGGGTTTCGGCAATGGCGGTGAATCCGGGAGGAATTTTTGAGACCCGGTTGCCGTGCGACATCCAGACGGTGAAGGGCTTGTTTTTCGGCAAGGACTTCCAGAGCGGGGAAGGACCGCTGAGAGAAAGCTCGGCCGGGCCGTATTCGCGGTCGCGGGAGTTGACCAGACTTCCGCCCAGGGTCAGGGCCAGGATTTGCATGCCGTAGCAGATGCCCAGCACCGGTACTTCACACTCCAGAACAGCCGGACTTAAAGTCGGAGCGCCGGGTTCGCCGGCATCGTCCGGTCCGCCGGAGAGGATGATGGCCGAGGCCTGTGCGGCGCGGATTTGCGCGTCTGATGCCGTGCAGGGCAAAATTTCCGAATAAACGCCGGCCTCGCGCACCCGTCTGGCTATGAGCCGGGTGTACTGAGCTCCGTAGTCTATGATCAGGACCTTGGCAAATTCGGACATGCGGGATTCCTCAATGTGGGTCCACCTGGTAGTTGGGGGCTTCCTTGGTAATAATCACGTCATGTACATGGCTTTCGCGCAGACCGGCCGGCGAGATGCGCGCCAGTCGGGTTTTTTCCCGCAGGGCCTTCAGATTGGGGGCGCCCACATAGCCCATTCCGGAGCGCAGGCCCCCGACAAGCTGGTAGAGGCTGTCGCCGACCGGTCCCTTGTAGGGAACACGACCGACAATGCCCTCGGGGACCAGTTTTTTGGATTTTTCCTGGAAATAGCGGTCGGAACTGCCCGCTTTCATGGCGTCAATGGAACCCATGCCCCGGTAAATCTTGTAACGCCGTCCCTGGTAGAGAATGGTCTCGCCGGGACTTTCCTCGGAACCGGCGAAAAGGCTGCCGATCATGACGCTGTGCGCGCCCATGGCCAGGGCCTTGACTATATCGCCCGAATATTTGATGCCGCCGTCGGCTATGACGCAACGGTCCATCTCTTTGGCCGCCCGCGCCGCTTCCCGCACGGCCGTGATCTGCGGAACGCCGACCCCGGCCACTATGCGTGTGGTGCATATGGATCCGGGGCCGATGCCTACCTTGACCGTGTCCGCGCCGGCTTCCAGAATGGCTCTCGCACCCTCATAAGTGCCGATGTTTCCGGCCACCAGACGGCAGTTCGGCCAAGCCGCGCGTACCTCGCGAATGGCGTTCAACACGTTGAGCGAGTGTCCGTGCGCGGAATCCATGACCAGAAAATCCGCTCCCGCCTGCAACATGGCTGCGGTTCTGGGCAGACAATCCGCTCCAATGCCGATAGCCGCGCCAACACGCAGGCGGCCCAGATCGTCCTTGCAGGCATCGGGATATTTGCGGATTTTTTCTATATCTTTCATGGTGATCAATCCGCGCAGTTCCTTGTTGTCATCTACGACCAGGAGTTTTTCGATGCGGTTTTTGTGCAGATGATCCTTGGCTTCCTCAAGCGTTGTGCCCACGGGGACGGTGATCAGATTTTTTTTGGTCATGCGGTCCCGGACCCGGGTGATCTCCGGGTCTTTCACAAAACGCACGTCACGGTTGGTCAGAATACCAACCAGCTTGCGGCCCTGCACCACGGGCAGACCGGAAACACGGTAGCCGGCCATCAGTTCCAGGGCCACGGCCACGGAATCCGTAGGCTTGACGGTCACCGGCGAGGTGATCATGCCGCTTTCGGATTTTTTAACCTTTTCCACTTCCACTCTTTGCGTTTCAACGGACGAGTTCTTGTGGATAACTCCGATACCACCGTTGCGGGCCATGGATATGGCCATTGCCGATTCCGTCACTGTGTCCATGGCTGCGGATATGAGGGGGATATTCAGGCGAATGTCCGGGGTGAGAAAGGAAGACACTTCCACCATATCCGGAGTGACCTCGGAATATGCCGGAAGCAGCAGCACATCGTCAAAAGTAAGAGCTTCGTCTATGATCAGACCCATAACATCCCCTCTGGTTTAACAATAACGGCGTCAAGGAGAGGAGAATAACAACTTCCATCCTGCATGGCAAGGATGACCAGTCTGTCGTGATTCTGCGTCGGGCTGCAGTTTTTGTAGTGGCTTGACTGACCAGTCCATTCGGCATAGAGCAGAGCAATACAAAGTGTTGCCAAAAGCCGACTGGAGTCAGGATTTGAAGCCTCTGGACACAGTTGAAACAGCATCGCCCCCTGGGCAATCCGGGCCGGAAAGCGTGCCGGAATCCGGACAGGCGCCGACCAGGCAAGCGCCGCAGGCTACGGGTGTTTTGCCCGGACCCGCCGCGAGCGCCGCCAGGAATGTCCCGCGCTCCGGCAAAGGCATAAAGCTGGCCGGAAATTCTCCGCATCAGGGCTATTTTATGCCCATGCTGGAGAGCCTTGCCTTACGCGATGAACTCAACGAGGTCATTAAAAACCGGGTGGTCAAATCCTGCGAGATACTGGATGCCGGGGTAGCCCTTTACACAAACGGTTTCTGCAAGGAAAACGAGGCGACCCGGGTTCTGGCCGAGAACGAGAATGCAAGCGACGAGGAACTTGGGTCCTCCGGCAAAACTTACAGTCTGGCCGGGCGTATGGTTTCCATGCGTTCCTTCGGCAAGGCGGCCTTTTTTCACCTCAAGGACGCCTCCGGCCGCATCCAGTGTTACGCGGCGCGCGAGATTCTCGGGGAAGAGGCTTATTCCGTTTTCAAAAAACTGGACACCGGCGATATTGTCGGCGTACGCGGGGCGCTTTTCAGGACCAAAACAGCCGAACTCACCCTGCGTTGCGATTCCATAGTCCTGCTCGCCAAATCCATACGTTCTCTGCCGGAAAAATACCATGGGCTGAAAGACGTTGAGACCCGTTATCGGCAGCGCTATCTGGACCTTATCGTCACCGAGCGCACGCGCGAGATTTTTTCTGCGCGGGTGAAAATTGTGCGCGATTTTCGCCGTTTTATGGAAAATGAGGGTTTTTTCGAGGTTGAAACACCCATGCTGCAGCCCATACCGGGCGGAGCCACGGCCAGGCCTTTTGTTACCCACCACAAGGCCCTGGACATGCAGCTTTACATGCGCATCGCCCCGGAACTGTACCTGAAGCGTCTGCTGGTGGGCGGCATGGAGAAGGTTTTTGAAATCAACAGGAACTTTCGCAACGAGGGCATATCCGTGCGCCATAACCCGGAATTCACCATGTGTGAATTTTACTGGGCCTATGCGACCTTTGAAGACCTCATGGATCTGTGCGAGCGCCTGATCGGGGAACTGGCCCTTGGCGTCTGCGGCAGCCAGATTATCACCTATCAGGGACAGAGCATAGATCTGCGACCCGGCGCTTTCCGGCGTCTGAGCTTTTTTGTCTCCCTGGAGGAAATCGGCGGGCACAAAGCGGAATTATACCTCAATTATGAGGCCTTGTCCGCATATATCCGGCAGAGGGGCGAGAAAATAGTGCGGGGAGAAAAACTCGGCAAACTCCAGGCCAAACTTTTTGATCTGGATGTGGAGCCGAAATTGATCCAGCCGCATTTCATCTTCCATTACCCTACGGACATTTCCCCTCTCTCCCGGCGCAATGACGCCAACCCCTGCATTACTGACCGTTTTGAGCTTTTTATTGCCGGACGCGAGTTGGGCAACGCTTTCTCCGAACTCAACGACCCGGCGGATCAGCGCGCCCGTTTTGAGGAGCAGGTTGCGGAGAAAAACGCCGGGGATGATGAGGCGCACTGTATGGATGAAGATTACCTGCGCGCCCTGGAATACGGCATGCCGCCGGCGGCAGGGGCGGGCATCGGCATAGACCGTCTTGTCATGCTGCTCACCGATTCTCCCTCGATCCGCGAAGTCATCCTCTTCCCGCTGCTCAAGCCGGAAAACTGATTCGTTGTTTTGTATTCTTCAACAAAAATCAATCCGTCACGCAAAAAAGCGCATTGCGCGGTTCACCCCCCCTTAAGATTTTTTTACTTTATCCGATACAGGCATCATGAGACGTTTTTCCAAACAAATTTTTCCAAAATGCTTGACATTTCTCTATTGCCGTATTTATTCAAATATCCCGGTTCGGTTCATGCAAATAGTTTCCAAAGGCTGGAGGTTTTTCAGCAATCGTGCTTCCCTGATACTCCGGCATAGCTGAGGAGAACGTGTACCATGAGCATATTATCCAATAAAATCATACAGTTACCCCCCCCCAGCAAAATCTCGTGCTGATCTGACCGGCAGTTCCGACGCTTCCCCTTCCCGTTTTCGCAAACGCTTTCTCATCAGTCTCCTCGTTGCCGCTTTTCTCGCTGTTCCTCTTGCTTTACCCCTTCCCGCTTTTGCTGGTCAAATTATTAACATTGATAACCCAGTGTCTCATCCAGTGTTCGGTAACGGTAATCCGCCTGAAGGGTCTGGTTCCAGCGGCGACCCCAACGACAACATCGTCAATGTCAATGCGAATATAATTAGTCGTGTCTATGGTGCAATGCATGATATTTTTACTGGTGCCGCCACTGCCATCCACAACGAGGTCGTCATCAACAACAGCCAGATTAGTGGATTCACCTACGGTGGCTTTGCGCGTTCCGCTGCTGGCACTGCCACCGCCACAAGAAATACCATCACCATTACCGGCTCAGCGAATATGGGAAGCGATATCTTCGGCGGCTATGCGGTTGCTACAGATAATACCTACGCCGCCATCGCCACAGACAATATCGTCAATATCAAGACTTCTGGCAGCACTTACGCGAGTATATATGGTGGTATAATCGAAACCAACACGCATGCGGATACCGACGGCTTCTCCAACAATACCTTAAATCTCTTCTATGACGCGAACACTATAACCAATGTTTACAATTTTGAAACGGTCTGGTTCAATTATTCCGGCGATGCTGGTATCACCACGCTGAATACTACCGCCAGTATCGGATCAGGGACTCCAGTCGTCAAGCTGGATACCAATGGGAACGATATTACCTTCGGCGGCGCTATTAACGGCACGGGGGGCA
>JAISKK010000022.1 GCA_031260965.1 Desulfovibrio sp. | reverse complement strand
AACGCCCTGGTGGTTATGGATAAGGGAATTGCACAAGACAAGAATTATTTATAACCCTGTAGTTCCGGACTTCAATGGACAGACTTACAACGTAATCCGCCAGTTCTTCGCCCTTCGGCAACGTCTCTGCAATCTGCTTATACAAGTGGTCGTTCCAGTCCTGCATATTCCGCACGTAATCTGGCTTGGGCGTCAGGACAATGGACGTGAAGCCGGTCTTTTCCAGCATGGCTCTGGTTTCGTCCACCAGCACAGCCCCGGCCACGCAGCCTAGCAGCACAGCCGTCATTTCTCGGATGTTATCCGGCAGGGGCTTCAATAAGGCCAAGTCGGAAACAGATACTTTGCCGCCCGGTTTCAGGACGCGGAAGACTTCACGCCAAACCTGGGGCTTGTCCGGGGAAAGATTGATGACACAGTTGGAAAGCACCACGTCAACGCTGGAATCCGGCACAGGCAGATATTCAATCTCGCCAAGTCGGAACTCCACGTTGTCCAGGCCGGTACGCTGCCTGTACTGCTCAATGTTCTTGCGGGCCTTAGCAAGCATTTCCGGGGTCATATCCACGCCGATAACCCGCCCGGAAGCTTTCACCTTTTCGCCAGCCTGGAACACGTCAAAACCGCCGCCGCTGCCGAGGTCAAGTACGTTCTGGCTTTCCCGCAAGGCCGCGATGGCGACGGGGTTGCCGCAGGACTGGCCCATGTTCGCGCCTTCCGGCAAAGTGGCGAGGCTTTGCTCGTCATAACCGACGGCCTTAGCCAGTCGAGTCGGATCGGCATGACCACTGCGCGGGCTGGAACAGCAACTAGAATGCTGCCCCGTGGCAATGGCCGCGTACCCCGTGCGGACGGTTTCTCTGACTTGCTCGTTGGATTTGTTTTTGTCGGGCGCGTTCATAAAAATGTTCTCCACGTTACGGTTTTTTGTCATCACAACAGGCCAGCAGGAATCCCGGCGCAATGCCGCTTCCCGTCAGGCATTGGTCAGGGTTGCCAGAGCAACACTCAGCCGTCAAAAAGGCAATGGCTTCCAACATTAGAGGAATATTTGCTCTGTATCGCGTGTTGCGACCTACGCGTTCCATACTGGCAAGCCCACTGTGGACAATGGTTTTCAGATGAAATGAAAGATTGGTCTTCGGGATGTCCAGCATCCGGGCTATTTCTCCGGCAACCAGGCCACCCGGCGCGTATTTGACCAGCAGGCGGAAGATGGAAAGCCGGGCCTCGGAAGTCAGGACTTCAAAAATGGTGGTGGCTGTTTTTGTTTCCATTGAATGATTATTCAACATCATTTGAACAATGTCAAGGAGGAAGAAACACTTTAGGCGTTTTCTGTTTTTTCAGTTTACATCCTCAGACTCGGACCATGGCTGCGTTGCCGCTGTTTGCGCTCTCGCTCCCGCGCTATCTCTACCCGCTGTTCACAATACCGTTCAAACGCGACACAAGCGGCTCCAAGCTCGTGGATAAGTCAAAAGAGCTTTCGTTTTGCACGGTTTGCGCCTGCCTGGATTTCATTTTAAAATCTGGTCATGATGGGGAACATCAGGGGGAAAGAATCCAGAAGGCTGAAAAATTCCAGTACCTTGTCCTTGTCGCCGCTGATAACATCCGCATTTTCAGCAATGAGCTCAGCCAGAGAAAGCTGCCCCGCGGCAACAGCGGCCAGGGCTGTTTTGGCCAGACGCAGCTCAGTCACTAACGCATTTTTTTCCGGCGCGTTCTTGTCGCTGACTTTTTTATACAGCAGCACGGAGTTTTCCAGGCTCAGGGCATAAATCTGTCCGTTTTCCGGCTGCACCCAGTTAAAGCGCAGCGTTTTACCATCGGCTTTGGGGCCGTTAAGATGCATGGCCAAAAAATCCAGCACCATCTCCGGGGTCATGGCCCTGATGGCGTCCGGGCTTACCGTGCTGCTGCGTTTGCCTGTGGGCAGACCATTGCGCAACTCCTGGGCGCCGGTTAGATAAAACCCCCGCCAGGGGCCGCTTTCGGCCTGGTAGCCAAGCTGTTCGAGGGCGTCCGCCTGCAGGGCGCGGGCAGCCTGATTATCCGGCTCTGCAAAGACGACATGCTTCAGCACCTCGGCCACCCAGCGGAATTCGCCATTGGCGAAGCTGTTCGGGCTTTTGCAAGCACAGCCTCGCTGCCGCCCATGAACTCAACATAACGCGCCGCGGCTTCTTTGGGCGGCAAGGGGTCCAGATTGGCTGGGTTGCCGTCAAACCAGCCCAGGTAATGCTGGTAGATGGCCTTGACGTTGTGGCTGACTGTGCCGTAATAGCCGCGCAGCGACCATTGCGACGCCAGCGCGGGCGGAAAACTCAGCAGCTCGCTGATTTCGCCGGGCGTATGTCCAAGATTGGCCAGACGCAAGGTCTGGTCATGCAAATATTTATAACCGTCACGCTGCGTCTTTAAAAACGCGGCCACCCGGTCTTTACCCCACACAGGCCAGTGGTGCTGGGCAAAGACTACTTCTGTACGTTCCGCAAAGAGATCCAGGGTTTCGTCCAGGGCATGCCACCACAAAGAGGCTTCACGTACTTTCGCGCCGCGCAGGGTGTAAAGGTTATGCAGGGTATGGGTGGCGTCTTCCGCCGCGCACAGGGCCTTGAACTGCGGAAAATACAGGAGCATTTCCGCCGGGGCTTCCGTGCCCGGCGCCATCTGGAATTCAATTTCCACACCGTCTATGTTCCGCGTCTCGCCGGTTTTGGTTATAAGGTCGGTCGGCGCAATCAGCGACACCACACTGCGGCCGGACGTAGCCTTGCCCAGCCCCGCGTCCACGCGCCCCTTTTCTCCCGAAGGCAGCAGCGCGCCATACATATACTGGGCGCGGCGGCTCATGGCTGTGCCGGCAAAGACGTTTTCGCTGACCGCTTCCTCCAGAAAACCGCTCGGGGCGAGAACAATAATATTGCCGGACGCGACATCTTCTTCGCGAATCAGGCCCTTGACGCCTCCATAATGGTCAACATGCGAATGTGTGTAGATTACAGCTTTAACCGGGCGTTTCTGGCCGTCCGGTCCAGATAGCCCAGGTACATGCTGATAATACAGGTCCAGGGCAGCTTTGGCCGTTGCTGTGGTAACCAGGGGATCAATAAGAATCAGCCCGGATTTCCCCTCGACAATGGTCATGTTGGAGAGATCAAACCCCCGAACCTGATACAGGCCGTCCGTAACTTTGAACAGACCGTTGTGCATATTGAGCCGCGCCACGCGCCACAGGCTGGGGTTGACCGTATCCGGCGCGGTTTCCTCTTTAAGAAAAGCAAAGGCGTTCAAATCCCAGACAGTTTCGCCCTCGGCGTTGCGCAGAATCCCGCCCGGAACTTCGGCAATGAACCCGCGCTGCGCGTCTTCAAAATCCTGTTTGTCGGCAAAAGGCAACTCTTGCAAAAGCCGCCGGTTAGCTTCTTTGGTGGCGCGCTCTGCATCTTTGGGCAGTTCTGCTGCATTTTCAGGCAGCTCCGCGGCCGGGGCAGACACAGCGCAAAGCGCCGAAAAAAACATTATCAAACTCAAAAACAGGATATTACGCATAAAGATTTCCCATCCAATGTTTAAAGTGATATTGCTGATCAGCTTCCATAAATCGGCGCGTCAAAATAAAAACCCCAGCCGCGTTTCCAGTTTGAAGTCGTAGTACTGGTAGTCTTTTATTATAGGAATGCCCACTTCAATGCTGCTGACCATTTTTTTGCCCAGCATCTTGCCGAGCATGAAATTGGCCGGAAGGAACAAACGGCCCGAATCGCCCTTGCGGGCATCGCCCATATTGTAGCGAATGTCCGGGCTTGGAAACAGGTTAATACACCAATAGCCGGGCAGCCAGATGTTCACTACCGGGGCAAACTGGAGCTCGTTCACCTTTGAGGAATTGGAACGTCTCTCGGCAAAATCCTTATCCCAGCGCATGGCCAGGGCCACCCAGCTTCCCTTGAGGATGTTGCCTGTTCCCCAGCGCGCCCCCACTGTGGGCACCACTCTGTACTTGCCCGTACCCATCTCTTCTTCGCCGGCTGTTGGGAAAATCATCTGGGTTCCGACAGCCCAGGCAAAGTCTTTGTTCGGCATATGCACCAGAAGAGCCTGCATCAGGGCATCGCTCATCCCAAAGTGCGTGTTGCCGCGAGGATTGTCGTTCAGATTCGGGATGTTGGTGAACATGAAGGGCAGATCAACGCGCATGGTCACCAGCCACTTGGGGGACAGCACAAAAGGCTTGTCCGCGCGTAAGGTAACAATGCGCATGTCGTCATGCCCAGGCGGCGCAGCGGATGATTTCTGATGCCCATAACGCAGATCAAAGCGTGTCAGAGGGTTGGTGAAATCTTGACCGTTGTTGACCTCATGCGCTTCCGGCTTTGGCATGTCAACGGATTCTGGCGCAGCGGCATAAGCGTTGCTGCTCACCCCGACCGGCACAACACCAGGCAGGCAAATGACCGCCAGTGTCATAAAGACAGCTGTGGCCGACAGGATACTTTTTTTCAGGCGCTTCACGACAATTCTCCTTGGGAAACTATTTTCCCTCTGCCGATGGGGTGACAAAAAAACTGGACAAAAATAGCACGCTGAAAATTTTTTTGTCAACCTAGTACATTGTAACGTGATATTAATCGTATAACATAGTATGCTCTCGGTAGCAAAACCCAAGGAGGTGCTACCGTGGCTCTAAGATACCGTGTAACATTGACTACTGATG
>JAISKK010000012.1 GCA_031260965.1 Desulfovibrio sp. | reverse complement strand
CTGGCCGCGTTCTGGCCAATCGTAAAGACCAGGTCGCCGCCCTCTTCCACCGTGGCGGCCGCGCCGCCCGCGGCAATCGGATTGCCGGTATCCGGGTCCACCGGTCCGACGATCAGTTCTTTGATATTGCCGGTTGTTCCCACTAAGCCGCTTTGATTTGCATTCGCACTGGGCAGAATGATATCTTCTTGGAACAGATCCAGGCTGGACCAGCTCACTTTACCAAGGGCGCCAAGCTTATCTACCCCGTCAACCAGCGCGCCGGGGTCATCGTTATAGGCGCCGGCGCCGCCGGTATTGGAAGCTGTGAGGCCGGAGGCTGTTTCTATATCATAGTCATGCAAAAAATCTTTGACTGCCATCTCTGTTCCATCGGGCAGCACAAAATCCATTCCCCCGCTTTCAGCGACAATGGTGAAAAAATCATGCAGCACGGTTGTGCCGCCACCCGGGAAGGTAAAAACCAAATCGTTGCTTTGCCGGCTGACAGCTTGCAGGTCGGCCGGATCAAAATCCAGAATAAAATGACCGGCGCGCGGAACGCTTACCGTCACCAGCGCTCCGTTATTTGACGGGCGCACATGCATTGAAGAAACAGCCGAAGCGCTTGCGATTAAACCGTTGCGAGTATTCTCAGTAATCATAGCTTTCCCCTTTAATATTGGTATCGGTTGTGGGTAAAACCCTTATTGGACAAATCATCGTACATCATTGGAAATATCATCATACATATGACGACATATCTAAAGCCTGCTCAAAAATAAGTCAAGATATTTTTTCAGAATGGATGCAGATTTTTTTTGCTGTTCCAGGAGAGGCATGGCAAGCACTGTGTTTCACCCGTGCCATAGCCGGGGACTTTGCGAGGGAGGGAGACTTTTAGATCATTTAACATATGAAATGCTTGTAAGGATTTCCTGTAAATCCTTGCCGCCAAATAGTCGCGGGCGAGAAACGGATAAAATCTTGACGCGCCATCATTTTCTATGCTCAATAATTCCAACGGAGGTCCCCTGTATGACTAAACAGCGCATCAAAATCATGGTTGGCGACATTACAACGCAAAATGTAGACGCCATCGTAAATGCCGCCAACAATTCTCTTGCTGGCGGCGGTGGTGTTGACGGAGCAATTCACAGAGCCGCAGGTCCGAATCTGGTCAAGGAATCGCTTCTCCTGGCCCCTTGCCAGACGGGCGAGGCCAAAACCACCAAAGGCTACGCACTGCCTGCCGTATGGGTCATTCATACCGTTGGCCCGATTTACCATCGCCACAGCCCGGATAAAGCCGCTGAACTTCTTGCCGCGGCCTATCAAAACTCCCTGCGCGAAGCTGTGCGGGTGGGAGCTAAAACCGTTGCCTTCCCGGCGATTTCCACCGGAGTCTATGCTTACCCCAGGGAAGAGGCCGCAAAAATAGCCGTGCAGGCCGTTGCCGATTTCCTCCGCCATGAAACGTCTATAGAGGAAGTGCGACTGGTCTGCTTCAGCGAGGATTCCGCAGAATCGCATCGCGCCGCTCTAAAAAATATGTTAGGATAACCCCTGATCAATGACCGAAACAAAATTGTTGGATAATAAAGGACAGTTATGAGCAAAAACATCGTCATTCTTTCCGGTTCCCCGCGTAAAGGCGGCAATACCGACCGGCTGGCGCAAGCCTTCGTTGACGGCGCCAAAGCCGCGGGCAAGCAAATAGCACTTTTTCGTGTAGCCGATTTAAAAATCGGAGGCTGTCGCGGTTGCAACCATTGTTTCAAGCAACAGGGAGTCTGTGTTCAGAAGGATGACATGCCACCGATACTTGACGCGCTCTGCAAAGCGGATGCTTTGGTTCTCGCCTCGCCCGTTTACTATTTCGGCGTCACCGCCCAGATCAAGCTCGCCATCGACCGCTTCTATGCCCTGCTGCAGGAAGGTATGCCTGTCAAGCGCGCCGCGCTGTTGATGACCTGCGGTGACGATTCGGACAATGCAGCCAAGTCTTCCATTTCCATGTTTCGGCAGATTTCCACATACTTGAAATGGGATGAAGCCGGAATCATCGTTGCCCCAGGCCTGCACAACCAGGGCGAAATTGTAGGGCGCACGGAGCTGGCGCAGGCGAAACGCCTTGGCGAGAATGTTTGAGCGAGTTCATCCGGGTCAGTCGCCTAAAATTGCGACCTGTTCAATTAAATTATGTCGGCAAAACAAGCAAAACATGATGGCCATAATATGCAGACAGAAAGGAGACATCAGACATGACAAATTTAAATTTTACTGTAGATGCTGAGAAGTGTACCCATTGCGGGGCATGTGAACGAGACTGCCCCAGCGGCATCATTCGTCTTAAAAATCAACTCCCGCTAATCTCCAAAAGAGAAGAAAACAGTTGTCTGCAATGTGAACACTGCCTCGCGGTGTGCCCCACCGGCGCAATCAGCATTTTTGGTCATGACCCGGCAGTCAGTATTCCCCTTGCCTCGGACTCTTTCCCCAACCTGCAAAGCATGGAAACCCTGGTACGGGGTCGTAGAAGTGTACGCCAGTATCGGCAGGACGATGTGCCTTCTGACCTCATTAAACGTCTTCTGGCCGATCTTGCCAACTCTCCTACCGGATGTAACGCCCGCGCCCTGAGCTTCCTGCTTTCAGACAAGCGTGAGCTTACGAAAACAATTCTGGGAGAAGTCATTGAAGCCCTGGAAAAACGACAGGCGGATGGCGCAGCTTTGCCAGAATTTTTAGGAGATGGCCTCAAGGCATTTAAAAACAAAGGGGATGACTGGATTTTCCGGGGCGCCCCACATTTTCTCATTGTCACTGCGGACAAAGACGCCCCTTGTGCCCGTGAAGACGTGATCCTCGCTTTGGCCTATTTTGAAATGCTGGCGAATTGCGCAGGTCTCGGCGCCTGCTGGTGTGGCATCCTGAGCACAATACTGGAAATTGCTCCCGAGTTCAGAAGCAGATTGGGGATCGCACCTGCTGCCCCTTTCTATACCATACTTTTCGGGCTTCCGGCCGTTCGCTACGCCCGCACAGTACAAAGGGATTCCGCCGCAGTCATACGCCGCATCGGAGATATACACAGACCAGATTAATGCGTCTAAGCTTTGGGGCGTGTAATTTTGACTATTTTTGCCGCTATTTCAATAAGTTCTTTTTGCTGTTCATCTGACAGACAGGTGATGATATCCGCGATGTCCGCCGCCCGCGCATAGTGTTTTTCCGGAGGCGGAAAAAGTTCCGACACGGAGCAGCCAAGGGCATCAGCAAAATTTTGCAGGCGCTCGAAACGTGGCGCGATGATGCCTTTTTCCATACGCGACAAAGCGACCTGAGAAATTCCCACCTTCTCCGCCAGTTCTTCCTGGCTCATCTCCTGCAACTTGCGTTTCTCGGCAACAATCGTGCCGAAAACAGAGGTCAACGGTCTCCGGGATTGTTGCGCCATTAAGCCCTCCATGCGGTAAAACCCGCATAGCGGCATACTCTCAGGAAATTTAGAAGCTTCTTATAAACTATTACGCAAACTATTGACGTAAAAGTTATAAAAAGGCTAAGTAAACGCAGCCACTGCAAGCGGTCACTCCCGCAAAGCGGGTCAGCAGGCCAAGGTCCGGTCATGCTCCAAAAAGTCCGGCAGTGACGCAATGCAAAAGCAAGGTTGCCTTGTATGCCCCGCGTCCTTAGAGAGATCAAAAAAGATTCCCTGATCGCAAGCCTGCTCCCGGCCCACAAAAATCTCAACATCTTTGAAGTCAGCGCGGGCGGGGCGCATCTTGCGAGGACCTTGCGGGATATGGGGCATGTCGTGACCATATCCAACTTACACAGCTATGGACACGCGCAATACGGTCTGGAAGAGCACGAAATTGATATTAACCTGCCCGATGTCTCGCTGCCCAAAGCGCCTTTTGATGCGATACTCTGCCGGGAAGTAATTGAGCATGTGGAAAATATCCCACATGCATTGCGTATTTTTGAACGGCATCTGAAGCCGCAAGGCGTTGTCATACTGACTTTGCCGAACCGCCTCTGCTTGCGCTCCCGCCTTTATTATCTGCTGACCGGATTTTACCGGGGAATGCCGAAACCTATAAATTTAAAATACCCGCTGGGTGAAGAACACATCAATCTGGTCGGTTATCCGGAACTGGAATATTTTCTGACCAAGTCCGGACTGACAATAACGTCTGCACAGGCATCAGAGATAGACATGCTTGACAATATTACCTTATGTCTCCTGCCCTTGTTCTGGATCAGCACACATTACTTTTTATTGAAGCATAAAAGCAAACTTGAAGGATATGAAGTGGAGACGGACGCTGACATAAAAAGAATAAGTAAAATGCGTGACGCCTTATTATCCAGAGATTTGTTTATCGGCAAGGATCTTGTAATCGCGGCGCAGAAAAGCGGCGAGTCCGGTTGAGGGTGGAGTAAAGTCGTAAAGAGACCGGCGTTGCCTTTACAAAACACCGCCGCAAATCACGGCAAGGCGCAGGAGGCAATGGCCTGTAGCCTTCCCTTCCGAATTGCCGCGCCCTTCGACAAAGCGCGCACCGGATCGTAGCGAAAGCATGAAGTCAGATGGTCATTGACCATGCCGGTGGCCTGCATATGCGCGTAAACGATGGTGCTGCCCATAAATTTGAAGCCCAGCTTCTTCATTTCTTTGGCAATGGCATCGGAGAGAGGGCTGGTGGGCGGAACCTCACGCATATCTTTCCAGGCGTTCTGGACGGGCTGCCCATCCACAAATCCCCAGAACCACTTGCAGAAGGTGCCGTGTTTGGCGGCGAGATCCAGAAAAATCCGCGCATTGCTGATGGCGCTTTCGATTTTTTTGCGATTGCGCACGATGGAGGCATCCGCCATCAACCGTTCAACATCCTTAACCGTGAACCCTGCCACCTGTTTCGGATCGAATCCGGCAAAGCAATGCCGATAGCCTTCGCGCTTTTTGAGGATGGTATTCCAGGAAAGTCCCGCCTGAGCCGACTCAAGGGTCAGGAACTCGAACTGACCCGGATCATCGTAGCGCGGGACGCCCCATTCCTGATCATGATAGCGAACCGCAAGGTCAAGGCCGCTCGCCCAGCCGCAACGCGTTTTTTCTGCTTCACACATCAGAAACAGTCCCCCTTCCTTATGCAACAGGCCGAATGAATGCCGGGGGTTTCCGGCAGCATCACCGGACCTTTTTCCTGTCGTCTTTGCGCCCGCGCCTTAAATAAGAACGCAGAACGGAGATCTGCCGACGGACGGATTTCGCCCCGGTCCCGCCCGGGCTTTCGCGCACGGCTGCCGAACGCGCGAAATCCAGAGCAGGATAAATATCTTCTTCAATCAACGGAGAAATTCCGCGCAGCCACTCCAGGGGCAGTTCCTCTATTCCCAGACCGCGTTTTTCCGCCTCGGCCACAGCCCGGCCCGCCATACGATGCGCCTTGCGGAAAGGCACCCCTCTGGCGGTCAGATAATCGGCCAGATCTGTGGCGTTGAGAAAACCCCGGCTTAAGGCGGCGCGCATTTTCTCCGGTACAAAGCCCATTTCCCGCATCATGCCGGACGCGATCCGCAAGGATAAGCTCAAGGTCCGGTCCAGGTCCAGAAACTGTTCCTTGTCCTCCTGCAAATCCCGGTTATAGGTCATGGGCAGACCCTTCAAGGTAGTCAGCAAGGCCATAAGCGATCCGTAAACCCGGCCGGTTTTGCCGCGCATAAGCTCGGCCACATCCGGGTTTTTTTTCTGCGGCATAATGCTTGAGCCGGTGGAGTAAGCGTCCGGCAAGCGTACGAAGCCGAAGGAGGGGTTGGCCCAGAGGATCAAATCCTCGCACAGGCGCGAGAGGTGCATCATGATCAAGGCAGCGCAGAACATGGCCTCAAGAGCAAAATCCCGGTCCGATACGGCATCCATGCTGTTGGCAAAAACGCCGTTCATGCCCAGTTCAGCGGCCACGGATTCCGGGTCCAGAGGATAGGGAGTTCCGGCCAGGGCGGCCGCGCCCAAAGGCGAGATGCGGATGCGCATGTCCGCGTCCGTCAGCCTGTCCGCATCGCGGCGGAACATAAAGGCGTAAGCGAGCAGATGCTGGGCCAGACTCACAGGCTGGGCCGGCTGCATGTGGGTAAGGCCGGGCAAAAGGGTTTTGATGTTTTCTCCGGCACGGTCCGTAAGCGTACCGATAAGTTCACGCAGCAAATCTCCCCATTCTCGGACCCGGTCCGAGACGAAAAGACGAAAATCAAGGGCTACCTGATCATTGCGGCTACGGCCGGTGTGCAGTTTTTTCCCGACCTCGCCCACAATCTCCGTCAGTCGGCTCTCAATATTCATATGCACGTCTTCGTGCGCGATTTTCCAGACAAAGACGCCGGTCTTGATTTCGCCCAGCACCGCGTCCAGACCCCGGATCAGGTTTTGCGCCTCCGCATCGCTTACAATACCCTGCCGGGCCAGCATGCGGACATGGGCTTTGGACCCGGCTATATCCTGGCGGTAAAGGGCGCGATCATAAGAAACGGATTGCGTGTATTCCTCAAGCAGGGCGCTGGGACCGGCTGTGAAGCGCCCGTCCCAAAGTTTTTCCCCGGTCATCGGTCAACGTCTCCGCCCGTAGCCCTGAATGCGCAGGCCGTTCAAGTGGATAAAACCATAAGCGTCGGCCTGGTTATAGACATCGTCGCGTTCAAAGGTAGCCAGGTCTTTACGGAACAGGGAATAAGGCGATTTGCGGCCGACGGGCAGAATGTTCCCCTTATAGAGCTTAACGCGCACAACACCGCTCACCTTCTCCTGGCTTTTGTCCATGAAAGCTTGCAGGCAGTCGCGCTCCGGGGAATACCAGAAGCCGTTGTAAATCGCCGTTGCGTAGCGGGGGATGAGGGAATCGCGCAGATGCATGACCTCGCGGTCCAGACAGATGCCTTCCAGGTCCCGGTGCGCGGCATAAAGAATGCTGCCTCCGGGCGTTTCATAGACCCCGCGCGCTTTCATGCCCACATAGCGGTTCTCCACCATATCCAGGCGTCCAACCCCGTTGCGTCCGCCGATCCCGTTCAGGGCCGTAATCAAAGCGGCGGGAGAGAGTTTTTCCCCGTTCAGGGCCACCGGATTGCCCGCGGCAAATTCTATTTCCACATACTCGGCCTTGTCCGGGGCTTTTTCCGGAGGCACAGAGAGGATGTATGAACCCGGTCCGGCTTCTTCCCAGGGGTCTTCCAGCTCGCCGCTCTCAAAAGAAAGATGCAGCATGTTGCGATCCATGCTGTAGTGCTTTGCCCCGGAAGAGAGGGGGATACCGTGCTTTTCCGCGAAATTGTTCAGATCCGTACGCGATTTGAGTTTCCAGATCCGCCAGGGGGCGATGACGGAAAGCTCCGGCGCCAGAGACATGACCGTAAGCTCAAAACGCACCTGATCGTTGCCCTTGCCGGTAGCTCCGTGGGCTATGGCGTCGGCCCCTTCGCGGACCGCGACTTCGACGAGCTTTTTGGCGATCAGGGGCCGGGCTATGGAGGTTCCGAGCAGATAGCGCCCTTCATAAATCGCCCCGGCCCGCAGCATGGGGAAGATGAAATCACGGGCGAATTCTTCACGCAGATCCTCAATGTAGACTTTGGACGCGCCCGTTTTCAGGGCCTTTTCCTCAACCCCTGACAATTCTTCCTCCTGACCGAGATCGCAGGTCAGGGTAATCACTTCACATTTATATTCTTCCTGCAGCCATTTGAGAATGACCGAGGTATCCAGCCCGCCGGAGTAGGCAAGCACGACTTTGTTAACTTTTTTGGGCATGGTTCGCGCCTTGCTGTTGATTTGCTCTATTTAAACACCCATTCCATAATCGCCATCTGCATATGCAGGCGGTTCTCGGCCTGATCAAAGACAATAGAGGCCGGGCCTTCAAAGACATCTTCGCTGACTTCCTCGCCCTTGTGGGCGGGCAGACAATGCATGAAGCAGGCCCCCGGAGCGGCCAGAGACATCAGTTTTTTGTCCACATAATAGCCGCTGAAAGCCTTTTCCCTGGCCAGACGCTCCTCTTCCTGACCCATGGAGGCCCAGACATCGGTATGTACAAAATCCGCTCCGGCACACGCCTCGGCCGGGTCCCGGACCAGACGCACACGCCCGCCGGCTTTCAGCGTCGTCTCCAGCACTCCCGCATCCGGTGCATAAGCCTCTGGACAGGCCAGGGTCAGAGCAAAACCGAAGACGCCCGCGGCCTCGATCAGGGAATTGGCCATATTGTTCCCGTCTCCTACCCAGGCCACCTTGAGGGCGGTCAGATCCGGGCGATGCTCATACATGGTGAAGACATCACTCAATACCTGACAAGGGTGACCTTCGTCGGTTAAGGCGTTGATCACCGGGATACTGCCGTATTCAATTATCTGACGCAGCCTGCTTTCCGAAAAGGTACGGATGACCACTCCGTCATTGTAGCGGGAAATGACTCGGGCCGTATCCGCGATAGGCTCCGAACGGCCAAGCTGACTTTCCGCAGGGGTCATGAAGATGCACTGCCCGCCCAGACGTCTTATGCCTACTTCAAAAGACAGTCTGGTACGGGTGGAGGCCTTCTCGAAGATCAGCAGGAGAATCTTGCCGCGCAAGAGTTCACCGGGATAGCGCCCGGCCTTCATTTCCCCGGCGCGCTGCAAAAGAACCTGGGCCTCTTTGCCGAGGTCTCCGATCCTGACAAAATGCTTTAACATATTTTCTCCTGCTCTCCCCTCTTGCCGCACCAGACATTTTTCACTTAAAACCGCGCGTTTGCGGCAAGGGCGCAGCATACTTTATTCATATAAACATATCCAGTCAATCCGCCGGCTGGAGCAGATGAACATTGAATATGTACTTCCGCTCTGCAAGGGTTTGCCTGCAAAGCCTTGCCGCGAGATTGGAGCAGGCGGGCTTTTGCTTGCCGCAGGCGACAATCTCAGGCGAAATGCTCCGGTGGACCGGGGCGGAACGCTACCTCTGTTTTTTGTAGTGTTTTATCAAGGCCTGTGTCCCTGAATTGCCGTAGCCTTCCGCTTCCAGGGCCTCATAGTTGGAAAGAACCTGCCGCAGCATTTCCAGATGCAAGCCGCCGTCTTCCGCTTCCGCGACCGCCAATTTCATGTCCTTGATGAAATGTTTCATAAAAAATCCCGGCGCAAAATCATCGGCCAAAATCCTGGGGCCAAAAATATCCAACTGTTTGCTTCCGGCGGAACCGGTGGCCACGGAGGCCAGAAGAGTTTTCAAATCAAGACCTTTCAATTTCGCGTAGGCCAGCGCCTCACACAGTCCGGACATGGCTCCCGCGATCATAATCTGATTGGCCAGCTTGGCGTGCTGACCGCATCCCGCTTTGCCATGATACTGGATGTTCGTGCCCATTGCCTTAAACAGGGGCAGGCAACTTTCATAATCTTCTTTGCGGCCGCCCACGAGAATGGACAGGGTTCCGGCTTTGGCGCCGGTGTCGCCGCCGGTCACGGGCGCGTCAAGGACATGATGCCCTTTGGCCGTGCCTTGCGCATAAATCTTTTCCGCAAGCTTCGGGCTGGTCGTCGTCATATCAATCAGACAGCTTCCCGGCTCGGCGCTGTCGAGAATGTTTCCTTTCGCAAAATAGACTTCTTCCACATCGTTGGGAAAACCGACAATCGTAATGACGGCTGCACAGCCTTTGACGCAACCGGCGATGGAATCATGGAAAACAGCGCCTTCGCTGATCACATCCTCCACCTTCGCTTTGGAGCGCGCAAAAATATGCAGTTCAAAGCCGGCTTTCATCAGGTTTCGTACCATGGATTTGCCCATAATGCCCACTCCGATAAAACCGATCTTCTTCATAACGAATTCTCCTTTGTTTTTCCGGCTGAGCCGGGACTTGCCTAAACAGCCGCCTCTTTGTATGTTTGGGCTACCCGTTTGGGCTTACATGACAGGACAAAAAACATGAAATACACAGTTCTCTATATCCTCGCCGTAATTTTTGTAAACTGGGCCTTTGACGCCCTGCCTCCTCTGCAGATGCCGGGCGGGGACATCTGGCCCCCGGCCTCCCTGATCGTCGGTTTTATATTTGTAATCCGCGATTACGCGCAACGTGAAATCGGACACCTGATCCTGCCGGCCATGCTTCTGGGGGCGCTGATCAGCGCCTTTTTCTCCACCCCGACTATCGCTTTCGCCGCCGCCTGCGCCTTTTTCGCCGGCGAAATGCTGGACTGGGGCATTTACACCATAAGCGCTCGTCCCTTTTCCCAGCGCATACTCATCTCCAGCCTGATCAGCACCCCGGTAGACAGCCTGATCTTCCTCTGGCTGGTAGACCTGCTCTCCCCTCTCTCGGTCCTGCTGATGAGCGCCAGCAAAATGCTCGGGGCCGTGCTGGTCTTCCACCTGGAACGCAAACGGGAAAAAGCATGCTGACGCAAGGCCTTTGTTTTCTTTTGAGCAATTGACGCCCTCCCATGGCCGCTTACGAGCAAAGTTCGCCTGCGCCTATTTGCCCAGGCCCCGCAAGCTCTCCCAAAGTTTGCGTTCCTCCGCTCCGGCGGGTTCGGTGACATCAATAAAAATCCGCACCAGCTGATCACCCCGGTTTTTTCCGCTGCCCAGGCCTTTGCCGCGCAGACGCAGTTTTTTGCCGCTGCCCGTTCCGGGGGCAATATTCAAGGCCACCTGCCCGGACAGGGTGGGAATGGTGACTTTGGCTCCCAAAGCCCCGTCCCAGGCCGGAATGTGCAGATCGTAAATGACATCAGTGTCGTCCAGCTTGAAGTGGGGGTGGGGGGCTATGTCCACCTTCAGGAAGAGATCTCCGGCCGGCGCGCCGGGTGAACCCTGGTCCCCCTGTCCGGACAGCCGGATGCGCCCTCCGTTTTTGACGCCGGCCGGGATGTTCACCTCCAGGGAACGCTGCGCCGCCCCCGGCCCGCCCGCAAGGGTAATAGTTTTTTTGCCGCCGTTAAAGGCGTCCTCCAGGCTCAGACGCAGACCGGCCTCCACATCCCGGCCCTTGCGCGGGGCGGAGTGTCTGGGGCCGAATTCCGCGCCCTCAAAGGGACTGCCGCCGCCGAAGCCCCCGGAGAAGCCGCGTCCGCCCCCGCCGCCGAAGAGGGTCTCAAAAAAGTCGCTGAATCCGGAACCGCCCTGGCCCATACCGCCGAAATCAAAGCGGACATTTTCAAAACCCGGCGGGCGCTGGAAATTCTGACCGTTCTGCCAATTCGGACCCAACTGGTCGTAAAGCCTGCGCTTTTCCTGGTCCTTAAGGACTTCATGGGCTTCATTTATATCCTTGAAGCGCTCCTCGGCCCCCTTATCGCCCTGATTCAGGTCCGGGTGGTGTTTGCGCGCCAATTTTTTGTAAGCCTTGCCGATCTCTTCGGCGCTTGCGTTTTTGCCGATGCCGAGTATTTTGTAATAATCTTTATATTCCATGCTCATACTGATTATTTTCCTCCCACTCCTCTTTTCTTGCCTAAAAACGTCCGCTCCGCTAAAAATCAGTCTGCCGGGCAGGTCCGCAAAATGCATTTCGGCACCGTCGCGGGAACAAGGTCACTTTATATGAAAAAATCCGGAACGCAAAGTCTCCCGGTGCTCATGTACCACTATGTGAACGCCTGGTCCGGGGCCATAACCATATCCCCGGAACGCTTCGAGGAACACTGCCGCGCCCTGGCAGCCAAAGGTCGGCGTGGAGTCAGTCTGGCCGAAGCCGAGGCCTATTTCATTTACGGCGAAGCCCTGCCGGAAAAAAGCGTCCTCCTTACCTTCGACGATGGCTTTCTTGACAATTACCTTTACGCCCTGCCCATTTTGCACAAATACGGACATCAGGCCACCATTTTTGCCGTCTCCGCCCGCCTCGGCCAAAACTCCGCATGCAGTTTTGCCCCATCTTACAAGCAAAATCCCGGTTCGGGGCTTGGTCCGGACAAAATCCGCATGCCCATCGCCGCCCTCAAGGCGGGAGAAAAGCCGGATTTTCCGCAGGTCCTCAACCCTTATGAAGAAAGAGCGGGGGCAGTGCTGCGTAGCGATGTCTTTCTAAACCCTGCGGAGATCAAGGCCCTGGACGAGGACGGGACCCTGAACCCGGCATCCCACGGACGCGGGCATTACGGGGTCTTCACCGGCCCGGAATATAAAGAAGCCTTCCTTCCGGACAACCTCTACCGGACCTTTTTCCACACTGAAATTGGGCCGATCTTCGGCCTGCCCGATTTCAAGGTCGGCCCCGGTCTTATGCACCGGGCCTTTCTGCCCGACCCGGATTTTGTGGAGGCAATCAAGTCCCTGGTCCCCCAAAACTTCCAGGAAATGCGCAGTTTCGCGCGAAATCCCGCCGCGCTCCAGGATCTGCAAGCGCTTTACGCCGTCTTCGCGGACCGGATAGGCCGCCTTGAAAGCGATTCGGAACGTGAGCAACGCATGTGGCGGGAAATAGCCGGTGGCCGGGAGGACCTGGAAAAAATCCTCGGCCGCAAGGTCATAAGCCTGTGCTGGCCCTGGGGGCACTATTGCCGGGAAGCCCTGGATCTGGCGCGCCAAGCCGGTTTTGAAGTCCTTTTCACTACAAAAGAGGGCGTCAATCCGCCCGGCCAGGCTTTGGCCGTCCACCGCTTCAAGGCCAAAGACAAGGGCGCGACCTGGCTGAACAGCCGGGCCTTTATTTATTCCAGCCCTTTTTTGGGCGCTTTATATACAAAACTGAGAATCTGAATTGGAGACGTAAAATATCTCTAGAAACGATCCGTCGCCATACGCAAAAAACCGTAAAGGGCCGCGCCGAAAAGCCCGGCTTCCGGGGAGCGTATATGCCAGAGCGGCACTCGGCGCAAAAAATGATCCGGGCCAATGCCCGCGTAGAATTCCCCGGCAAAAGCCGGGTGTTCCAGAACGCCCACGCGCAGGGCCATGCCCCCGGATATATAGATTCCGCCCAAAGTCAGAGCGTCCAGAGCGTAATTGCGGCAGGCGCGGCCATAAAAGCGGGCGTACCATTCCAGAACCCGAGGATGCCCGGCGCAACGCAGGACCGCCTCCTGCGGTGACAAATCCTCTCCGCTGAGATGGCTGCAAATAAGGGCCAGGCCGGAACCGCTCACGATATCGTCGCCGTTAAGCCGCACCCGGCCCTTTTTTGCGGCGGCGAAACGGGCAAAGGCGAATTCATCCTCCCCCACAAAGGGAAAATCCGCGTGTCCACCTTCACTGGGCAACACGCGGGCGCGTAAAAGACGCGCGATTGTCTCTTGCGCATCCTCTGCTGCCAGCGCCCGCTCACAGAGAAAGAGCGCCTTGCCCAGGCCCGTTCCGGCCGCCAGCACCGCAGCAGCAGCATTCGCTTCAGTATCCCCCGCAAGTATCCGAACCGCGTCCACCTCTTCCGGAAGCAGACAGGCATAGGCCTGGGCGGCGAGATCGTTGATCAGGTACACCTGGGCAAGACCGAGCAGAGGCCGTACTTCCTGTGTGCACAAGCGCCAGGGCAGATTGGGCATGGAACACTGCGCCTCCTGTCCTTCGGCCAGAATGGGACCGGCCGGGGCCAGAACAGCAATGTCCGGCGGCGTGTCCGTGCCGAGCAGGGCTCCCTCGCCGCCGGGACCGGGAAGAAAAAGACTGCGCAAAGCAACCGCGCCGTCCGGAAAATCCCGGCCCGGAAAGACCCGCTTGCGCAACAGGCGCGGCAGGAAAGGCTTTTCCTCTCCCTCAAGCCCTGCGCAGTAGAGGGCGAAGCGGCAGTGGGTCGCCCCTATGTCTCCGGCCAAAATACGAATCATCTGGAACTCATGTCGACACGGACCATTTCCGCGACTCCCACCAGATTGCGCATGTTCGGCCGGCTGTCCGGCAGACGCAGCTTTGCGCCGCCTTCAGCCAAAGGGAGAGAAAGGTTTTCGTCCAGATGGATCATGGCGTCTGCCCGGGCGGAAAATTCATCCATCTCCCTTTCGCAGCGCGCGCGCAAGGCTTTCCCCTGCAAAGGCGGAAATTCCCTGTTGTTCCTGCTTTCGGCATAGGCACGCAGTTCCTCACGCATACAAGCCGGAGCGGGTTCGCGGTATTCGGCCACAATGCGCGTCTCCTCATCCGGGGTCGCGGACCAGTGTTTGGCCAGCCAGAATTCCGGTGTTGTACGGCCATTCAAGGCCCAAAGCTCGCCGAACCAGTCCTCTGCGGGGAGTACGGGAAAAATCTGTACGGTCCAGTAACGGCCCACGGCAGTAAGTTTGCTGTATTGCAAACTTTCCGTTCTGGCCCAGCTTTCCATTTCCCAGCGCCAGCCGGAACTGGGGAGTTCGCTTAAGGCCACATAAGCCGAGCGCGACACATCCCCGCTCTCTCCTTCGCCGAAAAGCGCGAAGCGAAAATCAGCCGAGGGTGGCGACACTATGGTGTCGGCAGGGACCCGGGCGCTAAAGCGCCCGCTTGCCGCAAGGGTCAGGGGCGGACTGACGGCGATGTGAGCCGAAACCGGCCCAAACGCGTTAAAGCCGGCGGACTCCGCTCCGCTGGACTGGATTTTGCAGCCTTGGACAAGAGCGACCAGGGATAGGGAAACAATAAACAGCAGTGCGCGCATACGGTATTCTCTCTTTGCTTTGGTGCAGGATCTTCTCCCGCTTATTAACTCTGCCCCCGGTAAAGAGCAAGTCACGGTTCTATTTGAAATCATGCCGCCGCCATTTTTCCGGGTAAACAGGCTTTTGGCCTTTCCAGAGCCCGATCTTGCTCTGCCTGGCTTCTCTTTCCAATATTCGCCAGCGCGGACAAAAAGAAGAGCGGCAATAGGCCGTATAAACCCAGGAGTGGCCCGCCCGCACCAGTTCCTCGTTCAGCGTCCGCCCGTCTTCCAGACTGACCAGAGCGACAACGCGCCCGTAGCGATCCTCATCGAACTCCCGCAGATCCACATGCTCGAAAAGAACCAGTTTGGAGACAAATTTTTTCGCCTCCGCCCCGCCCGGCTGGTCGTATTCCGGAGCATCCACCCCGTAAAGCCGGACTTTAAGCGTCTGACCACTACGGCTCAAAAAAACCAGAGAATCCCCGTCCGTGACGGAGATTACAATTCCGCCCTTCAAAACGACAAATTCCGCGAAAAAAAGAGCCGCCAGAAGCGGCAAAATGATCAGGGCCAGTCTGAACGGCAAGGGAATTTTATATAACCCGAGACCGCGCAGAAGCAGCGAAAACACTGCCGCCACTCTCATCCCGCGCATTCCTGTCCTTCCGCACAGCCGCGACGCAGGGCCAGCAGCAGACCGGAAAGTCCGGCCAGGGCAAAGCCGGACAAAAAAAGCCCCTTGCGCAGATTGTCCCTGGCCAAAGAGCTGCGTCCGTCCAGACGATCCACCTGCCAGGATGAGGAAAACCCGCCGTTTGCGGCCACGGACGCGGTAGGCATAAAGGCGGCCAGAAAGACTTCCCCCCCGCCTGCCTTTGCGGCAGCCGCTGTGGAAGCGAAAGATGAGGCCAGGGTCAGCGCCAGATCCGGCGCTGACCCTGCGGCAGGAATTTCTCGCACATAAATAATGTGGTCCAAAGGAAGCCCGGAAGATCGCGCATCGGGACGTCGCAAGGGCAGGCGAGCCTGCAGGAAACCCCCTCCCCTGCCGGCCAGAGCCGCCATTTCTCTGACGAAGGGGAAACCTCCGGCATCCAGACTCTCGGCAAAATCCATATTTTCCGCATCCGGACTCAAAGGGGAACAAATATTGCGGGTTCCCCGCCAGGCGGTGAAATAAAGACCGCCGCCCAGTTCAAAACTCAAGGAATTCAAAACCCGGCGCAGGGTCTGTTTTTCCCCTTCCTCGTCAAAAGGGATGTCTTCAGAGAAGAAAAACACCCGACCAAGGCTTAAGGCGACACTGTCCACAGTGGACTGCAAAAGGGCGGCCCGCTCCGGGGAGACAAGGTCCGGCGGCATCTGCGCGCCTTCATTCGCAGCCAGGGCCATGCCCGGCCAAAGTTTTATTCCGGACGCGCCCAGACCGGCTCCGATCATGAGCAGAGCCAGACAGGCCAGGGCGGCGGCCAAACGCACCAGCGCATTTTTGCCGGAAACGTTTTCGTCCCGCCGCGGGGGGCTGTAACCGAGGTTCGCACATGCCTGCGCGGTCTCGATAGCCGAAGGGGCAAACCCTGATTTTGGGGATTGACTGTCCACAGGCGCTCCTTGTGTTCGGGGCGCGCGTCGGAAAAACAGCGCGCCTGACGAATATATGCACAATTCGCGCCAATATCTCTAGCTACGGTAATCCGCATTCAGACTCACATATTCATGCCCCAGATCCGAGGCCAGAAGCAGATATTCGCCCGATCCCCGACCGAGGCTGATATCCAGGGTCAGGTCCCGCTTCTCCAGAGCCTCTTTGAGCAGGCTGTCAAAATCGCTATCCGTGGGCCGCCCCTGGCTGAAAAGTTCCACACCGCAGAAAGTGAAGCTGACCTCATCCGGATTGAAGGAGGCCCCGGAGCGACCCAGGGCGCAGATCACCCGTCCCCAGTTGGCGTCCTTGCCGTACATGGCGGTCTTGACGAGCTGCGAACGTCCCACGGTGCGCGCCGCAAGCTCCGCGTCAGCCGCACCGGACGCGCCGCGCACCTGAATATGCAGGACCTTGCTCGCCCCTTCGCCGTCCTGCACCAGCTTATAGGCCAAATCCTTGAGCACCCGGACCAGAGCCTCCTCCAGCCTCTCCAGGTCCGGCCCGGCCACCCTCACCCCGGATGCGCCGTTGGCCAGACCGTAGAGGGTATCGTTGGTGCTGGTGTCGTCGTCCACGCTGACCCGGTTAAAGCTGAGATCCACTGCCCTTTTGAACATAGCGCGCCAGTCCGGCGTTTGCACTTCGGCGTCGCAAAAAACTGCCGAAAGCATGGTGGCCATATTCGGACAGATCATGCCCGCGCCCTTGGCCACCCCGGCCAGCAGAACTTTTTTTCCGGCGAAATCCAGGCTTTCCCCGCAAAATTTCGGAAAGGCGTCCGTAGTCATGATGGCGGCGGCGAAATCTTCAATTCCGGCTTGGCCGATATTTTGCGCGAGCGAAGGCGTAGCCCTTGAAAAAGCCTCCATATTCAGCTGCATCCCGATTACTCCGGTGGACGCGGGGAGAATGTCGGCGGGATCAATTCCGAAAGCCGCGCCGGCCAGGGTCCGGCTTTGTTCGCAACGCCTGAATCCTTCCGGCCCTGTACAGGCATTGGCCTGTCCGGAATTTATGAGCACGGCGCGCGCGCTCATCCGCGCTTTAAGCGTTTCCTGACCCACAAGCACCGGAGCGGCCTTGAAGAGATTGCGGGTGAACACCCCGGCCGAGGCTGCCGGAAAATCGCTGAGGGCCAAGGCAAGATCGTTGCGACCCGTTTTTTTGAAGGCGGCTGCGGCTACGGCCAGGCGAAAACCTTTGGGTACGGATATATTCATGGCTCTCCTCATTACGGAAGGTGAAATTAAAGTCATTGCTAAATGGATAATGGCTTCTAATTGAAGCGGCATTTTTTGACAAGGGCGGGTCATGAGTTTAGAATCCGGACAAAAATCAGCCAGGCAATTTTATGCAGCCTATTGATCCCACCTTTTCCGATCCAGAACTCTGTCGCGGCCTTCTGGACAGAATAGAAGATGAACTTGACTCCCCCCTGCGCTTTATGGAGGTGTGCGGAACACACACCACAGCCATCTTCCGCGCCGGTCTTCCCTCTCTGTGGTCCAGCCGCATCACTCACATCTCCGGCCCCGGCTGTCCGGTCTGTGTGACCCATAGCCGGGAAATAGCCTCCTGTCTCGAACTTGCCGGGAAAGACGAGGTCATCCTGGCCTCTTTCGGAGACCTGATGCGCATTCCCGGACCAAAAGGAATGAGCCTTGGCCGGGCCAGAGCAAAAGGCGCGGATCTGCGCATCATATACTCCCCTCTGGAAGCCCTGGAACTGGCTGTACAAAATCCAAAGCGCGCCGTGGTCTTTTTGGGAGTGGGCTTTGAGACGACGGCCCCGGCCACGGCCGTAGCCATCTGCGCGGCGCGGCAAGCAAAACTTGAAAATTTCAGCGTACTTTGCATGCACAAGTTAACCCCTCCGGCCCTGCGCGCCCTGCTACGCGAGGCGGAGCAAGAACCCGTAAAGGAAGAGGATGCTCCGAGCAATCCGGTCGCCCCGATCCTCGATGCCTTTCTCCTGCCCGGACACGTTTCCACCATCCTTGGTCCGGAGCCTTTCCGCTTTATTGCCGACGAATACGGCAAACCCGGCGTGATCGGGGGCTTTGAGCCGACGGATATCCTGCAATCCCTGCTGCTCATGATCCGGATGCGTAAGAAAGGCAGGGCAAAGATAGTCAACCAGTACAGCCGGGCAGTGGACGCAAAGGGCAACGCCAAGGCCCGCGCCCTTATGGACGAGGTGTTTACGGCAGCGGACTCCCTTTGGCGAGGTCTGGGACTTATACCGCAAAGCGGCCTTGAAATTCGTGCCGCCTATGTGGACTTTGACGCGCGCGAACGCTTCTCCCTTGATTGTTCAGACCCCGCATCCGCTTTGGAAAACCCCGCTTGCAAATGTGGCGAGGTGCTGCGCGGGCGCATCAGCCCCCGGGAATGCCCTCTCTTCGCCAAGGTCTGCGTTCCGGAGCGACCGGCCGGACCCTGCATGGTCTCCAGCGAAGGAAGCTGCGCCGCTTTTTTCCGTTATCAGATAGATTTTTAAAGGAAAACATATGAGTGAAGATTACCTTCTTCTGGAACACGGCAGCGGAGGCAGGGCAGCGCAGCGCCTTATCCGGGATCTGTTTCTGCCCCACTTCGCCAATCCCGTACTGGAACGCATGGACGACGCTGCTTATCTGGAAGCCGGGCCGGGGGCGCTGGCCATGAGTACGGACGGATACACCGTCGACCCCGTGGAGTTTCCGGGCGGCGACATAGGTTGTCTGGCCGTGCATGGCACGGTCAACGATGTCTCCATGCTCGGCGCAAGACCTCTCTATCTGAGCTGCGCCTTTATCATGGAAGAAGGTCTGCCCCTGTCTTTGCTGGAGCGTCTGGCCCGGAGCATGGGCAAGGCCGCGCGCGCGGCCGGAGTTTTAATCGTGACCGGAGATACCAAAGTTGTGCCGCGCGGGGCGGCGGATAAAATTTTTATCGTCAGCACCGGCATCGGGCGTATTCTGGCTGAACCCGCCCCCGGCGGCGCGCGAGCGGCTGTGGGCGACGCGGTACTCGTGTCCGGGCAGGTCGGAGAACACGGTCTGACCATCCTCACGGCCCGTGAGGGGATCCGGGGTTTTGCCGGGCTGCGTAGCGACTGCGCCTCTTTGAACCATCTGGTCGAGGCCTTGATTCGTGAAATCGGGAACATTCATGTCCTGCGCGATCCTACGCGGGGCGGACTGGCCACTGCCCTGGGCGAAATAGCCGTCCAGTCCGGGACGGTCTGCCGGGTGCGGGAGAGAGATGTGCCGGTGCGAGCGGAAACGGCCGCCGCCTGTTCCCTGCTCGGCCTTGACCCCCTGTACCTGGCCAATGAGGGCAAGCTGATCTGCATCCTGCCCGCAGCGAAAGCCGAGGCGGCCCTCACCGTGCTGCGCCGATTCCCGGAAGGACGCGCAGCCGCGTGCATCGGAACGATAGAAGCGCCGGGCGCGGGAACCAGGTCCGGGCAGACGGTCCTGGAAACCGCTCCGGGCGGACGGCGACTGCTTCCGATACTTGAGGGCGAACCATTGCCGCGCATTTGTTAAGAAATGCAAATAGCCTTTTGCCCCTGGACCCTGTCAAATTTCGTCTGTTGTTCAGATTAAAATTTTAAACTGAAACTTGTGGGGAAAATATGGAAGAGACGGTGGAAAAAGAAGCCGGTTTTGAAGAACAGATGCGGCGCCTGGAGGCCATAGTGCGCGAGCTTGAAAATATTGACCTCCCCCTGGAGAGAAGCGTCGAACTGTACAGGGAAGGCAAGACCCTTTCCCTGTCCTGCAAAAATCTGCTCGACCAGGCCCGGCACAGCCTCCTCCTCTGCGACGGCGAGACCTTAACGGGCGCCTCTGGGGAAGAGGACGACCCCGATAGTCTTCAGAATAATCTTGGCTTCCAGCAAAGCTGACATATTCTTGATGTAATAGAGATCATATTCCAGCTTCAAGCGCGCGTCCTCAATGGAGGCTCCATAAGGATAGCAGACTTGGGCCCAGCCGCTTATGCCCGGCTTTATCGTGTGACGCACATCGTAATAGGGAATGACGGCGGCGAGTTCACGCACAAATTCCATGCGCTCCGGGCGCGGGCCAATCAAGCTCATCTCGCCTTTAAGCACATTCACAAGCTGGGGCAACTCGTCAATGCGCGTCTTGCGGATAAATTTCCCGATACGCGTTACCCGGTCGTCGTGCTTCCCGGCCCAGACCGCCCCGTTTTTTTCCGCGTCCAGGCGCATGGAGCGGATCTTGTATACCGTGAACTCCTTGCCGTAGAGGCCAACGCGCCTCTGCTTGTAAAAGGCCGATCCGGGGGAATCGAGACGCACACAAAGGGCCGCCGCCAGCATCAGGGGCAGGGTGAAGATCAGAAGTCCCAGGGAAAAACAAATATCCATGGCCCGCTTGAGCCTGCGCATGGCCCCGTTTACGTTCAGATTGAAACCGTCCTCCAGAAGCAGCCAGTCGTCCTGGATCAGGTCTACCGGAACCCGCGCGGCCAGACGCTCGTAAAGTCCGCGTATATCAACCACTTTCAGGCCTTTGAGCTTGGCCAGGAAAAGCCCGTGCACAATGCTCTGGTCGGGAAATGAATCCTCAAGCACAATAATCCGGGTCGGCTGCAACTTTTCTATCAAAGCGAAAATAGCGCCGGCGGAGCCAAGATGGGGTCCGGACAGATTCTGCTGCCCCTGACCCGAGGCCGGCGCCGGATCTGCCTCACCCACATAGCCCAGAATGCGCGTTTCCGGCTCGTATTCGGCAAGCAGACGCGCGGCGCGCTCCGCCCCGGCCGAACCCAGAAAGATTACCCGGTTTACTTCCGTTCCGCGCCTGCGCCCGAGCAAAAAATATATCCGCCGCCAAGCCAGGGAAAGGGTCAGATTCACAACCATCTGCAGGACAAACATCATGCGCGGGAAACGCCAGTGTTCAAAGGAATAAAAGGTGAAGCCGGCGGCCACAACGCCGATCAGCACTGCCACCAGCACGCGCGCGCAGCTGTCCCGGAAATCCTCCCGGCCCACGTTGTAGCAGTCCATCATATAAAAGGACAAAAGTAAGATAATCACGGTAAAGGTGGACGCGCCCGTATAATCCGCAAAGATTTCCAGATAGGGGGGAAGCATCAGGCTGGAACTCAGGCCCAGAGCCGCCAGGATACAGGCCAAATCCACGAGGCGAAAGATAATGCGGGCGTTACTGTTCATCCCTTTACTCCGATTTGTTGCAGCAAATCCCCAGCTACCTTTACTGCGTCATATTCTTTTTCCACAAAGGCCCTTCCCCGCCGCCCCATTTCCGCGGCCAGCCCTGCATCCTTTATAAGGGATTCCATGTCCGCGGCAAGAGCCTTGACATCCCCCGGCGGGCTTAAAAATCCCGTGACCCCGTGGATTACGACCTCGCGCGATCCCGGGGCGTCGGCGGCCAGGACAGCGCGGCCGCAAGCCATGGCTTCGAGCGGAGAAACCGGTGAACCCTCGCGGTAGGAAGGCAGCACCAGAGCCCTGGCTGCTTCGAGGTGCGGCCGCACATCGGGGCTTTCGCCCAGGTATTCGACATCCCCAGCGGCCTGTGCGGCCAGAACCTCCTGCAAAGGCACACCGCCGGGTCCCGGTTCCGGCGGGCCGACTATGCGGAAAATGGCCTGCGGGTATCTGGTCCGCGTCAAGCGGGCAGCAGCCATAAATTCCCGCAGACCTTTGGCAGCCACCAGCCGGCCCACATAGAGGAAAAGAGGCGCGCCCAAAGCTTGCGGACAAAAGGTAAAACGCCCCAGATCAACGCCCGTGCCCTTGCAGAGCATAACTTTACCAGAGGCGGGGAGGATGCCCAGACGCGCGAAAAGATTTCTGTCGTCCCCATTCTGAAAAAGGACCAGCCCGGACAGGGAAAAAGCCAGGCGATACAAAAACCCGGCCAGAAACATAAGCAGGCGTTTGGGCAGGGAATCCCCCTCAAAGGCATACCCCAGACCCGTAATCATCAGGCTGCGCCCCGCGCGGTCCGGCGCCCCGGCCACGGCTGCGGCCAGGCTTCCATATATGACGGGCTTTATGGCATAGGCGAAGAGACGATCCGGTCTCTCGCGCCGGAAAATCCTCCACAGATCAAAAATGCAGAACAGATCCCGCAAGGGATTGAGGCCCTTGCGATCCAGACGGTAATGGACGAGACGCGCCCCGGCCGCAACCAGAGTATCTTCCCAGACCGGGTCGTCTACTGCCCCGCTGTGGGGGATCAGACAAAGAACCTCATGCCCGGCAGCCGTCATGCAACGCAGCAACACCGTCCAGAAATTGCTCATGGCCCTGGCCTGATTGCCCAACACCGCTATCTTCATATTTGTCTTGTCCTTATGGACGGCTTTATTTGCTTTTCAGGGTCCAGACCCCATCCCACTCGGCAGGCGGATTATGCACAAGGGCCGCGCAGCGTGCCGCATAGAGAGCATAAAGTTTGGACTGCGGGTAGGTCTTTGCGAGCGCGCCGAATATTCGGCCGGCCGAGGCAAAATTCCCGACCGCGTAAGCATCGCGCGCGCTGATGTATTCTTCGAGCTCCTCCGCCCGTTGCGTCCATTCCTCGGGACGCATGGCACAAAATACCGAGACCGGCTGTTCTTTGCCTTTGACGCGCAATAGATCCAGGGGCTGAAAGGCTATCTCGTCCCCACAGCCCGCGCGGGTTTGGGCGCTGACCACAATACCCACTCCAAACTGCGGGCAGAGGCCCTCCAGACGTGAAGCCAGATTGACGTTATCTCCGATCAGCGTGTAGTTCAACAGATCTTCCGACCCCATATTGCCCACATAGGCCGTGCCGCTGTGAACGCCGACGCCTATGTTCAGGGTAATGCCGAACTCTTCGCGCAAGGACCCGTTCATTTCCCGCAGTGTATCCTGCATGGCCAGGGCCGTCAGCACGGCCCGGCGCGGATGGTCCGGAACCTGCACGGGGGCGTTCCAGAAGGCCATCAGCGCGTCGCCGATGAATTTGTCCAGGGTTCCCAGGTTGCCGCGCACCAGGGCAGTCATGGGGGTGAAGTAGCGGTTGAGCAGGGAGACGATCTGACGCGGGCTCAGTTTTTCGGAAATTGAGGTAAAGCCGCGAATGTCCGTGAACATTATGGACAGGGGCGCTTCCTCACCCGCGAAGATATCGCCCTCAAGCCCGGCGATGCGCTCCACAACTTCCGGGGCCACATAGCGGGAAAAGGCGCTGCGCAGCATTTTTTTCTGCTTCTCCTCCTGCCAGAAACGCAGGACGAGCAGGCAAACACCAAGCAGGGCCAAAGTCGCCAGCATATAGAGGGGGGAAATGACCAGTCCCTGGCGGAAAAAATACATGGAAAAATAAAGAATCAGTCCGGTCAGCCCCCCCGCGGCAGGTGCATAGACTATAGGCTTGGCAAATCCGAAACAGAGGCCGCCGATCAGAGCGCAGATGATTATTCCCAGAGCCTGGGCGCCCGGCGTCCAGGACGGAGTGAGGAGAAAATTTTCCGCCAGTATGGAATCCAGGACCGAGGCATGCACCTCCACCCCGGGATAGACCCTGTCCAGAGGCGAGACGCGGATATCCATCAGACCCGGCGCGGAAGTGCCGAGAAAGGCGATGCGCCCGGCAAGTTTTTCCGCCGGAACAGCATCATCAAGTATGTCCTTGGCGCTATAGTAAGGGAAGGTGTGCGCTCCCCCCTTATAGGGGATGGTATAGCGTCCGTCCGGCCCGACCGGGATCGTGTACTTGCCGACTTTTATGGATTCCAGACCGCCCGAAGCAAAATTCAGGAAAAGGTTTCTCTGACCCAGACTGGCCATGAGCGAACGCAGGGAAAGGGCCGCATAAAGCCGTCCCTGGTAAAAACAGATCAGGGGCAGACCGCGCGCCACCCCGTCCTCGTCCGGGTTCATGTTAACCATGCCGACCGCGGCTGCGTCCCAGAAAAGCGGCAGGGGGAAGGTCGCGCCCCTGGCCTTTATGATCTGTGTTTCAGAAGGTTCGCCATCCGACCCGCCCTGCATGATCAGGCCAATAGACGGCGGAGCGGGGAGCGGGGCAAAAGCGCCATCCCCGGCCACCGCGCCGGAGGGCGAGGCGGAGGCGATAAAATTCGCATACATGCCCAGCACAATACCCTCATGCAGAAAAGAGGCCAGAAGCTGATCATAATCCTGAAATTCAGCAGGAATCTCGTCAAGTTTCGCGTTGATGTCCAAACGCTTGAGGTCTTCGCGCAGCCGAATCGGGGATGAGCGATCCGCTTCGGAAAAGATGATATCCACGCCCACCGAGGCAACGCCCATCTCGCCCAGTTTCTCAAAGAGGGCCGCTACCAAAAATCGCGGCCAGGGCCATTGTCCGTAGGCCTTTAGCGCTTCCTCGTCCAGGTCTATAATTACGGGACAGGATGGGGTAACCTGTCCGTCAGCGCCGGCGCGCAGCATGGTGTCGTAAATCTTGTGCTCCAGAAAGCGCATGATCGGGGGCCGGCTGATATAGAGGGCGAGCATCAGAACAGCAACGGCGAAGGACAGGACGCAGACCGTAAAGCGCCGTCCACGCAGGAAACGCAAAAGAGCGGGCGGACCCATCTTCATCTTTTACCTTCCCGGGCGAAACTTCATTCGGGCAGAGGAGCGGCCTCGCCGCTATCCGGGAAACGCTCGTAAATCATGGACACCACGTCCCGGATCTCACTGAAACAGTCCACAATCTCCGGGTCAAAATGCTCGCCCGCATCCATATGCAGTTGGCGCTCCGCTTCGGCAAAGGACCAGGGCTTTTTATAACAGCGCGGCGAAACCAGGGCGTCAAAAACATCAGCAACAGCCACAATACGGGCAGACAGGGGAATTTCCCTGGAGGCCAGCGCTTTCCCCTGCACGGGCAGAGGGTAACCCTTGCCGTTCCACTTCTGGTGATGATGCAGGGAGATATCCCGCGATATGACGTCTATATCTTTTGCGTCTCCGGCAAAAAGGGCCGCCCCGAACTCCGTATGCCTCTTCATGAGCAAGAATTCCTCATCGGTCAGTTTACCGGGCTTCTTCAGGATCAAATCACTGATGCCGACTTTGCCGATGTCGTGCAGCATTGCGGCCAGGCGCAGGCGGCTCTTGAAATAGCGCAGATCCTCCAGGGGGACCTGCTTTTTTATGGCCCAGCGGTGGTAAAGTTCGGCCGATATTGCGCCGACACGTTCGGCGTGAGGTCCGGTTTCGGACGGATCATGCATGCGGGCTATATCCATGAGACGTTTTACGTTTTCCCGCACCTGAGCGCTTATTTCCAGATAGGTAGCGGCATCGGCGACCAGGCGCTCCACGGACATGATCATCGTCCGGGCAAAGGGTTGCGGCTTGCCGTTCAGGGGACTCAGACTGTTGATGATCTGCAGAACCCCGAGCAGAGCGCGATCCCGGCTGAAGAGAGGTGTGGTGAGTACGGAATGGGTCTGGTAGCCGGTGCTTTTATCAAAACTTTCATTGAAGCTGTAAGGAACATTCGGCGGCAGCCGATACACGTCAGGGATATTCAGACTGCGCCCGGTAGCGCCCGTGTAGCCGGCTATGGAATCCGTGTTGATGGGCAGGCGCATATTGACATAGGCGCTTTTGTTCTGGGTGTTGCCGGGGAAAAGGGTGTCGTTCTGCGAATAGGCGAAGACCAATTCATCCGCGTCGGCCAGGAAAAAAGTTCCCGCATCCGCGCGCGTGATCTCCCTGGCCTTTTGCAGGATGCTGTCCAGCAGGGCGTTTTCTTCCCTGAACTGGGAGAGTTTTTCTGTAAATTCAACAATCCAGTCGCTGGATCTGCACTCAACTTCCACAGGCGCGGGCACAAAGAGTCTCATACCCTCTCTGGCCGCCACAACCTGCATTTTCTCCTTGCCCTTTTCCCGTTTGAGGTTGAGGAATTTTTGCAAAACATCAAGTTCGGCGTCAGCGCGATCCGGGGAGTGGTGCGAAAGCACAAGAACAATCACTCCAGCCCGCTCGGACAAAATAGCCCAGTCTTCCCAGGCGGAGTGCCCCCAGCCTTTGGGCTGGTCTTCCCTGGAATAGGCGGCGTCAACCACGGCTGTATGCACGCCCTCCAGCATCCCGGCAGTTTTCTGCCTGATGCCGGGGTCATCCGTGATCTCATGGTCCCCGGAAAAAAGAAAAACAGGCTTTCCGGCCTGCACCTTATAGGCCACACTGCCACCAGGGTGGTTGCAGGCAAAGGTTTTGATCAGAAGCGGCTCGTCCTGGACATTGATCTCGAATTCGCTGTCCGCTTTTACAGTGCGGATAATTATTTTGCTTTTGAGATCCTCAAAGGCCACCGGGAAACTGTTGCCGTCGAAAAGCCGGTGCGGGAGATCTTCCATGCCTTCCGGGAGATAGAGATTGATCGTCCAGTCCGGATTGAAGAAGGGCGGAAAAAAACTTAAGCCCTGCACATGGTCGCTGTGCCCGTGGCTGATGAAAATATGACACTCGCCCTGGGCCGGCAATTCTTTGCCCAGAGAGCGGATACCCGTCCCGGCGTCAAAAATGAGCAGTCCGCCGGAGGCCAGACGCAGTTCAACACAAGTAGTGTTGGCGCCGTAAAACTGCCGCGCCGGCGTGGGGTTGGCGATGCTGCCACGCACCCCCCAGAGAGTCACTTCCATATCCACTTGTCCTCTTCACAGAAAATTTTGCCGGAAGCCACAACCTTATGACATTACAATACAACATAGAGCCAAGTGATGCAAGGGCGGCCAGACATCCCAGGGTGTCCCGGCCCCGGCAGGCCATGCGCAAAACGGTCCGCTCTTTGCATGTGACTGAAAGACCTTGCCGACAAGCGCGGGACAATATATATTCGGGTCATATATATTTTGGGAATAAACAAGGACAAGTGCGGCATGAATAATCCAATGAGCCGCTTCGCAACTTATATTGCGGAACAGGGCCTGAAAAATACACCGCAACGGCGGCTGATCGTGGAAGTTTTTTTTGAATCCGGAAAACACCTGACCACGGAGGAGCTGTACGCCGCTGTGCGCGAAAAGGACAAGAGCATCGGCCAGGCAACGGTTTACCGGACCCTCAAAATTTTGTGCCGGGCGGGTCTTGCCAAAGAACAAAATTTCGGAGGCCAGAGCGCCTGCTATGAGGCCCTGGACGAGCGCAAACATCACGATCATTTGATTTGTATCGCATGCGAACGCAATGTGGAGATCGTGGATGCTGCCATTGAGGCCAAACAGGAGGAAGTGGCCAAACGCAACGGTTTTGTGCTCACCTCGCACCGCATGATTCTCTACGGTCTCTGCCCTGACTGCCAGATGAAAAGGAAGAGCGCATGAACAAAATTCTCGCCCAGGATGAGGTTGACGCGCTGTTGCGCGGACTCTCCGGCGGCGAACTCGAATCCGAAACCGACGAGGCCCCGGACGAATCCGGGGTGGTCAACTTCGATCTGGCCAATCAGGACCGCATCATCCGGGGACGCATGCCGGTTCTTGAGATCGTCAACGACCGCTTCTCCCGCCTCTGTACCAGCGCGCTGTCCAACATCCTGCGTAAGCGCGTGGAACTCAATCCCCTGTCCATAGACATGGTTAAATTCGGGGATTTCATGCGTTCCCTGCCCGTGCCCACCAGCATCAACATTTTCAAAATGGACCCCTTACGCGGCAACGCCCTGGCCGTAGTAGACGCGCGTCTGGTCTTCGCCCTGGTGGAAAGTTTCTTTGGCGGCCAGGGCAGCCAGCCCAAGATTGAAGGCCGGGAATTCACACGCATCGAACAGGTCATTGTTGACAAGGTCATCCGCATTGTGCTCCAGAATATGGAAGAGTCCTGGCGTCCCGTGCATGACGTGAGCCTTGAGCTTCTGCGTTCGGAAATCAACCCCCAGTTCGCCTCCATAGTGCCTCCAAGCGATGTGGTTGTCGTGATTACCTTTGAGGTGGAACTGGAAACAGCCATCGGTTCACTGACCATCTGTCTGCCCTATGCCACTATTGAGCCGATCCGCTCCAAATTGCACGCCAGCTTCCAGACCGAACGCCTGGAGGTGGACCACGCCTGGGTGGCGCGTCTCAAGGAACGCATCATGGAAACCCCGGTGGAAATGAAGGTGCGCTTCGGGGACGCCAAACTGAGCGGCAACCAGATCATGCGCCTGAAAACGGGGGATGTTATCCTGCTGGACACGGACACGGACGAGCTTCTGGAAGTGACCCTGGCCGGGGTCACAAAATTCTGGGGCGTGTGCGGCACTGTCAAGGGCAACATTGCCTTGCAGATTATCAAGGAAGAAGAGCCCAAATACACCTGATGCCGGCGCTCTCCCCCAAAAAGACCAGAGTTCTGGTCGGACTCTCCGGCGGCGTGGATTCTTCCGTGGCCGCTCTTCTGTTGCTGGAGCGCGGTTACGACGTAAGCGGGGCGATGATGGCCGTTTACGACGGTCCTCCCGGTCCGGCCGGGGCAAGCGCCTGCTATGATCGGGCCGAGGCAGAGGATATCGGGGCCGCCGCCTCTCTGTGCCGGGATCTCGGTATCCCCTTCCGGGTCTTTGATCTGTCCGCCCGCTACAAAAAAATCGTTCTGGATTATTTCCGCTCCTCCTATCTGGCCGGACAAACCCCCAACCCCTGCGTACGCTGCAACCAGCGCTTAAAATTCGGCCTGCTCCCGGCTCTGGCCGCGCAAGCCGGCATGAGCCACGCCTATTTCGCCACCGGTCACTACGCGCGCGTGGAGTTTTCGCAAAAATACACCCGCCCCGTGCTGCGCCGGGGTCTGGACGAAAGCAGAGACCAGTCCTACTTTCTCTACCGCTTAAGCCACGCGCAACTGGCCCGCAGCCTTTTCCCCCTTGGGGAAATGCGCAAGGCCGAGGTGCGGGATCTGGCCCGAAAACGGGGCCTGCCCATGCATGACAAGGCGGACAGCCAGGATTTTTTTGCCGGGGACTACACGGAACTTTTGGGCGTCGCCCCCCGCCCCGGTCCCATTGTTGACCAGCAAGGACATGTGCTCGGCGAACACTCTGGATTCTGGCGTTTCACTCCCGGTCAAAGGCGAGGCCTGGGTCTGGCCGCCCCTGCCCCCCTCTATGTCCTGAAAACGGACGCAAAACGCAATGCCGTCGTCGTGGGTGGGCGCGAGGATGGTCTGATCCGCTCCTGCCGCATCGAAAAGACCCGCCTCAATGTGCCCGAGGCCCTGGACGAAGCTGGACTTTGCGCCCGCCTGCGCTCTTCGCAGAAGCCCACGCCGGTGCGCGCCCGCCAGGAAGCGGGCGGACACGCGCATGTGGAATTTATTGAGCCGCAGGGGGGAGTCGCTGCCGGGCAGTCCCTGGTCTTCTGCCTGGATGACCTGATTGTGGGGGGAGGAATTATCAGGGAAAATTTTTCCTGAAAATTGCTTGCGTAGCCCGGAAAACTAATTTATCATAATCCCTGTCAGTTTATGTGACTTTATAACCAAGCAAAAGAGAGCCGGGCATGGGAGTTTCCATGAAGTGCCAATACGGTTTGCGTGCCCTGCACGAATTGTCCCGGAACTGGGGACAGGGGCTTTTACGCATTCCGGACATTGCCGCCGCCCAGCACATTCCGGAGCGTTTTCTGGAAAATATCCTGAACCAGTTGCGCAGCGGCGGCTTTGTGGAGAGCCGGCGAGGCAGGGGGGGTGGTTTCAGGCTGGCCAAAGCGCCAAGTTCCATTTCCATTGCGGATATTGTACGTTTTGTGGACGGGCAGATTTATTCCGTTGACTGCGAGAGCGCCTCGCCCCCGCCCAACAGCGACACAAGAGATTCCTGCGTTTTTCTCCCTCTCTGGCGGGAGGCGCGCGATGCCCTGGAAAAGGTTTACTCCGGAAAAAACCTCCAGGACCTGCTGGATGATGAACGCAAAGGGAAATCCCTGGATTTTTGCATCTGACTTGAATCTACGGGGCTGCGGCAAAGGTTGTGTTGCGGAATAAAATATTACTAAGACTATCGATTTTATAGTATCATAGGAAGAAGCATGAAAACGGACACCATCCTGGCCCAAGCCGGAGCACGGCGCGACCCATCCACCGGCGCGATAAGCATGCCCATCCATACTTCCGCCGCCTTTCAGCACCCTGCCCTGGGACAAAGCACGGGCTTTGACTACTCGCGCACCGCCAACCCCACCCGTCTGGCCCTGGAGGAAACTCTGGCCAAACTGGAAGGCGGGGCCAAAGCCTGCGCCTTCGCCTCCGGTCTCGCCGCCCTGGATGCGGCTCTCAGTTTTTTCTCCTCCGGGGACCGCCTGGTGGTCACCGAGGATCTCTACGGCGGAACTTTCCGGCTCCTGGAGCGTTTCGGCAGACAAAAAGGTCTTGATTTCATCTACGTTGACACCTCGGACAACAAAGCCGTCCTGCAAGCGCTGGATCAGCCGGACGTCAAGGGATTGCTCGTGGAATCCCCCTCCAATCCATTTTTGAAGGTCGCGGACTTGAAAAGCCTGGGCGCGGCCTGCAAAGAACGCGCTTTGCTCTTTATTGTGGACAACACCTTTCTGACCCCCTTTCTCTGCCGCCCCCTCGACTTCGGGGCGGATCTGACGGTTTACAGCGCCACGAAATATCTGGGCGGACACAACGACCTGATTGCCGGGCTGGTCGTGGCCAAAAACGCCGAACTCGGAGAAAGGCTGGCCTTCGTGCAAAATGCCGTAGGCGCAATCCTCGGACCCTTTGAATCCTGGCTTTTGCTGCGCAGCCTGAAAACACTGGCCATACGCCTCAAACGACATGGGGAAAACGCTCTGGTGGTGGCCAATTTTCTCAGGAGGCACAAAGGCGTAAAAAAGCTCTATTATCCCGGTCTTGAATCTGATCCTGGTCATAAAACCCTCAGCGCGCAGGCGCAGGGTTTCGGGGCGGTCATCTCTCTGGAGGTAGAAAGCCGGGCAAGGGTGGAGAGCATCCTTTCCGGCGTAAAAGTTTTCATGTTTGCGGAAAGTCTGGGTGGACCGGAATCCCTGGTCACCTTTCCCCTCCTCCAGACTCACGCCGATCTGGACGAGGCCGCCAAGGCCCGCCTCGGTCTTACGGACCGGCTCCTGCGACTTTCCATCGGCCTGGAGGATGCGGATGATTTAATTGGAGATCTTGAAGTTGTATTGTCTTAACAGCAACATCTGAACCGTTAACTGTTTCAAACAGGCAAAGCAAAGACTTTGCGAGGAGAAAAAATGTCCACCATCTATCCTGACAATTCACGATCCATCGGCCATACTCCATTGGTCAAACTGAACAGGGTGGCCGGGTCAAAAGCCACTGTCCTGGCCAAAATCGAAGGTCGTAACCCTTCCTATTCCGTCAAATGCCGCATCGGCGCGGCCATGATCTGGGATGCGGAGGAACGCGGGCTTTTAAAACCCGGCGTGAAGATCATAGAGCCCACCAGCGGCAACACGGGCATAGCCCTGGCCTTTGTGGCCGCCGCGCGCGGTTATGAACTTACCCTGACCATGCCCGAAACCATGAGTCTGGAACGCCGCCGGGTCCTGGCCATGCTCGGGGCGAATCTGATTCTGACTCCCGGCGCCGAGGGTATGCCGGGAGCCATCCGCAAGGCGGAGGAAATAGCCGGCAATGACCCGGCCCGCTATTTTATCCCGCAACAGTTCAAAAACCCGGCCAACCCGGCTATCCATGAAAAAACCACCGGCCCGGAAATCTGGACGGACACAGACGGCGGCGTTGACGTCATTGTCAGCGGCGTGGGCACAGGCGGAACGATCAGCGGCATAGCCCGCTACATCAAAAAAACCAAAGGCAAGGCCATCACTGCGGTGGCAGTGGAGCCGAAGACCAGCCCGGTGATCAGCCAGCACCTGGCAGGTCAGCCCATCCAGCCCGGCCCGCACAAAATTCAGGGCATCGGAGCGGGCTTTATTCCCGCCACTCTGGACCTCTCCCTGGTGGACCGCGTGGAGACGGCGGACAATGACGAGGCTGTCGAGTTCGCAAGACGCCTGGCCAAAGAGGAAGGCATCCTGGCCGGCATCTCCTCCGGCGCGGTCGGAGCTGTCGCCGCCCGCCTCGCCCTTCTGCCGGAATTCGCGGGCAAAACCATTGTGGTGGTTCTCCCCGATGCCGGCGAACGTTACCTCTCCTCCATACTCTATGAAGGCATAGGTTGATCGACCTGAAACCGCTTTAAGAGGAGGGGGTTTTATGCCCCCTTTTCTTTGATCTTGACCTTCTCCGGCCAAAAAACAATAAAATCATATATCGGCAAAAATCATCAATCTTTGCCTTGCTGAGTCCCAGGGAGATGACCCCTGTTGGCCTCGTCCGCCACCGTCCATCCGTTTCTGTTCGCCAGGCGCCACTGATCAAAGCCATCCGGCAGATGCTTTGCGCTTGCCGCCGCATGGGCCACTGTCCAACCGTCTTTATTTTTTATTCCCCACTGGTCGAAGCCCTCCGGCAGATGCCCAAATGCGGCGGCCTGATGCGCCACCGACCAGCCGTTATTGTCAGCCATGGTCCATTGGGTAAAATCCGCCGGGAGTTGTCTCAGTTTGACCACCACATGGGCCACGGTTCTTGCCATGTCGTCAGCCAGATCCCACTGGTTAAAATTTGCCGGTAGATGGTCGAATTCAGCCGCCCAATGCGCTACGGTCTGACCGTCTTCGTCCGTCAGCCCCCATTGTGTGAAATCTGCGGGCAGACATCCGCTTCTGCCCGCAAAATGGGCAACAATACAACCACTTTTGTCTGCCAGTGTCCACTGGGTGAACCATTCCGGTAAATGCCCATTTTTAGCCGCTTCGTGGGCCACGGTCCAACCTTCTTTATCTGCCAGGCTCCAATCACTGAATCCTTCCGGCAAAAAACCATTTTTGGCCGCTTCGTGGGCCACGGTCCAACCACTTTTATTCGCCAATTCCCATTGGTCAAACCAGCTCGGCAACCATTGTTTTTTGACAGCTTCATGCGCCACAGTCCAAAATATATCGTTGCATATATTCCACCGGTCAAAATCAATCGGCAACTTCCCCACGTGGGCGGCAAAATGCGCCCGCGAGGTGCAGTGTCCGTCCAGCCATTCCTCCCATTCGTCGGCGTCAGCTGCAAAATCAAAATTGATGTCTGCGGATTCTGCCCGGGCAGTCAAATCCCAACTGTATAATCCCTCCGGCAAATTTCCATGTTTGGCCGCCACATGCGCAACCGTCTCGCCATTGTTGCTTCTCATTCCCCATTGCTCGAAGTTATTCGGCAGATGTCCAAATTCCGCAGCGACATGAGCCACGGACCAGCCCTTATAGTCCACCAGATTCCATTGCTTGAACACTGCCGGAAGATACCCGAATTGTACCGCTTCATGCGCCACGGTCCAGCCATCTTTGCAGGTCAGATCCCAGCGGCTGAATCCTTTAGGCAAATGCTCATATCTTGCCGCGATATGCGCTACGGTATCGCCGTTCTCGGCTGTCAGTTCCCACTGATCAAAATCGACAGGCAGACGCCCGTATCTTGCCGCGATATGCGCCACCGTCCAGATGTCCACCGCCAGTAATTCCCACTGTTCAAATCCTTCAGGCAGATTTCCGTACTTCGCCATCTCCCACAGGGACGCATCCGGAGGGACAATTAACGCGCTGCCCTGGTTTTTGTGCCGGTCTTTGTAATGAAGCTCCCGCCAGCCGGCATCGGGTTTCCTGAACCCGAGCTGGCCGGTATCCAGTCTTACAAAATTGTAGCCCAAATCCGGAATATCAAGGCTTGGCGGCAATTCTTCCTGCCTGTGAAAAAACTTCCATTCTTCAAGATTAAACCTGATGATCTGGACTTCATCCCCCGGCTCGCCGAATACTGTATTCGTTCCCGGCTGGATTGTTCCAGCCGGACTGACGCAAAAAATGCCTTCATTACTGTGTACTTCGATAATATTATTATTATTCATGGCCATTTCCCAAATCCTTGCTCACCCATAGCAAAAACCCTCCCCTTAGAAGGATTGCCCGGAAATTTTACACCTTAAAGTTTCCCCTGTCGCAATGATAAAATATTGCGCCCATTCTGGCAAGCGGCATGAACCATTTACATCGTTGGCATCTTTAGCAATTCAAGCAGGGGGAACCTCGTGGTTCCTCCCTGATGCCCTACCGGACAAGCTCTCACACCCGGTGGTTTAACCGATTTATAATTATCCCCAGGTAACTGCAAACAGAGGATCATGTTGCGAAGCGTCTTCGCCGCTTGCGGCGTGCAGGCCCGAAAAAAGGCGGGCATTGGCAGGTCATGGAGCATAACGATAACGCTGAATAAGGCAATGAAATTGTCACGCCTTGAAAATGGGCAAACAGCCCCCGTTTCAAAAAAAACGAGGGCTGTCATTTTTACCTTTATCGGCAGGACACGCCAAGGATCAGAGCATGTTACGCTTGAGAGACCCCCGGCGCATCTTCGCCTTATGAATCATCACGCGTGACGGCTGAAACAGTGTGGTCGTCATGCTGATTGGAATGGTCACGCTGGAAGGATTCGTTGTGAGGCCCGTTTCCCATGTGCCGACTTTGCCCCTGCTTGCCGCCCTGCCTGTTCATCTGTCGTGGAGCAAAATAATTCAACCCGGCTATCCCTTCCTTACGCAACTGAGCCATAAACTCGGCGCGCTCGGCATTCAGTTTGCCCCGTAAAGCGCCGAGTTCCTGCGATGTGGCCTCGATCTTCGCCTTGTCAGGCGTAAGCGCCGCCATCAGGGCGCGCAGCACGGCTTTTTTTTCGTGAAGCTGTCCCCGCAAGGTGTTTGTGGATTGGAAATACGAATCACGCAATTTTTGCGCTCTGGCCGCTTGTTCAGGAGTCGCCCGGGGCGCGCGCTCCATAAAACCATGTGACCCGCCACCGCATCCACGACCACCAGGACCTTGCGCCAGACCGGAACCCGCAAAAGTGAAAGAGGTTACAAAAACCAGACCCATAACCATCATTACGGTAGTGCTCTTTTTCATCATGTTTTCCTTTGTTCTGTGGTTGTACGATTCTTGCTTCTCGAAGACGGTAATTCTTTTGAAGAAGCGCTACGTCTTCGTCTTAGCAATGCTTGTGCCAAGCATATAGAGTAAATAAAATCACTATGATAAAGACAGTACAGCTTTGCGGGCTTGTTTTTCTCAAGGGCATCTGTTACAAAATTACCCAGCCTTATAAGAAAGCGAGTAAAAATGTTACACAACAGTCTCATCTCCGCCGGAACGGGGGACGATTCGCAACAAGGGTTGCCGCGTTGGCTGCTTTATGCCTGCGCTGTTATCCTATTGTGCGCTGCGGCTGTATTCGGCTTTCGCGATACGGAAAAGACGCGCCGGCAACTTTTTGCCAATATGCGCGACAGGGCGGGAGTGCTCATCTGGGCGCTCGAAGGCGGAGCGCGTTCACTGGGCGGCGGACGGCACATGCCGCATCGCCCCCTTTTGCCTGCAAAACTCATTGAAGAAATGGCCAAACAACCCGGCATTGTCTATGTGGCAATCACGGACAGCAAAGGCGTGAGCATCGCGCACAGTTCGCCGGATCAGGTCGGCCATCCTTTGCATGAACAGGCCCCCGAAACGCCGCTGCCATCCTCCGCGTTGCAATCGGCTCTTGTTGAAGGGGAAAGCGGTCCTGTTCTTGAAGTTGCAAAATTATTCACCCCGGCCCGCTATTATACGCGGGGGAGACGCGCGCACGAGCGCTTCCCGGAAGCTTTGCAGGACGAAGATGAAATGCCGGAACTCGCGGTTTACGTTGGAGTGGACGCGACGCCAACTCTGGACGAGCTTGACGATTATATCGCAAGTACCGTCATACTAACGACTCTCGTGGTTTTCGCCGGTTTCTGCGCCTTGTTTCTCCTCTACTACATACAAAAATACCGGCGCTCAAAACGCCTTTTGCACGATGCCGAAGCCCTGGCGACCAAGATTGGCATCCTCGCCGCCGGAGTGGCGCATGAAATCCGCAATCCCTTGAGTACGGTGAAAGGATACGCGACCTACCTTGCGGACAAACTGCGCGGCGATCCGAAGGGTGCTTCTACGGCTCTGTTGATGATTGCCGAAATTGAACGTCTGAACCGCGTTGTTTCGGATTTGTTGAGCGTGGCCCGCCCCGGGAAACTGGAACTCGCTCCCGCCAATCCCGGCGAAATAGTCATCCGAAGCTTGCGCCTTGTTGAAGCCGAAGCCCAGGCGAAGCACATCGCTCTCCACTTTATCCAGGCCGATTCTCCCCTGCGTCTGCTTGCCGACAGCGACAGGCTCGTGCAGGCGCTTTTGAACATATTGTTGAACGCGGTGCAGGCCACATCCGAGAGCGGCACAATCACGGTTGAGATCGGCGATAAAGACAGTCCGGCAGGTTTTCTTGCCCTCAGCGTAACCGATACGGGCGCCGGCATGACCCGGGAAACGCTCAACAATATCTTCACCCCCTATTATACGACAAAAGCGCAGGGTTCCGGCCTCGGTCTGACCATTACCCGACAGATCGTCGAACAGCACGGCGGCAGCGTGCGCGTTGCAAGCCGACCGGGTTGCGGCGCTTCTTTTACACTCATCCTGCCCCTTGCAAAGGGCTGAGTCCGGAGGCGCTTTGTTTATGGGCGACACAACTATTCTTCTCGCGGATGACGACCGTTCGCACCGCGCCATGTTGCGGCTTCTCCTTGAAGACTGGGGCTATGGGGTAGCGGAAGCGGGCGACGGCGAAGAAGCCGTCAGGCAATGCAGGGAAAGATCTTTTTCCCTCGTGCTCATGGACGTCCGGATGCCCAAAAAAAACGGTTTGTCAGCCATGAAAGAGATCAAGGAATACGAGCCGACCATACCCGTACTTGTCATGACGGCGTTTTCCACTGTGGACGCGGCGGTTGAGGCCATCAAAAGCGGCGCCTATGATTATCTTACCAAACCCCTCGACTTTGAAAAGTTACACGTCTGCCTGCGCAATATCCTGGAATATTCCGCCCTCAAAGAGGAAAATTCGCGTCTTGCCAGCACTCTTTCCGGTGTGGAGGCCAGACAGGAACTTGTCGGCAACAGCCCCCCCATGCGGTCCATGCTGGAACTGTTGCGGATGGTGGCCCCTGCGCAGGCGACAGTGCTCATCAGCGGCGAGTCCGGCTCCGGCAAGGAACTGGTTGCCCGCGCCATCCACAGGAGCAGTCCGCGCTGTAAAGGCCCATATGTGGCTGTCAACTGCGCCGCGCTTTCGGAGTCGCTGCTTGAATCTGAACTTTTCGGGCATGAAAAAGGCGCTTTTACCGGGGCAGGCAAACGCCACGAAGGTTGCTTCCGTCAGGCCGAGGGCGGGACTCTGTTTTTGGATGAAATCGGTGAAATGCCGCTCTCCATGCAGGTCAAACTCTTGCGGGTCATACAGGAAAGGGAAGTCACGCGCGTTGGGGGAGAAAAATCCGAATCCGTGGATGTGCGCATTCTCACCGCTACAAACCGGGATCTGCAACGCGAGGTCGCTGCGGGACGTTTTCGCGAGGACTTATACTACCGCCTTAATGTTGTGGCCCTGGAAGTTCCGCCCCTGCGCGAACGCAAAGAAGACATTCCCCTGCTGGCAGCACACTTCGCCGCTCTTTATGCGCTCAAAAACAAGAAAGAAGTCAAGGGCTTCACCCCCGAAAGTATGGAGAGCCTGATCCGCTACTCCTGGCCCGGCAATGTGCGCGAATTGGAAAACACCATTGAACGCGCCGTGGTGCTTATGATGGGTGAGCAGATCTCGAAGCGCGAGCTGCCGGATTCTATCCGGGCATTCGCTGAAGAAAAAGAGCTGGAAGCAGCAGCACTTGAAGCGGAGTCGCCGGAGTTGCCCGCTTCCCTTGAAGAGCTTGAACGTCTCGCCATACGCAGGGCTCTCGACAGAAGCAAAGGCAATAAAAGTGAGGCGGCGAAACTGCTCGGCATAAGCCGGAAGACCCTGCATATGAAATTGCAAAAAGGCTCCTCCTGAAAAATAAGGGATATATAGCGGTACGCAGGTAATTTTGACCCCGAGATTACACCGCTACCGCGTGTCAAGCGCAGACCAGATCCTGATTTCCAGGGGACCGGCCAGCAGGTGATCCGTTTTTTCGTGGTAGCGCGCCATATGGGCGGAAGCCGCATGGACATCCAGAGCCGCTTTGTCCGCCCAGATTTCATAGAACAAAAATTTCCCGCCCTCCGCCAGAGCGTGCAGATCATAACGCAGGCAACCCGGTTCCTTGCGGACCAGAGGAATATTATCAAGAGTGGCCTTTTTCAGGGCTTCTTCCTGGCCCGCCTTGGGAGTGATAATAGCCGTAACATAGCATTTGCTCATTACAAGATCCTAGTTTTATTAAAAATTTAATTTTCGCGGCACCTCGCCGTATCTTTCCTGACACTGGGGGCAATATACAAACAAAATATATTTTACCCTTTTCCGGACCAAGTGTCATCAGCGGGGGTAAGAACACAGTAGAGGTAGGGAATCGTTTGAAAAAATATGGGAATGACGAACTGCTCCGCTACGGAATACGGTACAATTTACGGCTGTCCAGGACATTCCAGAGGATAAGGCAGGCAAGGCCGATCAACATGGCCATTCCGGCCACCGGCAAGACCGGATTGGCGAAACCCAGAGAGCAGATAATCATCGCAACCCCGCCGCAGAGCAGTCCGCAACAGCCCATAAGCGCGGCCACAGTCCCATTGTCCGTGTCGAGCTGCGACATCATGAGCAAAGCCCCGACGGGACGGCTGGCGGAGGCGAAAAGGGTCAGGGGCAGATAGAAAACGATGAAATAAAACGGCCCCTGGTCTCCGACAAAAAAAAGGCAGACGCCGCTTGCCGCCATCACTCCGTAAACCAGGGAGAGAAAAAAGCGGCGCGGCAGGTTCCGGAAAAGACGCGAGTAAAGCAGGGGACCGAACATGGCGACCCCGGCGTTGGCGGCGAAAAAGAGACCGAATTGTTCATGGGAGAGCCCGTAAAATTTGATGTAAATGAAGGCCGAGGAAGTCAGGTAGGCCATAAAGGGCATGACGGAGAGGGAAAAAAGAATAAGCAGCCGGCGCAGGCCGGGATCGCAAAGTACCGCGGGGATGCGTTTCAAGCTCTCGATCCCCCGGCCTTTGCCCGGATCGCGCAGGGTTTCCCTGAGAAAAAAGAGCAGAAGCAGAGCCAGAAGCGAACAGAAAAGCAGAATCACAAAAAGCCCCCGCCAGGAGGTCAAACGCAGCAGCAGGGATCCCAGGCTGGGGGCCAGCATGGGCGCGAGCATGGTCATGACCTGCATCCAGATCAGCACGTTTTCCATCTCTTTGCCCTTGAATACGTCTTTGACGACAGCCATGCTGACCGCGCAGATCGCCCCGCTCCCGACAGCCTGCAAAACGCGTCCGGCTATAAGGACGAAAATGTCCGTTGCGCCTGTACACATGACGGAGGCAACGGCGTAAAGCCCAAGTCCGGCCATAAGGATGAGGCGGCGGCCATACCTGTCGCTGTAGGCCCCCCAGAAGAGCATGGACAGGGCGAAGGAGAGCATAAAGCCGCTCAGAGTAAGATCGGCCAGAACACGCGGACACTGGAAGATTTCCATCATGTGCGGCAGGGCCGGCAGATAGAGATCCGTGGAGATGGGGACAAAGGCGTTCAAAAAGGCCAGATAAATGATAAAAGGGCGGCGGCCCAAAGCGAAGACCGCACTCTTGAATTCCGTGTCTGCGGATAAATGTGGAGGCATCAGGGAATCGGGTTGCATAAAAGAATCTTATGGCTTTGGGTTCGCCAGCATGGATTAAAAGCCGCGTTTTTATCCTGATTATCAGCCTGCCGTCAGCTGGGCGGCAAGGGACACAAAGCGTTCTTTGCTAGCCCCGCAGATCGGGCAGCGCCAGTCCTCGGGCAGATCCTCGAATTTTATGCCCTTGGCCACCCTGCCCTTGCGATCCCCGCGTTCAGGATCATAAACATAGCCGCAGTTCGCGGTTTTACAACGCCACATATCCTCAATTTCGCTCATAGTGTCTCCTTGTAAAATATAACAGCCATGTTGCGCGGCTTGCGTCATAAAGATGATATCGAAAAATACGGCGGCCTGCAAACAGGCTGCGGCTCAGCACTCTGATGTGCGCAAAATAAGCTCCTTCAGCACATTTTTTGCTTGAGGTTAATGATGCTTTTACGCATACTTGCCGAGCGTCCCGAAATGCTCAATGCTGTCCGGCGCCGGTCGAATATACAAGAAAGGCCCGGCATTGAAATAACCGCGGCCACTATCCAAGAGGCGTAAGCAAATGACTGTAATCAGATTCGCAACCGAAGCGGACGCGACAGGCATCCTCGAAATATACGCCCCCTATGTCCGCGATACCGCCGTCAGTTTTGAGGAAAGCCCCCCCACGCCCGACGAGTTCCGGCAGCGCATCGCCCGGATCAGCGCCGCCTACCCCTATCTGGTCTGCGAAGTGGACGGAAACATCGCCGCCTACGCCTACGCATCTTCCTTCCGCGTCCGCAGGGCCTACCGTTTCAGTGTGGAGCTTTCCATCTATGTCGCAAAAAAACAGCAGGGGCAGGGACTCGGCAAAAGCCTCTACGCCTGTCTTCTCGATCTTTTGCAAAAACAGGGCTTTTATACGGCTTTCGGGGTCATCACCCTGCCCAACCCGGCCAGCCTCAATATACACGAAAAGCTGGGCTTCACCCCGGCGGGAGTATGGCGCAGGTCCGGCTACAAGTTGAACGCCTGGCACGATGTCTGCCTTCTGGAAAAAGAACTGCAAAGCCCCCACCCCGCCCCTGAACCGGCAGAACCCCTGACTGTCGCTGCGCTTCAGACCCGCTACGGTACGGATATTGCCCTCACAGCCGTGTCCTGTCCAAAGTCCGGCAGTTGAGGGCTTCGGCCAGATGGACAATGGCAATGGATTCCTGGTCTTCAAGGTCGGCAATGGTCCGGGCGATACGCAGGATGCGCGTATAGGCTCGGGCGGAAAGGTGCAGGCTGCCCACGGCGTCGCGCAGAAAGGCCTTGCCGTGGCTGTCCAGACGACAGTGCCGATCCAGTTCCCGCCCGGACAGATCCGCGTTGCAGCGGCAGGAAGTGTTTTGAAAACGCGCGCTCTGGCGCGCGCGCGCCGCATCCACGCTTGTCCGCATCAAGGCCGTGGAACGGCCCCTTTCTTCGCGGCTCAAATCCTCAAAGGGCACGGCCGGAACTTCCACATGCAGATCAATCCGGTCCAGGAGAGGACCGGAAAGACGGGCGCGATAACGCTGAACCTCGCCTTTGCCGCAGACGCATTTCTTGCGGACGTCGCCCAGATGCCCGCAGGGGCAGGGGTTCATGGCCGCGACCAGCATGAAATCCGCCGGATAGGTCAGGCTGTGCGTAGCGCGGGATATGGTCACGCGGCCGCTTTCCAGGGGCTGGCGCAGGCCTTCCAGAATATGCTTGTGAAATTCCAGAAGCTCATCCAGAAAAAGCACTCCCCGGTGGGCCAGGGAAATTTCCCCCGGCTTCGGAATATAGCCGCCGCCCACCAGTCCGGCCTGCGAAATACTGTGGTGCGGGGCGCGAAAGGGACGCTCTTCCATAAGGCCGAGACCGGGCGGCAGGATTCCGGCCACACTGTAAATTTTGGTGACCTCCAAAGCCTCGGCAAAGGACAGGCGGGGCAGTACACCCGCTATACGCTCGGCCAGCATGGTCTTGCCGCTGCCGGGCGGTCCGATCAGGAGCAGATTATGCCCGCCGGAGGCGGCAATCTCCACAGCCCGTTTGGCGTGATCCTGCCCCTTCACATCCGCAAAATCCAGGGCAAAAACGCTTTCGGAGCGGGGAGAGAGAGCGGGGTCCGGAAATTCGACCGGCTGCAAAATTCCCTGCCCGGACAAAAAAGCCACAGCCTGACCCAGGCTTTCCACGGCATAAACGTCAAGACCCTGCACGACAGCCGCCTCACGCGCGTTGGCAGCCGGGACCAGAAATCCCCTGGCCCGCATTTCTTTGGCCAGGATAGCCAAGGGCAAAACACCGGTCACAGGCTTGACTTCCCCGGTCAGAGACAGTTCTCCGGACAGGAAATAGCCGTCGACCGCGTTTTCCGGCAAATGTCCCGCAGCGGCAAGCAAAGCCACGGCCATGGGCAAATCGTAGGAGGAGCCGCCCTTTTTGCGGTCGGCCGGGGCCAGATTGACGGTAATGCGGGCCGGGGGCAGGCGAAAATTGCCGTTGCGCAGGGCTGCGAAGACGCGGTCGCGGGCCTCGCGCACCGCACCTTCGGCCAGTCCCACCATGGTAAAGGCGGGCAGACCGGCGCGGGTCAAATCCACTTCCAGATCCACGCGAAAGGCGTCCACCCCATGCAGGGCGCCGCAGGCTGCGCGGGTGATCATGCGGGCAGACCCGAATTTTTCCGCCGCGCCAGTCCCAGATCCAGCAGCCGTCCGACCAGAGCGTCGAAAGAAAGATTTACGGCCGCGGTCTCCTTGGGCAAGAGGCTCATTTTCGTCATTCCCGGCAGGGTGTTCACTTCCAGGATGACCGGTTCGCCCTTTTCCGGCACTATGAAGTCAACCCGGCTATAGCCTTCGCAGCCAAGGACCAGATGCGCCTCCAGAGCCATACTCCGGATGCGCGCGTTCAGCTTTTCCGGTAAAGGCGCGGGGCAAATTTCCTCCGCGCCGCCCAGCGAATACTTGCTCTGAAAATCAAAAATCTTGCCCACAGCCGGACGAATCAGGATCGGCGGCAGGGCAAAAGGCTTTTCCCGGCCCGCCTCAAACGCGCCGAGGACTCCGCAGGTGACTTCAAATCCGTCTACCGCCTCTTCCGCCAGATAGGATGCGCCGAGGGCGAAAAGACGGTCCAGAGCGGCGTCCAGATCCCGCGCGTTCTCCACCTTTTCCATATGCAGACTGGAACCGCCGGTGTTGTCTTTGATAAAAAGCGGACAGGACAGAGCGGCGAGCTTGTCTTTTTCCGATCTGGCGTTGAGCAGGACAAAGGGCGCGGTGCAAAGTCCTGCCCCGGCGAAAAGGGTTTTGGCCGCCGCCTTGTTCAGGGCGAGCATGGACGCCGCCGGACCGGAGCCCTGGTAGGGACAGGAGAGGCGTTCGAGCATGGCCTGGATGAGACCGTCCTCACCGGGTGAACCATGCAGATTGATGAAAGCGAAATCCCGGCCCTGCACGGCCTCGGGCAAGCCGCTCAAAGAGCAGGCCGGATCATAAAGACTTACGCGATGTCCGAGGCGCCCAAGGGCGGCCTGGATTTCAACGCCCCCGGACAGGGAAACATCGCGTTCACCGGACCAGCCTCCCGCGATCAGCAGTATATTCATAAAGTGTCACTCCAAGCAGGCGGGAAAGTCTTTCCTCAATGCGCTTGCCCTGCTGATGCGAGAGCAGGATGCGCTCGCGCACCGCCGCATTGATCCCATAGCGCTCGACCAGATCCGCGTAACGTTCTTCCAGCCCGACATAACCGTCATGCAGAGTGCGTTTATCCGCATAGATTATGGCCATAATCATAAAATGCGTGGCATCGCCCTTTTCCGCAAAAGGCCAGAAGACATGGAAAAGGACAGCTCTGGCAAGGGGGGCGTTGCGCGTCTCGCGCATTACCCAGGCCGCGCCGAGCTGGGCGTGCTGCCCGCCCCTGGCGATACTCCAGGTCTTGCCCAAATCGTGCAGCATCCCGGCCGCCCGCACCGCATCCGCATTGACCTTGACGCCGAGTTCAAGAGCGCGCAGGGCAATGGCCTGGGCCATATCCGCCACCTTACGGCTGTGTTCGCGGATATGCGGCAGCATGGCGTAGCGATCCCAAAGAGCCAGGCAATCCTCGTCCCTGGGGATCAGCATAATTCCGGGGTTGGCCCGAACAGCCCGGGCCAGGGGGAGAAGCGCAGAATCCGAGGCGCTTTTGTCCGCATCGACGCTGACGAAACGCAAATGCCGGGCCGGATCGAAAACAACCATTTCCCCTTCGGGAAAATCAAGCTCCGGCAGTTCAGGAAAACGCAGGGACGGCTCGTCCGGCTGACCCTGCGGCTGCCCTTTGGGGTCTCCGGCGACGGACAGACCGACCGCCGGAGACGCATTAACGGATAAGGTTTTCAAGAGCCGTCAGATCAGGGCAGTTTAACGCCCTTTTCCTTGTAATACTTGATCGCGCCGGGATGCAGGGGAACGGTCAGACCGTTCAGGGCCTTGTCCAGGGAAATTTCCTTGGCCATGGCGTGGGAAGCCTGCACATCGGGGAGGTTGTCAAAAAGGCCTTTCAAAAATTCGTAAATGGCGGATTCCGAAACTTTGTCATGGGCCACGATGATGGCCATGACCGCCGGGGTAGCCGTAGCCGTGTTCACACCCGTATAGGTTCCGGCCGGAATGGAATTGGGCACGAAATAGGGGTGGGTCTTGTTCAAGGTTTCCATAAAGGTTTTATCCAGGGACACCAGGGTGATGTCCTTGGTCGTCGCTATGTCCATGATGGCCGGAGATGGATACCCGGTGGTCAGGAAGGCGGCGTCAACCTGATTGTCCTTGAAGCGGCTGGCCGTGGCAGCGAAGTCCATGCGTTGGGCATCAATGTCTTTATAGGTCAGCCCGACGGACTGGAGAATGGCTTTGGCGTCGGCTTCCACTCCGGAACCGGGAGCGCCGACGCTGACTTTCTTCCCGCGCAGGTCCGCCAGTTTCGTGATCCCGCTGGCCTTGGTAACAACGAGATGCACATGTTCCGGGTACAGGGCTACCACGGCGCGCAGATTCTTTACCGGAGCGTTGAACATCTCCCGTCCGTTATAGGCCCAGTCAGTAATGTCATTCTGCACCATGGCCGTTTCAATGTCCCCTTTGGCGAGAAGATTGATGTTGGCCACAGAGGCGTTGCCGGTTTCCGCAGTGGCATTGAGCGCTCCACTTTTGCTCACGGCGTTGGCTATGGCTCCGCCGATGGGGAAATAAGTCCCTGCGGTCCCGCCGGTAGCCAGGGAAAGCCGTTCCACCGCCCCGGCCACCGGAGTCATGGAGAACAGGGCCAGCACAAGAGCCAGGATGCCAATCTTGCATTTCATGATACTTCTTCTCCTGTATTGAGGTTTTGGGACGCCTTTTCCTTTGCCTTTGCCTTCTGGACAACAAGAATCAGCGCCAAAATAGCGAGACCGATAATATCCGTTATCGTGCCGGGGTCAAGCAGTCCCACGGCGCCGATCAGAGCCAGGATGCGGAAGGGCCAGGACATGGTTGTCCTGAAATAGCCTACGGAGCCTATGGCCAGAAGAAAAACCCCGAGCAGGGCCGTCAGTATGGCCTGTATCATGGGCAGGGGTGTGGCGTCGATAAAAAGGAGCATGGGATTGAAAACATAAATATAGGGCACAATAAAGCCGGCCAGGGCCAGTTTGAAGGCTGTCACCCCCGTGAGCATCGGATCCGCGCCGGCGATGCCGGCCCCGGCATAGGCGGCCAGGGCCACCGGCGGCGTCAGATCCGCGGCTATGCCGAAATAAAAGACGAACATATAGGCGGCCATGGGCGGCACGCCAAGTTGCAGCAGGGCCGGCGCGGCCATGGTGCTGGTGACGATGAAGTTGGCCGTCGTCGGCAGCCCCATGCCCAGCAGGATACTGGCCAGCATGGTCATAAGCATGGTGGGCAGAAGCATGCCGTGAGCCAGGGCGACGATGCCGTTGGCGATACGCAGGGCCAGACCGGTTAAGGTGCCGGTCCCGATGATCATGCCCACGCAGGCGCAGGCGCAGGCCACGCTGAGGGCGGAGCGCGCTCCGGCTTCAAAGGCCTCGCAGAGTTTTTTCGGGGTCAGACGGGTTTCCTTGTTCAGCCAGGACAGGACGATGCAGGTCAGAATACCGTAGAAGGCCGCTTTCAGAGGCGTATATCCGGCCAGAAGCAGATAGATGATCGCCGCCAGGGGCAGAAGGAGAAAACCCCTGGTGCGCAACAAATACATGACGCTGGGCAGACGGTCGCGGGGCAGCCCGACCAGACCCAGACGCTTGGCCTCGAAATGCACCTGGATCATGACCGCCGCGTAGTAAAGCAGGGCCGGAACAACAGCGGCAATGACCACCTCGTTGTAAGGAACGCCAAGAAACTGGGCCATGATGAAGGCCCCGGCCCCCATCACCGGCGGCATAATCTGCCCGCCCGTGGAGGCAACGGCTTCAACAGCCCCGGCGAAGTGCGGGCGGTAGCCTACGCTCTTCATCAAAGGGATGGTGAACATGCCCGTCGTACAGACGTTGGCCACGGAAGATCCGGAAACCGTGCCCATCAAACCGGAAGCGACAACGGCCACCTTGGCCGGGCCGCCGGAGGACCAGCCCGCCAGGGCCAGGGAGATGTCGATTATGAATTTGCCTATGCCGGTCTTTTCCAGCACCGAGCCAAAAAGGATGAACATGAAGACATAGGTCGAGGAAACTTCCAGGGGGGTGCCGAAAATGCCCTCGCCGCCCAGATACATGTGGTTGATGATGCGGGTAACGGAAAAACCCCGGTGTCCGCCCAGGGAATCCGGCAGATAAGCGCCGAAATGGCAGTATAAAAGGGCCAATATGGCCAGACAGGACAGAACAGGGTTGGATATGCGCCGCGTGGCTTCCAGAAGCAGGACAATGAGCAGGAAGCCGGCCAGAAGATCTATATCCGTGGGCAAACCGGACCTGTAGCTCAACTCCTCGAAGTTGATCACCAGATAGAGGCAGGCGCCGGCGGAAACTGCGGCGAGAAGGTAATCATAAAAGGGTATGGCGTGGTGTTTTTCCCCCATGTGGTGTTTGCGGGGATAGAGCAGAAAGGTCAGGCAAAGGGCGAAGGCCAGATGCATCGCGCCCTGGGTCTGGGCGTTCAGCAGCCCGAAGCCGGCTGTGTAGAAGTGGAAACAGGACATGAGGGTTGCCAGGATGGCGACCAGTTTGGCCTTGGGTCCGGTGAGAATGCGAAACCGCGACTCCGTGTCGTATTGTCGCATCAGCTTGTCAAAATCTATTGAACCCTCGCCGGACGCATGCGCATGCTCTGTCTCGTTGTTGATGCCGTCTTTTGCAGATGTCATAATTTCTCCGCTATGAAAAGTATCTGTCCAAAGGCACGGCGTCCGGCCGAAAGATAAAGACGTTTTCCGGCAAATTCCCCGTAAAGGGGTTCCCATTCGCCCTGCCCCAGCCGCAGGCAGTTCCGGCCTGTCAAGGAATCGCCAACGCGCAGGACTATTTCCGCCGTCACGGGCAAGCGTCCTTCAAATACCAGCCAAGGGTCCTCCAGCCGATAGCGTGTCCGCCCAGGCAGCACGGTGGGCAGTCCCGCGTTCTGGGAACTCACACGCCCCCGCCACTGCCATATGCGTCCGCCCCGGACCATGTAGAGGTCTTCAACCAGACTCAACTGGACGGAATGCACATAGCGCGTCTCAAAAGAATGACCGGATCGCAGGACTGCTTCGCTTACAATAACACCGTTTTCATTTTTGATGAACAAAACGTCCACCGGCCACAGCCACAGGCTGCATAAGGCCAGAAAAAGGACAAGGGCGCAAAGGGATGCCCGACCGATCACTTTGCCAAGCAAAGATATTTGCCTTTAAAAAGCCATATTCGGGACCGCGTCATTTCTTTTTCTTCTGCAGGGCGGCTTGCAGAGCGAGGCCCAGAGAGCCAACGGCCGGAGCCGGCGGCGTTTTGGGGACGTGTTTTTTCCAGTCTTTTTCCAAAAGCGCCGCATCTTGCCCCGCGCCCGCATCGGCCAGAACCAGACTGATGCGCCGTCTTTCGCCGTCAATTTCCTTGACGCGCACCTTGATTTCCGCTCCCGCAGGCAGGCGCTCCAGGCTTTTCCCGGCAGGAGAGTTGTGCAGGGCGGATTTGGGGAGCAGGCCGACCAGCCCGGGGGAAAGACAGACAAAGATGCCGTAAGGGGAATGCCTTTCCACACTGCCGCTGATTTCGGCGTCCAGAGGCAGGGACTCCTGCACGCCGTCCCAAGGATTGCCGGCGGCGTCGCGCAGGCTCAAGGACACGCGCCTCTTTTCCGCATCCACTTCCTTGACTTTCACCGACACCATATCCCCCGGACTTACCGCATCCTCAACCTTGAGAATACGTTTTTCATGGGAAAGCTCGGAGATGTGCACCAGACCCTCTATGCCCGGCAGAACTTCGACGAAGGCCCCGAAGGGAGCGAGGCGCACGACCTTGCCGCCGACTATATCCCCGGCCTGCAAACGCTCGGCAAGACCCGCCCAGGGGTCATCCGCAGCCTGACGCAGAGACAGGGAGATACGCGGTGTTTTTTTGTCCGTTTCGATCTCCAGAATTTTCACGCGCACGCGATCGCCTATGCTGAGCGCTTCCTCCGCCTGTCCGACGCGGGACCAGGAAAGTTCGGAAAGATGGGCCAGACCCTCAACCCCCGGAGCGAGTTCCAGAAAAGCCCCGAAAGGCGCAAAGCGCGTAACGACAGCTTCGCGCACATCCCCGGCCTTGATGTCGGCCAGGAGGGTCTCGCGGTTTTCCATCTGTTCGCGCTCAAGCAAAGAACGGCGGGAAACGACTATATTGCGTCCATTTTTTTCCAGGCGGGTAATCAGGAAAGGATAAAGCTGCCCGACATGGCTTTCCGGGTCCGAGGAGGGGTGAAGGTCCATCTGGCTCTGCGGGCAGAAAGCGCGCCGTTTCATGATGTCCACGGCATAACCGCCCTTGATTAGAGCCAGCACCTTGCCTTCGACGGGAAGCCCGTTTTCGCGCGCCTGCTCCAGGGCGGTCAGACTGCCTGCTCCACGCAGGATGCGGGAGAGTCTGACTTCCTGCGGACCGGCATTGACAACGTAAAGATCCAGCGTATCCCCGACCGCGCAGAGAAGCTCGCCGTCTTTTTCCATCTCCTCCCGCTCAACTATGCCGTCCACCTTTTCCCCGGTGCTGACAAAAATTGTATCGGCGGTAATGGCCACAATGCGCACGCTGACCCGCTGCCCCTGTTCAAGACCGCGACCGGGAGCGGTCTCGCCTTCCTGGCGCGCCAGCATCTCCGCAAAGGTCATGTCTTCGTTTTCCGCCGCGTCCGCTCCGGAAGGAAGGTCCGGGTCCGGCATAACGCCGTCTTCCGCTCCGGGGATTAAAAGCTCAATCTCTGAACTCATGTTTTCTCCTTGCGAGCATTGCACAAATGAAATGCTCTGAATGCGACCACGCCGGGGGCTGACCCGCTCTTTAAATACCGGCAAAAACCGGCCCCGTAGCACCTCGGCAGACTAGCTAAACTCGGGGGGAATTTCAACGCTTTTTATTGCGCTCCCGCGACAAAACAAAAGTCGAAGGCAAAATCGCTTTTGCAATTTCATAAATTAGGGGATATATTTTTATCAAGAGGCAACACCATGAAAATACTTGAATTTTTCTCAACCGCCCCCCGCGGGGGGGCAGCCCTTGTCAACTCAAGGGGTCTTTATCCGCCTTTCATCATAGCCGAGGCCGGGGTCAATCACGAAGGCAGCCTGGACATTGCCCGCAGGCTTATAGACGAAGCGAGGGAAGGCGGAGCGGACGCCGTAAAGTTTCAGGCCTACAAGGCTGAAACCCTGGCTTCCAAAGACTCTCCAGCTTACTGGGACACGGAAAAAGAGCCGACCAAAAGCCAGTACGAACTTTTCCGCCGCCACGACAAATTCTGGAAAAACGAGTTCGAGGCCTTAAAACGCCACTGCGAGACGGCCGGCATAGAGTTCATGTCCACCCCCTTTGACAGGGAATCCGCGACCTTCCTGAATGATCTCATGGATGTCTTCAAGATATCCTCCTCGGACATTACCGATAAACCTTTTATCCGCTTCATCAGCGCCTTCGGCAAACCGGTTATCCTTTCCTGCGGAGCCTCGGAGGCCTATGAAATCGTGGAAGCCGTCTCCTGGATCCGCGAGGCGGGCAACGATCTGGCCCTCATGCACTGTGTTCTCAACTACCCGACAGCGGACGAAAACGCGGCCCTGGGCAAAATTTGCTCTCTAAGCCAACTTTTCCCGGATCTGCCCATCGGCTATTCGGATCACACCCTGCCGGGCGACATGGGCGTTCTGCTCACTGCCGTTCTGCTCGGAGCGCGTATCCTGGAAAAACATTTCACTCACGACAAAAGCCTGCCCGGCAATGATCATTACCACGCCATGGACAAAACGGACCTGCGCAATTTCCGGCAAAGGCTTGAAAGGACCTCGGCCCGCATCGGCGGATCCGATTTGCGCAGTCTGCCTTCGGAAGCCCCGGCGCGGGCAAACGCCAGACGCAGTCTGGTGGCGGCCGCGGACATCCGGGCCGGGGCCGTAATCAGCGCGGCGGATCTGACTTTCAAACGCCCCGCCCACGGTCTCAGTCCGCGTCTGTATGACGAGATCATAGGTCTCAAGGCCAGGGTGGACATCCCCGAAGACAGCGTGCTCAAATGGGGCATGCTTACTGAAGACTGAAAAACGAACACCGGGCATAAAGCCTAAAGTTTTGTCATCAATCTGCCGACAAGCGTTCCAGAACCTTATTTTGCTTCCGGAGAACGCATGGCTTTTTATTCCAGCGACAATTTGTCAACCTTGCTGGCTGTCCAGAAAGAGCTGATCACGCGCCTGGTGACGGACGGTCAAACGGAAAGTCTGGTGGACCGCCTGCTCGCCCCGCGCCAGAAAAGCGGGCGGGAAATAGCCGCCGAGGCCATAACCGGCCAGTTGCGGGCAAGCGCGGGAACCTTGCACCAGTCCGCGCAAAACGCCCTGGAAGGGCAAAGTATCGCCGCCAGCCTGCATACAACTGGTCAGGGCGTCATGCAGGCCCTGACCACCATGCGCGATATCGCGGCCAACTATTCCTCCTCCTGGACGCCGGAGCAGAAGACGGCCGCAGAAAACGCCTATAAGGGCGCGGCCGCCGATATAGCCAACCTGATAAAGACGACTTCCTATAACGGCATGAGTCTGCTGGACGGGACAAAATGGGCTGCGGACGAGCGCACCCAAAGCGGAAAGATACAGATTCGCATGGGCGGCATGGACAAGGACATAATCCTGACTGACTGGTCCGACTGGACATCCACTTCTTCCGGTCTCTCAACTCCTTCAGCTCTTCCAACCTGGGATGATGTTACAGACTCCGCCACCCTCGCCGATTCCCTGTTCAGACTTAACCAGGCTCTGGGTACGGCGCGCATTCAGGACCTGAGCTGGCAGGCTCTGGAGGCGAGCTTTACTTCCAGCGCCGAGGTTTTGCAGGACCGCGCGGGCATCTTCTCCGAGGCCGCCGCGCGCGCCATTCTGGGCGCCCGTGAAGATCCTGTGGGACGTCTGCTCTATACCCTGCTCACGGATCAGGGAAAAATTCTGGACAGTCTGTCCTGAATTTTTATATGATGCCTTGTTGCCGTGCAGGCGTGCCGCCAATATAACCGTCCTCCAACTCCAGCCAATGGCCGGTCGGGCGCGCCGCATGTATAACCGTCCCCAACTCCAGCACATGGCCCGGGCCGGGCGCGCAGGCGGACGCGCCTTATCCGGGGCGAAGGATGCCAATGTCTGCGGCTCAATTGACTGCGGCCCAGGAGCAAGTTCGGATTAAATCCTCCCACTATGAAAAAACCATAGCGGATTTTACGCGCGATGAGCGGGGTTTATTTGTCCTGCTCACCGAAGACCAGTCCTTCCTCAAGGCCTTTCGCTCCCTCCTCGGCAAACAGCTCGGACTTGTGCTCACGGACGTCATAGACAATGTCCCGGAGGCCGACAAGCTGATCAAAACCATCAAAACGGCGGCGGACAGAGGACGGCGTCCTTTTCTGATTCTGGAGCGCATCTTCAAAAGCCGGGACATGTCCCTGACGGTCAAGGAGATCAAGGAAGCCTTTCCCCGGATTTTCATCCTGATTCTCACTGTGGAGATTGAGCAGAACCGCGTTATTTACCTGTATGAATCCGGGGCGGACAATTTTATCGCCAAACCCGTGTCCACACAGACCATAATGGAAAAGCTGGCCTTTACCATAAAACCCCAGAACCAACTGGGCGAGTCCATTGATCTGGCCAAGAGCCTTTTACAGCAGGACCAGCCGGAAAAAGCCAAAGACGCGGCCGAGCAGATTTTGCAGATGAAACCGGGCAGCGCGGCCGGTCTGATGATTCTGGGGGACGCCGAACGGGCCATGGGCAATATGGATGCCGCCAGACAGGCTTACAAGCAGGCTGCGGACAGCTCCGGCCTATACCTTGAGCCTCTCAACAGACTGGCGTCCCTTGCCGAAGAAATGGGCGAAATGGAGCAATGCCTGAACTACCTTGAGCGCATGGACAAACTCTCCCCCCTGAACATGGACCGCAAAATCAACATGGGTGAGATAAACCTTACGCTGGGGCAGGACGAAAAAGCCGCCGGCCTCTTTGAAAGCGCGCTGGCCCAGGCGGAAAAAGAGGCCGCCGCCCTCATCTCTTCCATGGCCGAGCGCATAGCCGGGCTTTATGCCGAAAAAGACCCGCTACGCAGCGAAATTTTCCTGCGCAAGGCCCTGAACATAAAAAAAGAGCATCTGACCCACGAAGACCTGCGGGTCTTCAACATGCTCGGCATCAATCTGCGCCGCCAGGGCAAATGGGAAGAAGCCATAGCGGAATATACGCGCGCCCTGAAAATCGCCCCGGAGGACGAAGGGCTGCACTACAACCTTGGAATGGCCTACGCCCAGGGAGAAAAGATGGGCGAAGCCCGGACCTGTATGGAAAAGTCGCTGAGTTTGAACGAAAATTTCCCGCAAGTCTCGGATACTGTGGCCTTTAACCTGGGTTATGTGTTTTTGAAAAGCGGCCGGGAAAAGCGTGCCCGGACCTGTTTTGAAACGGCCCTGCGCCTTAACCCGGAGCACGAGGGCGCAGCCCGCGCCCTGGCCACGCTGGACCGTTCCCCCGACCGGCTGCATCGTTCATAATAGCCAAAGGCAGCATATGACAGCCAGCGCGCCGCAAAAAATCCTCGGAGTTCTGGGAGGCATGGGTCCCGCCGCCTCCGCCGAATTTTTGCGTCTGCTGGCCCTGCGCGCTCAGGCGAAGCTGGATCAGGAACACCCCAGGGTCATTATGTTTTCGGACCCCGGTATCCCGGACCGCAGCGCGGCCATTGCCGGCCACGGGCCGGATCCGGAGGCGAGAATCCGCTCCGGCCTGGATAAACTCGCGGCCTGGGGCGCGGATCTCCTCACCTGTCCCTGCAACACGGCCCATGTATTTATTGACCGTTTCGCGGCCGATCTGCCCCGCCCCTTTGTGCATATAGTGCGGGAAACCGTAACCGCCGCCCACCTTACAAGCCCTGAAGGGGCCTGGCTTCTGGCCACCACCGGGACCATCGCCAGTGGCTTGTACGGCAGATACGCCCACGACATGGGCTACGTCTTCCACATGGTTTCAGAGCGGACGCAGGAAAAAACGCAACGCTGCGTTGAACTGGTCAAGGCCGGGGCGGTGAAGGAATCCGGCACGCTTATGCGGTCCATTGCCGAAGGGCTGTGGAAAGAAAAAAATCTGGCTGTGGCCACAGCCTGCACCGAGCTTCCCCTGGCCTACGCGGCCTCGGGATTGCCCGCGGAAAAAAATGTGTCCAGCCTGACGGCCCTGGCCGACGCCTGCCTTGCGGTCCTCTACGCGGACATTAAAAAGGACAGATGATGCGCGCAAAATCCCTCTCCCTTCTTCCGGTCCTTGCACTTTGCCTTGCCCTCAGCGCTTGCGGACTGCGCGGTTCCGGTTCAGGCGAAGGCACTGCGCCGGCCGGGGTAAGCGTGCCCAAAGGGACAAAGGGCACAAAACCTTATACCGTCAGGGGGAAGACATATTATCCCCTGCTCTCCTCCCACGATTTCCGGGAAGAAGGCGTCGCCTCCTGGTACGGGCCGGATTTTCACGGCAAAACGACCGCCAACGGCGAACGCTACGACATGTTCGGGATGACGGCCGCCCACAAGCTTCTGCCTTTCGGAACCAAAGTGCTGGTCACGAATCGGGAAAACGGCAAATCCGTGGTCGTGCGCATCAATGATCGCGGCCCCTTTGTGTCGGATCGGGTCATCGACCTGACACGGACGGCGGCGGAACGCATCGGCATGATCGCCAAGGGCACGGCCCCGGTTATCCTGCTCACCCAAGGCTCAGTGCCGGGACTCAAGGACGGCGACCTGACCGGGCACTTCTATGTCCAGGTGGGGGCTTTTTCCGGCAAAGGCAACGCCGACCGTCTGGTGACGAAGCTTAAAGCGGAAACCGGAGGGGCGCGCAGCTATTTCGCTGAAGACGTCGGCTTTTTCCGCGTCCAGGCCGGTCCCTATCCCAGTCTGAAGAAGGCCGAACAGGCGGCGGATGAAATGCGGGCCGGCTACCCCGGCAATTTTGTCGTAGCGCAGTAAACAACCGGAGAAAATACCTACAATTCCGGAACCTTCCCCCCCTTGCGCAGAAAGACGCTATCCATGCCGTAAGCCAGGAAGGTATAGCCGCTCCGGATCTTGTCACGCAAAGCCGCCTCGTCCGGCCAGACCACATGGTAGCCCTTGCCGATCCGGTACTCCTCCGCCTTGCGCTCAATGCGCGCCACAACATCCAGAAAGGCCGGCTCGTCAAAACGCCCCGTAAGACCCATGGAAGCGGAGAGGTCATAGGGTCCGACCATACAGGCGTCCAGACGGGGGTGGGCGAAAATCTCGTCCAGACGCTGCACGGCGTTTATGTGTTCAATCTGGGCCACCAGAACGATTTCCTGTCCGGGACCTTTGTTGCTCAAGTGGCTGTCAAAGTCCTGCCCGTAAGAGTTGGCCCGGCAAAAGCCGACCCCGCGCCGTCCCGTCCCAAAGAACTCCCCTCCCGGATAAATACTGCACTCAATAGCCCGATCCAGTTGCTCCCGACTTTCAATCATGGGAAAAATAAGCCCGGCGGCTCCGGATTCCAGGGCATACTTGCTCTGGGTGAGACTGGCCTCGGCCAGACGCGCGAAGGGCAGGGTTCCCCAAAGTTCCAGAGCGCGGAACATGTCCGGCAGGCAGGCGCGGGTAAAAGCGCCGTGTTCAAGGTCCACAGCCGCCCATTCATAGCCCATGCGGGCGATTATTTCCGCTATTTCCGGGCAGGGCAGTTGCAGCCAGGTCCCGACTGAGGCTTTCCCTTCCCGGATTTTCATCCTTATATCCCGGTTCGTGGGCATAATCTCTTCTCCCGCGCTTTTAAAATTTGTTCAGGAACGAAACAGTCACAAAATCTCTATAGACAATTTCCCGGAAAATACATAGACCTTGATAAGCGGCAAATATACGGGCCTGCGCCCGGCCGCCAGTCTTTTTCCGGAGTGTTGCCATGCGCATATATATCTGCCTTATCTGTCTTGCTCTGCTCCCGCCCCTGTCCGCGCGGGCCGAAGAAAATGCCGCGCCGTCCCCGGACCAGGCCCTTTATCTCGCCGCCGGCACTGTGCAGGGAGTAAGCACACTCGGAGCGGCCCCTCCCCTCCCCTCCTCCCCGCCCGGTTCTTACAGCAACAATCCCCGGGACTTCCAGCGGGGCTATGTGGGCAACAGCCCGAGTGATCCCTGGATGCGGGACAACGATTTCAAGGCCCGTGACTATCAATTCCGCCACGGTCCCCAGCCCGAATACGCAGCGCCCCCTCCGGCTCTGGAACAGACGACTCCGGGCTACGGGGACGGGGCCTACAGACCGCCAAACCTTGCCGGGCCGAGAATGCCGGAATCCCTGGATAAACGCACCATGCCCTATATTCCGGACCCGGCCCGGGCACAGAAAAAGGACAAAGACGGCAAACCGTCCGCAAACGAGGGACCGGGCTCCGGGCAGGATTCCGGAACGGATTCCCTGCGCCGCATAGTTCCAAACTGAGCCCCTGAAAGAGCAGGATGTCGCGCTGGCTTCAAAATTGTTCAGAGCGAGCACCCGGATTCGCTCCGTCAGCGCAGGAACCGTCGTCAGGTTGCAGGTCAGGACTCTTTTTTTAATGCTAAGGCATTGATTTTACAGATCTCGAAAAAAATTTATAAAAAAATGCCAAATGCCCCTTTCCAATCGCGAATCCGACCTTATCTTAAGCATGTCTTGAGAGCGTCCCCTCGGCGCAATTTATCCTGATAGATTTAATCAAAACTCAATTTCTGTGGAGGTTTTTGCATTATGAAGCTCACTCCCCTTAACGACCGTGTCCTGGTCAAGCGCCTCGAAAGCGAAGAAAAAACCGCTGGAGGCCTCTTCATTCCGGATACCGCCAAGGAGAAACCCTCCAAGGGCGAAGTTATCGCTGTTGGACCCGGCAAAATCGCTGAGAACGGAAAAGCCATTGCCATGACAGTTAAGTCTGGCAATCTGGTGCTGTTCAACAAATACGCCGGCACCGAGATAAAACTGGACGGAGTAGATCATCTGGTTATGCGTGAGGACGACATCCTCGCCATTATCGGCTGATTGTCTGCGCTAACATTTAAGAGCCCAATAACTTTCAGGAGTAATAACAATGCCCGCAAAAGAAATTATGTTTGACGCCAAAGTCCGCGAGCGCCTCAGCCGGGGCGTGGACACCCTTGCCAATGCGGTCAAGGTGACCCTTGGCCCCAAAGGTCGTAATGTAGTTATTGAAAAATCCTACGGCTCTCCGGTTATCACCAAAGACGGCGTAACCGTTGCCAAAGAAATCGAACTGGAAGACAAATTCGAAAACATGGGTGCGCAGATGGTCAAGGAAGTGGCTTCCAAAACCAGCGACATCGCCGGCGACGGCACCACCACCGCCACCATCCTCGCTCAGGCCATATACAAGGAAGGGGTAAAGCTGGTCGCCGCCGGGCGCAACCCCATGTCCATCAAACGCGGTATCGACAAGGCCGTTGCCCGTCTGGTGAGTGAACTGGAAGGCATCGCCAAACCCACCCGGGATCAGAAAGAAATCGCCCAGGTCGGAACCATTTCCGCCAACGCCGACAGCACCATAGGCAACATCATAGCTGAAGCCATGGGCAAAGTGGGCAAGGAAGGGGTTATCACCGTCGAAGAAGCCAAAGGTCTGGACACCACCCTGGAAGTCGTGGAAGGCATGATGTTCGACCGCGGCTACCTTTCCCCTTATTTTGTCACCAATGCCGACAAGATGATCTGTGAACTGGACGAACCCCTCATTCTCATCAATGAGAAAAAGATCTCCAGCATGAAGGAAATGCTTCCCGTGCTTGAGCAAATCGTGAAACTGGGCCGTCCGCTGGTACTTATCGCCGAAGACGTTGACGGTGAAGCTCTGGCCACGCTGGTGCTGAACAAGCTGCGCGGTTCCCTCCAGGTCGTGGCCGTAAAGGCCCCCGGTTTCGGGGATCGCAGAAAGGCCATGTTGCAGGATATCGCTGTTTTGACCGGCGGTCAGGTCGTGTCCGAAGAAATGGGCACCAAACTGGAAAATCTCGCCGTGTCCGATCTGGGTACGGCCAAGCGTGTGGTCATTGACAAGGACAACACTACCCTTGTGGACGGGGCCGGAAAGTCCGACGATATCAAGGCCCGGGTCAAACAGATCCGCGCCCAGATTGAAGAAACCACTTCCGATTACGACCGCGAAAAGCTTCAGGAACGTCTGGCGAAAATCGTGGGCGGCGTGGCCGTCATTCATGTCGGCGCAGCCACGGAAACAGAAATGAAAGAAAAGAAGGACCGCGTCGAAGACGCCCTGCACGCCACCCGCGCGGCTGTCGAGGAAGGCGTTGTGCCCGGCGGCGGCGTGGCTTATCTGCGCGTGTCCAAGTCTCTGGACGATGTAAAACCGGCCGACGACGACGAAGCCGCCGCTGTCAACCTGGTGCGCCGGGCCATTGAGGAGCCTCTGCGTCAGATCGCCATCAATGCCGGCTTTGAAGGCTCCATTGTTGTGGAGAAGGTCCGCGACCACAAGGACGGTTTCGGCTTTGACGCCGCCATCGGCGAATACTGCGACCTGAACAAGGCCGGAGTCATCGATCCCAAAAAAGTGGCGCGCATCGCCCTGCAGAACGCGGCCTCCGTGGCCTCTCTGCTCCTCACCACCGAATGCGCCATAGCCGAAAAACCCGAGCCCAAGAAAGACATGCCCCCCATGGGCGGCGGCGGCATGGGCGGAATGGGCGGTATGGGCGGTATGTACTAATTCACAAAAAGCTTGCGGGTTTCCCCCGCAAGTCCTCGCAGTGAAGCGGCGGCAAGCGCGTAGCGCCTGTCGCCGCTTCATTTTCCAAAACCTGACAAAGACCTTGCCTATTCAAGCCTTAACACCAGACGCACACCCCCGACTTATGATAAAATCGTGAGCATCGTTTGGCATATGGGCGGTTTGCCCCGCTCCTGCCCCGCTGTCGCAGATACTGAAGATGACTTGAGCAGATCAACGTTGAAAAGATCGGGTCATGCCTGCGCTTCCAGCTTCCCTTGCAGGCTCATGACTGCTTTGCGCAGTGAATCCGGCGCAAGGTGACTATAGCGCCGCGTCATGTCCAGCGAGGTATGCCCCATAAGCTCGGCCACTGTATAAAGCGGGGTTCCGCCCTGGACCAGCCAGCTTGCGAAGGTGTGCCGCAAAGAATGAAACACAATTCTTTGCCGGGCGTCCACTATGTTATTATTCAGCCCCAAGCGTTCCACCGTTTTCGCAAAGGTATCGGACACCCAATAGCGCTGCTTGCCGTTGCAGGCAGGGAACACCAGTTCTCCTTTCTCCTGTCCCTTGTGCCGCCGCATGAACATGGTCCTCACTTCCTGCACCATAAAGGCATGGCGGTTGTTCTTATTCTTTGGGTCCCGGATGGCGATAATTTCATTCACCATATCCACATCCCCCCAGGTCAGGGCGTGAATTTCACCGGCGCGCAGGCCGCAGAACAAAGACAACAGGGCTTCATCATGCATGTCTTGCGAGCGTTCCGCCAATGCCTCAAGCAATGCGCGGGCCTCATCGCGCGAGAGAAAACGCATGCGCCTGTTATCCTGCCGGGGTTTTTTCACAAGGCGGACAGGGCATTCTCCCGTGACAATTCCCCGCGCAACCGCCTTGCTCCAGACTTGAGAAACAACTGCTAAAATATAGCGCACAGTAGCCGCGCTCTTTCCGGATTTTTGAGCATGGAGAGACAGATCTTCTATTTTTGCCGCATCAAGCTTCTGCAATGGGATGTCGCCGATAGCCGGGCCAATCCATCTGCTGTACATCCCCCTTTCCGTATCCACAGACCGCCATGTTTTTGTTGCTTTGGCAACCGGATAATATTCTGTCTCCCAAAACTCGCCGAAGGTTAAACTTACTTTTTCCTTCCGGCGCAGTTCCTCCTTTGCCTGTTCTTCAAGGTGCTCACGTTCCTGCCGCATTTCAGAGATGGATCGCGGCCCGGCGCCCGTCCGAAGATTTGCCCGTATCGTGGAGAGCAACTTGAAGGCCCCCTCGGCAGTGATGCCGCCGGAACTCCATCCGACCACCTCTTCCTTGTCTTTGCCGTCCACCTTGTAGCGGATGAAAAAGCAACGGTCAGCTCGAATGCCGTGTTTTCTTGTTGGATGTTCCCGATACCTGACACCAAGAAAGCTGGTCTTTATCTTATCATTTGCCATTAATTTTGCCCCGCTCTTGCCCCGCTACTTGAGATGGAAACGACGTACCGTCATGCTGCGCTACAAAGAGCAACATACTTACGGCGTACGCTTATGTCAAAGGTTTAGAGGGTATTATACGAAAAATTGTATATAGCGAAAGTGTTGAAAATACTTATAGCCTCGGAGAAGGATTTAGAAGAAGCCATCAATGTTTCATACTTGCAAAATTGGAGGTAAGATTATGAAACGCATCACAGTATTATTGCTTGCCATGGCTCTGATGCTCGGCAGCTTCTCCGCCGCCAAAGCGGATGGCGTCGATGTCAAGGTCAAGGGCAACATGTGGTTCAGCTTCGGCTGGCTGGTGAACGAAGGTTTCGCAAGCAGCTACAACCGTAGCTCCAACGAACGCACTGGCGACAGGAGCCGCGACAGCTTCCATGCCAACCAGCGCCTGCGCACGCAGATCAACTTCATCATCAATGAATATCTGCAAGGTGTCGCCCTCTTCGAAATCACCCTGGACTGGGGCAGAGGTGCTGGCACTACCAGTGATGTCGGTGGTGGTGGTCAAATCAACGCCGATGGCGCCAATGTGGTGACCAAACACCTGTATCTTGACTGGATCATCCCGAACACTCCTGTGCAGGTACGCATGGGTATGCAGCCCATCGCACTGCCCTCCGGTCCGGTAGGTCAGCCTGTTCTCAACGCTGACGTAGCCGGTATCACCGTCAGCAGCCCGATTACGGACTGGCTGGGCATCACCTTTGTCTGGGCGCGTCCTTTTGACCCGTACCAGCAAGACGGCTTAACCGCCGGTGGTATAGATTCAGGACAGCGCTATGACGAAGTTGATGCCTTCGCTTTGATCCTGCCCATGAGTTTCCGCAACATCGGCTTGGACATCAAACCCTGGTTCATGTGGGCCAATATAGGCGCATCTTCCGGATACTATAACTATGCATATGGTAGTGCCCGCAACAGATCTGACGTAAATGCTAATGCAGTTGGGGTGATGGGTAACGGGGTCACTTCCAACGACCGCGCCGCTGCTTGGTGGCTGGGTACGAACCTGAGGTTCAATCTTCTGGATCCTCTGGTCTTCAACTTTGACGTCATATATGGTAGCGCCAACAAAAACAGCATAGCCGGTTTTGTACCTGATCCGGCTTACGAGGCCGGCTATGGCACCCGTGGCTGGTTCCTGTCTGCCAGTTTGGATTACAAGCTCAACCTCGGCAATAATATCAGCTTGATTCCCGGTATTTTCGGCTGGTGGGCTTCAGGTGATGGCGACAACGCCGGCAACACA